>JAIROL010000233.1 GCA_031257565.1 Tannerella sp. | reverse complement strand
GCAGTGTAGGAACGTTGTATCAAAGCCCGTATTTTTTCGGCAAGCATTTCGTGAATGTTGTAAACGGGAATGTTCCGTGCATTTTCTGTAAGACTGTCACTATAAGGATGGTAAATATCCCGTAATTCTACGTCAAAAACCATTGTCTCATAGAGGATCACTTCTATTTTGATGCTTGTCAGCCAACGTGCGGGTTCGGGCGGTTGCTGGTCTTTACGGTGGTCGGCTCCCCAGTCCCAAAACCCAGTCCTTGTCTATCGTACTTGGTCTTACGTTTTTTTCGGTTGCCAGCCGGTTGATTTCATTTTTGCCTATCATCTCAATAATGGTTTTGAACAATTGCCCTGACGTCTTCCTTCGTTATGTTTAATCTTAAATTCCAGTTGCTTACAATCTCTCCGCGTTCATGTCCAAACGGGTCAAACGGGTTGCAGGCGCGGTTTACTTTTGTTCGTGCAAATCGCACAAAATCGTCCATTTCGCGCTTTTTCAGCAGTTCGGCTAAAAATCCGAGCCTCTTTATGGCGGCTATGTTGTTGATAGCTTTGCAGTAATCCGTCAATTTTCCCGCATCCGGCGTTGCCTGAGCAAATGCACGGACAAGTTCGGCATATCCACCGCTGTATTGCGGCAAATCGAAGCAGTCGGCAATTGTTTTTTCAACGTCCGTGATGGGATACCTGTAACTGCCGTACCCGTTGTAACATATTCCCGTTCTTTTCCGTGCGGCTATCCTGATAAACTTGTATGGCGTTCCCATGATGGTTACAGGATTTTTTTTCAGGACGGTCTGAACAAATACCGTGTTGGGGAATTGCTCGGTCAATCCGTGCAGATGCAAAGCCGACCAGTAGGCAATCGCACCGTCGGGAACGATAAACGTCCCGGTCACGTTTTCGTCCCTGAACGTACTGCGGCAATACTTGCCCCGCTCAAGACGATGCAGAAAACTTTTCCTGACAAGATTTTCGACAATTTCGTTCAATGTCTTCGTTCTGTTACCGGTAAATCCCTGTACCATATCAAGCGTAAACAGTTGGATTTCTTCACTGTCAAGATATTTTAAAAAATCCGCCTGCTCTACGGTGAGCGACTTTGTTATTTGCGTACCTTTTGTCATAATTCATATTTTGCGGAAAGATAAACCCCGTTTTAAGGGGTTTATCTTTCCGCAATTTGCGATGCAAAGATAATTAATTCCCCGGAAAATCCCATCCTGTTTTTAAGGGAACCGTTTCGCTTGCGATGATTAAAACTTAACAAATGCGCCAACCTGGAATACCCGGTTTTTCCCGGCATCTTCATCCGAGTCAACATCTTTGACGAGATCAGTCAATCCGAAAGAATAACGGGCATAAAAGCCCAAAGGTATCCTCGGTATCTGATATGAAGCGCCAAAGTTCATAGAGAAATCGACGTCATTCATAAGTTTCTTCACGTCTACGCTTCCTTCTATACCTTCTATACCTTCTATACCTTCTACACCTTCTACTTCAGCCTTGCCTTTTGCGGATAACAGAACGCCCAGCTGGGGTCCCATTTCAAAACATAGTCCGTCGGCAACATAAACTTTCGCCATTACAGGGATATTTAAGTAAGTCAGATTCATTTTTGCACTGACATCGTAGTCATCATATTCATCGTAGTCGGATTTTGTCCCCTGCATGGAAAATAATAATTCCGGCTGAATGGCGAATTTGTTAAATTTAAATTCTGCGAAAACACCCCCCTGAAATCCTGTTTTATTTTTAGAGTCTTCCACAGCTATATTAGAGAGTACTCCTCCTGTCTTCACGCCGAAATGGATACTGTTGCGTGGAAGATCGTAGTCATCGTAGTCATCGTAATCGTCATCCCGATAATAACCGGATCTGTTTCTTTGCGAATTCCGGTTATTGTTATAATCACGTTGATTGATGTTTTGTCCTCTGTTGTTTTGCGTCCTTGTTCTTTCTTTAGTAATTCTCTCTACTTCATACATTTCTATGAGGTAAACTTTTCCGCCGGATGTTCTTATTTTCAGATAATCATTGGGAATCTGTTCAATGATAAATCCTTTTATAAGGCTTCCGTCTGTGAGGTAAACGACCTCCTGATAGTCTTGCGCCATACTGCCGAATGTTGCTGCAAAGAACAGAATAAATAAGATTGTAAATTTTTTCATGCGTACATTATTTATTTTTTGTAACCGGTCACAAATTGTGACCGGTTCTTTCCATTCATCCCGCGTCAATTCAAACATGAAATCCGATGGCGCGCCGTCAAACTAAATCTCTCTTTTCGCCGGTCAGAATTCGACTCCCAGCTTCAGACTGATACATCCTGCGCCTTTGGCTTCATATTTGACGTCCGGGTTACTGTTTTTATCGGCCTCGCTTTTGTAGTAATAATACCCATAGCCTCCGTCTTTCGGTATACCTCCGTAGCTCTGATATGCATATCCTACGCTGAAATTGATACCGATCAGCCGCGACAGCCTGTATTTTACTCCGATTGCCGGATTCATGTACAGTCCCATACCGCCGAAACTGTCGCTGAGATTAAACGCATAACCGAACCGGAACATAGCAAACGGAGTTATTTTGCTGTTCTGAAGAGGTAAATAACCGCGCACATCGATAAAAACAGGGAATGTCATATAGGATGAATCTACTGCATGCATGTAGGTGACCGAATCAAAAGGAGTGATTTTCTCGCCTGACGATGTTCCCGGTTTCGGCACATATTGAGGATAATGTTTCGGATTCGTCATTTCCGCGTCGCGCGCATTGTATAAGTGCAGTCCTATACCTGCTCCCACAAAGAGGTATTCATTTATCTGATAACCATGGCTTGTATTAAATTCGAAACTTCCTTTATCGCCGGTGCCTCCCATGGCGAGATTGTAACCTGCATCAAATGTTCCTTTGTATCCGCTTACTTTATAATTATCATAAGGATCGTTATCATTATATTTTGCAAAAGAACTGTTGTTGTCGTATCTGTCGTCGTTATCGTCATATTTCGACGAACTGCGCGAAGAGGAAGAGGCTCTTTTGGCCGTTGATTTACTTGTCGAATCGCGTGATATCCGTTTCACATCGTCCATTGAATATTCATATATTTTTCCGGCCGGAGTGCGGATACTTACAAAGTCGTCCGGTTCGAATTCTTCGATTGTACCTCTTATAACGCGTCCGCTCGACAGGTAAACGGCGTCAGGAGAGTCTTCGCTGCCATAGGTCTGACGCGATGATGAAGCGTTGTCGCGGGCAGGAGTATTACGTGAAGAAGATGATGAGCTACGGGTATTATCGCGTGAACCGGCTGAATTATCAAATTCAAGATTTGATTCGTTGTTATAGCTTTCCATCTGCTGCGTTATACGGCGGCGACGTATATTGGAAGACGATTCTGCCGGCGCAGCGCTGCGTTCATTTGCGTTTCTCGGGGTATAATTCATATTTTCATCACGGTAAACGATACCCATTATTTCGACGTCCTCACCGTTATCGTCCATGATAAGGATCGTTGTCCCGCCCATAGCTGCCGCTTTTTTCTTCAGTTGCTGGATTGCATCTTTATAACTTATGTCGGATGTAGCCGAGATACGTCTCAGGCGGGTCATTTCACTTACATCCGATTCGATAAACGTCGTTTTCACATCCTGCCAGAAAATTTCGTCATTACCGGATAATTTGTTGTTTTTTGCGGAAGACGGCGAGGAAGAGCTTGTTGCAGTTCTGTCGGACGACGTCCGGCTTGAATTTCTGTTGGGAGATGACTGACTTTCGTCGCAAATTTCTTTCCGACCGTCTTCATAGAGGATATAGGACACCGTTGTTTTCGGTCGTTCGTATACGGATGTTTCGCCGGGATAGGTATATTCTACACGATTTTCGAGGCTTCTCTGTACCTTAACCTCGATGGTTCTGCCGTTGCGTAATACGATTTTATCCTGCGCATGAAGACCGAATGCAGTTCCGATTAACAATAATAGGCAAATAGTAAGATGTTTCATTTTCACATAATTTAATTTAACATTAAAAGGCGCATAGAATTGCTTCTGTTTTGTAAAAGCGACCTGTTGTCGATGGTATGTTTATAAAATTCTAACATTAGCAAGTCTATATATTCGTTATAACGATGCCATTAATTTACACCTTACTGTTTCCTTTGCAAGGATTATCACAATTATTACGAGCGTGGAAACTACTGAATATCAAAGTGTTTTATGATCCGCAAGATGTTCCTCAATATTCAACGCCCGTTATTCGGCTATGGATTCATTCTATGAAACGTGGCAAAGATAAAACAAAGAGTTTAAAAAATCAAGCGAAAAAACGGATTAATTTCATTTTCTGCGTTTTTTATTTCTTTCCTCAAAACCATTCCTTTGTCTGTCGATAGCCTTTTTATGCCTTTTATCACGGGCGCTTTTTCCGGCTGACGGTTTTACGATAATCGCTTTTCCGTCTACTTCAAAACTGTTCATTGAGTCCATGACGCGACCGGCATCGGCCTTGTTTACTTCAAAGAGGGTAAAATCGTCATGCAGTTCAATCCGGCCAATATCGATTCTTTTTCCTTTTACGCAATGGTTTATAAGTTCAATGAGTTGTGCGGGAATGAGGGCGTTTTTTCTTCCGAAATTCAGTTTGAGGATTTTCATTCCGTCTTCCGGGCGATCGGCCGATAATTTACGTTTTCCTCCTCTGTCTGTCCTTGTTTCGTTTTTGTTTTGTTTTTCGCCGACTTCTTCGATTTCTCCCGCTTCAATGTAATAATCGATCAGCCGATTAAATTCCAGCGATATAATGCGTTTTATAATGTCTTCTTTTTCCAGCCATTCCAGTTTCCGGAAGATAGACGGCATCAGTTCTGCAATTTCTTCTTCGTTGACTTTTACTTTTTCTATTTTGTCGGCAAAATTAAAGAGTTGTTTTTCGCAAATTGTTTTACTGTCGGGAATGATTCCTTTTTCGAATTTGCAGTTTACAATCTCCATGATCTTGCGTAATTTGCCTTTTTCTTTTGTATGGCAGATTGCGATAGAAATACCTGTTTTACCTCCGCGTGCAGTACGTCCGCTACGATGCGTATAAGCTTCCGTTTCGTCCGGTAATCCGTAATGGATCACATGTGTGAGGTCGTTCACGTCAAGTCCCCGCGCGGCGACGTCGGTTGCAACAAGAAGCTGCAGGTTGCGGTTCCGGAACTTCTGCATGACATAATCGCGTGCGGCCTGCGTCAATTCGCCGTGCAGCGCGTCGGCATTATAGCCGTCGCGTATCAGCTGATCGGCGATTTCCTGCGTCTCGCGGCGTGTCCGGCAGAAGACTATTCCGTAAATGTTGGGATAATAGTCGACGATACGTTTGAGAGCCAGGTATTTGTCTTTGGCATGTACCGTATAATAGATATGGCGTATGTTTTCGTTTCCCTGGTTCTTTTTTCCAATCACGACTTTGCGCGGCGAATGCATGTATCGTCCGGTTATTTTCTCTATTTCCCGCGGCATAGTAGCTGAGAAGAGCAGCATATTCCGTTCTTCGGGAACTTCAGACAGGATGCTTTCGATACTTTCCGAAAAGCCCATGGACAACATTTCGTCGGCTTCGTCAAGGATTACGTTTTTAATAGTCGACAGATTGGCGACCCGTCTGTTCATAAGATCTAAGAGTCGTCCCGGCGTGGCGACGATGATATGCACCCCTTTTGAAAGGGTTTTGATCTGGCTTTCGATGCTCGAACCTCCATATACGGGCAGTACGGACAGGTTATGTATGTATTTTGAATAGTCGTTCAGATCGGATGCGATTTGCAGGCATAACTCGCGTGTCGGACATAAGATAAGCGTTTGCGGACGATGTACGGCGACGTCTATTTGCTGTAATACCGGAAGTCCGTATGCTGCGGTTTTGCCGGTACCGGTCTGTGCCAGCGCTATGATATCGCCCGCGTTTTGCAGCAATAAGGGTATTACTTCTTCCTGCACCGGCATGGGCGCGGCATAGCCCATTTCGCTGATGGCCTTGATAATGTCGGGCCTGACGCCCAGTTCTTCGAATTTATTCATAATGATTATTTACCTCTGATTTTCCCCCGAATCAGGAGCGTTTCGGAGTTGAGGGCGCAAAGGTAATAAATAATTACAATTAAGAGTTAAGAATTAGGAATTAAATTATTATCTTTGCCCAAATTTTAAAGAAAGATGTATCTGGTTTCCGGCGTTTTTATCCGGAAAAGATGTAAAATAAAAAGGAAAAAGATGAATGTAATTAACAAGACGATTGATTTGGGTGATGGAAGGACGATCACCATTGAAACCGGGAAATTGGCAAAGCAGGCTGACGGCTCGGTTACTGTTCGTATGGGCAACACTGTGTTGCTTGCTACTGTTTGCGGAGCAAAAGAGGCTGTTCCCGGTACGGATTTTATGCCGCTTCAGGTGGATTATAAGGAAAAATTTTCGGCATTTGGCCGTTTTCCGGGCGGGTTCACTCGTAGAGAAGGCAAAGCTTCCGATTATGAAGTGCTGACTTCGCGCTTGGTTGACCGTGTTCTTCGTCCGTTATTCCCGGATAATTATCATGCTGAAGTTTTTGTGAATATCATACTTTTCTCGGCTGATGGCGAAGATATACCCGATGCACTGGCCGGGCTTGCGGCTTCTGCCGCTCTTGCCGTATCCGACATACCGTTCAACGGTCCCATATCGGAAGTGCGCGTAGCGCGGGTAGATGGCCGGTATGTGCTAAACCCGACATTTACGCAATTAGAAAAAGCGGATATGGATATTATGGTAGGCGCTACAGCCGAAAATATCATGATGGTCGAAGGCGAGATGGACGAGGTACAGGAGTCGGAAATGCTTGAAGCGATTAAAATAGCTCACGAAGCGATCAAACAGCATTGCCAAGTACAGGCGGAATTGATGGAAGCCTGCGGTAAAACCGTAAAACGCGAGTACAATCACGAAGAGAATGATGAGGAGTTACGCGCGGCCGTACGTAAAGATTGTTATGATAAAGTATATGCCGTCGCCGTTTCCGGAAGCGGAAAGCAGGAGCGTTCGGGCGCTTTTGCCGCCGTCAAGGAAGAGTTTAAAACGCAGTATACGGAAGAAGAGCTTGAAACAAAAGGCGCGCTGATTGATCGCTACTATCATGAGGTGGAAAAAGAGGCGATGCGTCGCGCGATCCTTGACGAGGGCAAACGCCTGGATGGCCGCAAGACGACCGAAATACGTCCGATATGGATTGAGACGGATTATTTGCCGGGACCTCACGGAGCGGCTGTATTTACGCGTGGCGAAACGCAGTCCTTATCGACGGTTACGCTCGGAACGAAAAACGATGAAAAAATTGTTGACGATGTATTGGATCATGGTAAAGCAAGATTTCTTCTTCACTACAATTTCCCTCCGTTTTCAACCGGCGAAGCCAGGCCGCAACGGGGGGTAGGGCGTCGTGAGATCGGTCATGGAAACCTTGCCCATCGCGCATTGAAACGCATGATACCGGATAATTATCCGTATGTGATACGTATCGTTTCGGATATTCTCGAATCTAACGGTTCGTCGTCCATGGCAACCGTCTGTGCCGGAACACTGGCGTTGCTTGACGCCGGCGTGCCTTTGCATAAACCCGTATCAGGTATTGCAATGGGACTTATTTCCGAGAATAAAGGAACAAATTATGCGATCCTTTCCGATATTCTTGGCGACGAAGATCATCTGGGAGATATGGACTTCAAGGTAACAGGTACGAAAGATGGCATAACAGCTACACAAATGGATATCAAGGTAGACGGGCTGTCATACGAAATATTGGAGAACGCACTGGCGCAAGCGAAAGAGGGGCGTATGCACATCCTCGGCAAGATTAACGATGCAATGCCTGCGCCGCGCGCCGAGCTTAAACCTCATGCGCCGCGTATAGAGACAATGACTGTCGGCAAAGAATTTATCGGAGCCATCATCGGCCCGGGAGGAAAGATTATTCAGGGTATTCAGGAAAAGACAGGCGCTGTTATTTCTATAGAAGAGATTAATAATGAAGGCGTTATTGAGATATCGGCTACAAATAAGGAGAGCATTGACGCGGCGTTGAAGGCGATCAAAGCGATTGTAGCGATACCTGAAATAGGAGAGATATATGAAGGAAAAATTTCATCTGTCATGCCATATGGGGCGTTTGTGGAATTTATGTCGGGAAAAGACGGTTTGCTTCATATTTCCGAAATGGACTGGAAGCGCCTGGAAAGAGTGGAAGAGTCTGGCCTGAAGGAAGGCGATACCATTACGGTTAAGCTTGTGGATATAGACCCCAAGACCGGTAAATTCAAGCTTTCGCGCAAAGCCTTATTGTCGAAACCGGAAGGTTATGTAGAATCCGATCGTTCGCAACGTCCTCCGCGTCCAGGCGGCGGCGGAGGCGGCGGAGGCGGCAATCGTAATCGCGAACGCGACGGAGGCGGTCGTCGCAACTGGTAATCAGGGGTAATACCTTGTTTGTATGGAAATATAAATCCCGGAACTGTAAAGAGGCTTCGGGATTTTTTTCTTTTGCGCTCATTTGTCTTGCCAATTCGCTTAAATTGTTTATTTTTGTACCCATTATGCGGCGCGTTAGGAGATGGGAAACTTCGGTATGACAATCAAAGAAATCATAAAACAACCGGAAGGAAGACGTTTGGAGTTCAAGGAAATTCTTCCTGAGAATGCGGATTTGGCAAATACGATTATTGCCTTTGCTAATGACGCCGGCGGAGAATTATATATTGGTATACGAGATAATCCGAGAGAGATCGTCGGGCTTCCTGAAGAAGACCTTATGAAAATCGAAGAGCAGGTAAGCAATATTATTTTTGATCGTTGCTATCCGGCGATTTTGCCGGACATTACTTTTCTGACGGAAGACGATAAGCATATCATACGGGTAACTGTGTATCGCGGTAGTTCGCCTGCCTATCACCGGAAAGACAAAGGGAAACAAAAAGGAACTTATATTCGTGTCGGTTCGTCAAATCGTTTGGCGGATGAAGAAATTATAGCCGAATTGGAACGCCGGAAACGAAATGTTTCGTTCGATAGCGAGTTGATAATGGATAAACCGGCGGATGAACTGAATCTCGAAAACTTCAAGCAGGCATATCAAGATAAGACCGGCGACATTTTAGATGCTCAAACATTACGCAAGTTAGAACTTGTCAAAAATATGAATGGGGTAGAGTATCCGACAAGCGCTTTGATTTTGTTTTCCGATGACGAGCTTCGCCGTTCGCTGTTTCCTTTTGCCAAAGTGGAGTGTGCAAGATTCAAAGGTACGACTGCGGAAGAATTTATTGACCAAAAGAGTATCTTATCCAATATTGCCACGCAAGCCGAAGAGGCCTATAACTTTGTACTACGCCATATCAACAAAGGGGCAACGGTAGAGGGCGTTTATACGGTTTCCCGTTGGGAATATCCGGTTAAAGCCATAAGAGAAACCATTCGGAATTCCGTTTTACATAGAGATTATTCTCTTTCCGGTAAAGATGTTAAAGTGGCTATCTATGATGACATGGTTGAAATAACCAGTCCGGGACTTTTGCCTCCGTCGATTGATTATGCAGCAATGGAAAGCCGCCAAAGCGACGCCCGAAACAAAGTGATAGCGCCGGTTTTCAAACGGATGGGCATTATCGATCAATGGGGCAACGGGCTAAAACTCATAGCAGACGAGCTGAAAGAATATCCTCATATTGACTTCCGTTGGAAAGAAACAGGGCTTTCTTTTCAGGTACAGTTCGTGAAGCTTGATTATATTGCCGGGCAGGAGTTACGGCAGGAGTTACGGCAGGAGTTGCAGCAGGAGTTGCAGCAGGAGTTGCATAATCCTACCATGTATTCCGAAGTTTTATATAAGGTAATAGAATCGCCTCTTTCCCGGAAAGAAATTTCAGAAGCATTGGGACAGAAACAAATTTCCGGTCAATTATACAAGATATTATCAAAGCTGACAGAAGATAAACTGATAGAAGATACGATCCCCGATAATAAGAATCATCCAAAACAGAAACTCAGGATAACAAAACGTGGGGTTATATTTTTAGAAGCGCTAAAGAGTAATTATGGCAAAGTCAGATTTGAAAAAGCTGCTGCAATCGACGGATAAGGCAGAACTTATTTCGCTCTTCTTCAAATACATGGTTGAAAGCTTTGGTATAGACACAATTACGAGCTGTCTCAAAGGAGTTCTTCCCGCCACATCCGAAATTGTCAATCCTGAATATAAGGAACTTATAGCCGGGCAGAAAAAGGTCTCAACCCTGTTAAAAGACTGTAAAGTAAAATACACGGAAA
>JAIROL010000212.1 GCA_031257565.1 Tannerella sp. | reverse complement strand
AGGAATTGTCCCACGTGTGTTCCGGCCGTTGCCTGGAACTGCATATAACCGTAGTGGTACAATGAATCGTGTACTTCGTATGCATACAATGGATTGTCTGTAAACGGATTCGTATACACCACGTCCTTCTTATCGGAATTTGTTACCTGAACATTTGCATTCTTGTTGAAAGAGATCTGTCCGTTAATTGCATTCCAGTCGTCCGCGTTCAACACAAATCTGTTTACTTTCTTCAATGTGAAAAGAAGAACGTCGCTTACCCCATTTACGCCTATACGAACGCTACCCGTAACAGGGTCCTGAATCAGGTCGTTGGACGCCACGTGTTTTACCGAAACGGTATAACCTCCGGTTTTATAAGTTCCGCCAGGGATTTCATAATTCACATTCGCCAAAACCAGTACGGCTACCGTATCCGGCGCTACATAAGAATACAGAGGCATATCTGTCTGAAGATTCTGGCCACTAGAGCCATCCGGTTTAGTTGGTAGATAAGTTTCCGAAAAATGCCATCCGCTGACGATCAGGTCCGGATTATATGTATCGATCGCCTTACCATATACCTTGTTTCCAGATCCGTCATCTATCCAACTACCCGGCTCGTCATAAATAACAGGAGCTTCCAGCTGACGGCCGGTCTGCATGTTTACGAAATCGAAAATAACATTGGAACCGGAAACTGTCCCCGTATTATATTCAACACACCATGATGCACGACGAATAGCGCCGAATTTAGACGACTTGTAATCCGCATTTGCAGGATTCACATAGGAATAATCATACTCAGAATCTAATTTTGCTAAATCATCAAAACGCAGATTCATTATTTCATTTCCCGGCGTACTATTCTGCTCATCCACAAACAGAACATACTGACTATTACCAAGATCGGTTGTGAATTTAGTTGCCGCATTAGAGCCGGACGCATTTGCCAGACCGGTAACGCTAAGCAGATAAAAGTAACTATCGTACGACGCAGGTAGTTTTTTAACAGCGTCAGCCGTCAGGATATCGCTAAAGTCCGTACTTGTCCCACTCGCCTTATCCTTGTACGGATTTTGGGCATTCACCGTAATCAAGGAGCCAACAAGCAAGCTTGCTCCTGCTAACAGAGTGAAAATCTTTTTGTTCATAATCATATAATTTTATTATTTAATAATTTCCTTTTTTATCTATCCCTCCCCTCGATAAGCAAACCATAGCGGCTTGCTTATCAAAATGAGGGAATGAGTTTCCTTATCTGTTTTTATTTAATAATTACCTTAACAGCTTTTTCACCTTCAACAGTCACAATGGCGACGCCCTTGGGAACAGAAATTGTTTCATTGCTGCCAACCAGCGCTTTATTAACAATTGTCTGACCTAACATATTGGATATCGCCACCTGTTTTCCGGCAGCATTCAAAACAGACACGCTACCTTCGCCTGCAATAACGCCAACTTTTTCCGTTACGCTTTCATTAGAAGTAGCCTGGCCATCCTGCCAGCTAGTCGGTTTTTCCACATTGAACACATCTCCCTGGATTATGTCATCTTTGTAAGACGTACGGCTCAATACAGGCACCCAGTTCTCAATTTTAATCCATCCGCCTTGTACCGGAGCAATCTTTCTGTTGTTTTGCACGTCACGGTCTTTCGTTTCGGATTCGATATAGAAACGTTTGTCAAAGTTATCTTCTACCTCGTCGTCTCCGTTTGCATCCGGATTCACTGCGTCAGGCGATCTGAAACGTAATGAGAAACATACGTCATTATGATAGTTATTCCATGCGCCGAATTCGTAATATGCGCCAAGAGCGTTTCTGTTACCCGATGTACGTGCCTTTACATTCAGCGCTTTCAAAGCCTCGCCGTCGACGTATTTCGTGCCGTCCTCGCCGGTAAAAGTCCAGTCGCTTTCTTTATAGCCTGCCTTCTCAAGCTCGCTGATAATATAAAGACGGTCGCCCGTATGAATTGCCGGAACAAATGCCAGGCGATCCCAGTCTTCATCAAAAACAAATCTATCATCACGAATAGGATCAAAGATGTGTCCGCTACTGCCTATTACGCGTGAGGAATCTGTTGCGTTAACCAGGTAACGACCTGTTATGTAAGGGATCAATGTTTTGATCGTAGGATCGCCGCAATTGTCCGTGCCCGTAATCGTCTTGCCTTTAAAGACGGTCTGACCCACTGCAATCAGATACTGAGGTTTAATCCATCCTGTACCGCGATTGATATATGCAGTATCGATGAACAGATGGAAATTATATTTAACCGTTCCGTCAAGAGCATAGTCTTCCTTATTTTCGGCGGCATTAGCCAGTCCCAGGAATTTGATACCTTTACCAAGAGAAGTGTCGCTCAAACCGTCTTCGTGCAGATATTGCAGCGGAGCTTCATCTCTATAGATACGCAACGTCTTGGGAGCGTCCAGATTTGTTCCCAAAGCAGCGCCCAGCTCCGGATTAACCCCGTCGCCTTCTTCAGTTGCGCCGTCATCCCTCTTACTGCGTAATCTTCTGTACAACGGATAGTTCAGATTTTCCAGGGCAAACGGGGAAACGACAATTGAATTTCCTGTTTTACCTATCGCTTTGACCCAGGCGTCCTTATCGTCGACGCCAAGTTGTAAAAGGCTAAAGCTGGTGCCGTCGTCGCTCTTCAAAGTATCGGAAACCTCAAGGCCTCCAAATGAAGTGACCGCATTCAGGTCATTTTTTCCAATACGGTCTAACATAACATAGTAGATACGACGCGATTCGTCAATCGGGTTTCTTTCTTCGTTTATCGACTTTTCTCTCGGCAGGAAGAATGATTCGCGCAGGTAAACATTTGCGAATTTAAACCCTTCATGCCCCGAATATACGTCGGCAACTCCATATTTCAGCAGGTTCTTGATATCCGAATGGTCGGCTTTCGCTCCTTTCAATACAACGTACTGTTCGGAAAGATCATCTCTGTATTGATAGAAATCGGCCACTTTCAATTTATAATGATAACGTTTCAAAACAGGAACCGACTGTTCATGTTTCGGGTTATGATAAGGAGCTACATCCGTAATCTTCAGACCGCTCCAGGAGGAAGCAGATCTCGGATATCCGTACTCCTCTTCTTTATAGGCAGAAATACTATCGCCCAGTATAAACTGGAAGCCTGTTTTCTCATTTCCATCAACCTGCAGCAATGTATCGTTGTAATTAGGTTCAAGGCTTATATGTCCGGTTTCATAATAGTTGTGCAAGTAACTGAACGCATAAGCATTGTAGTCCATACCTTTTCCCTTTTCGCTGTCTTCCGATTTACCATTACTTTGGTCTACATAGAAATGTTTATATCCAAGGTATGGATCTTTAAGGAATTCTTTGTTTACCGGCCTGAAACCGCTGTAACCGCTTGTTCCGCCTAGTCCGCAATTATCGCCGGCGCTTATCTCTACTACCGGCAGATATTCTCCTTTAACCTTGCCTATCGTTATCGGCTCATAGGCTCCGCCGTTTGTATATTTCGGAATAATCGGATTATATTTGAACTGGCTCTGTTGCGTAAAAATTGGATTTGATCCTCTCTTAACCAATACATTATTCATCCTAACAATATCACTAGTCACACTACCGAACTCACGGTTTGTAATTTTAACACGCGAGGATGAATTTAGCTCAGGTTCGATCGCCCACTGGTAAGCAGGGATACGATCCGGACATTCCCCCGGGTAAAGTTCCAACCACTGGGGCGTATAAGTTCCGTTATAGATACGAACGCCTAAACAGCGGCCTCTTGAATCCCAGATCGTATAAACGCCCTGTGCAGGTTGCCATGCATCGACCAGCATCTCTTCACAATTGTTTATACCAAAGAATATGCGTACGTTTGAAGGATGCGATGCAATTGTCATCATGGTAACGTCGTCGTCGGCCTCATTAGTCAAATCCTGAAGATGTACAATCTGAGCATATAGTATATCTTCATTATACAAACCGTAGTAATAAGGAGCGTCTCCGGGCTGATCAGATACATAACTTCCATCATCTGTATAGGTTGAATTGTTGTATACGCTATGTGAATTATGATTTACATGATAAGCATTAATAACAAGGCTGTCTTCCGATGGGAAATACACAAAACGATAACTATTGTTGTAACCGTTGTTGTTATTATCAACAGAAATATCAGTTCCACTACGTGGTCCAGCTGTTATATTCAGATACTCGATACCGTAGGCATTGTTATATTTGTTAGCGTCGTCACTTTTTTTCCGGTTACTGTTACGGATATAACCCAGATCGGTACCGTTCTGATCATACGCCTTTACATTCAGATAATCTAAAAGGCCAGCACCACCAAGAGCAGATTCTGCATACAGTTTATAACCAAAATAATTGGGCAGTGTCGGAACCGGATCAAACTGCAACTGAATCCTATCTGCCGCTGCATTATTCAACTGAGTATTAAAATCATTAGCGCTCAATACAAACGGGGAAATTTTCACAATTGAAAATTTAAGCATACCTTCTACTTTACCCGTTACAAATTTATCGTCATCAACCTCTTTCGTAAGAAGCTTTCCGGTAGGCCATCCACTGCCATCTAACTGGGCGGTAATAACCACACGTTTTCCGCTCCCAATACTACGATAAAGCGGCTGTTTATCCCTCAACAGTCCATTGTTATAAGAATCAGAATACCTCCATCCCAGTTCCCTGGGACCTACTAGCGTCACGCCCGTAGTTGTATAATCCAGATCTTTATTGAATATCTTGTTTGTAAAATGGTACGTAGCATGTTGGCCAGAACTGGCGTCTTCCAACAGGTCAATACACCACATGGTAGCCTGTAAATCAGGCAAATGGGCGTCGTTAGCGAACAATTTTTCTCTTAAATCACGAGCGCTTATCATTGCCACCTCGCCTCCTTCTGTAATCGATAACACAATCGTATCGCCGGTTGCAGTAGTAGCATGATTAACCATCTGATAGGTAAGTTCTGGACCTTCATATTGAAGATGTCTGTTAGAGCTACCAACCTCATAAGTAACAGGAATCCATTTATATTCGGACCCGTCTTTCACATAAATGGAGTCAATCTGAATGTGATACATCCCCTTTGACAGACCGGCAGGGAGTGTTTTCACCAGAGCGCCGACGCTCTTATCGGCGACGCTCCTAGCACTGGCGTAAAATGCCGTCGAAAACAGCGCTAACGCAGATGCTAATAAAGTAAAAATCTTTCTGTTCATAATAATTTAATTTAAATTAGTACTAAAAATTTATTTAATTTAATCTCTTATTTCTTTTTTTTCGACAATCCACGACAAACTATCATACATTGCAGCAAAAATACACATTCGTTCGCTATAACGCATCAGAATCGCGCACTTTTTTTTCACTATGAGACGATTTATTATCCAAATGCCGGTTTTTCAGTACGAAACCCCAACTTAAGATAACAAATCCCGGATCGGATAAACAATTGTCTATTATCATTTTTTACTGTATTTTTTAGAATGTACATGCGTACATTATATATTGTATATTCAGCATTTATCATCGTGAGCCGAAACCCGGACTCGAACCGGGGACCTATTCATTACGAATGAATTGCTCTACCAACTGAGCCATTTCGGCATTTTTTCATGCGTCCATCGTTTATTTTTCAACATCAAGGTAACATAGCGGACGCCTGCATGTTTATTCTCTTGAAGCAGATCGCCGGATTATACGCGTCGATTCATGGTTAATACCTGATTATCAATTTACTATATATAAATTAAGCTGAAAAAGGTTATTTAACTTCGCAAAGATACTATTTATTCCATATCTGCAAAAAGTTTTTTTGAAAAAATTTGAAGTTCCTGCTCCATATTTTTCATCAACCTTCCTTCCGATACGAAATCGACGTCTTCCAGCATATAGATCATTTCTATTTCATTAAAGTTATCATCGACGAGCAGAATCGTCAAAGGCCACATAAATACAGGATTGTCAAATATTTTTCTCGACTTTAACGCCGCGAGAGCGCCGCGAATGAGATGAACCGCCTGCTTGTGCGAGCGTGCGCCTCTCTCCGAACGATCCGCCGCCCAGTCAAATATAATATTTTTTTCCAGCAAAACTTCCTGATCGTCATAAACCTGTATCTCGCCGGTCAACATATCCAGCTGTATATGCAACTCGCCGACAAAATGCCCGCGATCGGCCTTTGATAATTTATCGACTGCATTGATAAATACGGATTCCAGTATGGATTGTACTTTCGGTTTCTCTTTTCCCATGCGCTATTTATAAATCCTGTATGGAGATTGATGCAAAGATAATACTTTTTTTCAGATGCACAACTATTTTTGATTTTTTTTTCAGCGATTCACTCGTTTTTGTTTATTTGTTTATTTATTTCTATATTTGCGATGCGGATTCAGACATAAATCAGCTTTCAATACATATTGACACGAATTAAATGATACAGCTATGAAAA
>JAIROL010000204.1 GCA_031257565.1 Tannerella sp. | reverse complement strand
AAGGCGCACAATCTGCAAGCCATCCCAGAAAGAGCCCCATATCAGGTAAGGAAAACCATCCTCTCCATACTGTAAGTTGGGATCAATAGCATTCCAGTTATCTTTTATCGGCGTTGAACATACTGCCGGTCCATGGTCTACCCATTTAAAATCCGGATCATTTGGATCAAGCGTCTTATTTGTGGCATAACCAATACATGATGTGTTTTTGCCAAATGCCGATGCGGAATAATACAGGTGATACAGGCCGTTATGAAAGCTTATATCGGGAGCCCAGAAATCTCCTCTGAACGGTCTCATCGACGTATCTTTCGCTGCATACTGAGCCATTGCGTCAACAGCCCATTGCGGGGTAGTTTCAAACACCGATTTTTCGCGTGTCCAACTTTTCATGTCTGTCGACGACCATACGGTAACACCTCTGCCGGTAGCAAAAATGTAAACCTTATCCTTATGTTTGATCATCACAGGGTCATGCATTCTGATTCTGCCTTCTTCCTGTCCTGAACTGACAAAAGGTAAAGCCAACAAACTGACTGTGAACAATAATAAAAAACTCTTTTTCATATATAACTTATTTGGTTTCAAATTATTAATAACTGAGATAATACGCCTGTTGTGTTATTATTTCACTTTTTTAATGTAATCACAGTGTAAGAATACCTTGGGAAAGTGTATTTCGCATCTTTTCCGCCAAGAGTTACCTGCTTACGTAAGGGGACAATATTGTTCATGTTTTCGTATGTATTATACTCGGTCAGATCGCAATCGCCGATTGTAATAACATCTGCACGCGAACGGTAGCTGAAATTACCGATATTGACGACTGCATTCTGAGGTTGGTTCGACATATTGACCACATATAACGTCATTTCATTCTTCGCATCGTTAATCTTCGCTGTGACATCCAATAAAGTGTCGATGCTACTTGTCGCATTAACCACATTCGGCTTCCATGTCTGCATCATTATTTCATCTATATACGCCGAAGGTTGAAACCAGATTGTATCAGAAGTGTAATGCACCCTTCCCTGATCCCACATATAATGCAGGCCATGGGGCTGGAATGTATTGGCTGTTCCAAGCATCTTGAAATGGTCGCCGTAACGTTGCAGTGTATTCCAGTTATGAGCATGTGCAAGTCCCCTATCCCAGTCACAACGCTGGCCGTTCTCCTCCATATCATGAAGATTAAGTTTAAAGCCGGGGTGATCTTTTGCAAGTTCCGTTTGAAGGTTTATACCCATCGAATTCAGAAAGCTGTCGCCACCATCGGCAAAGTTGCGCGAGCCGCTGTAATGCGAGTCCCATGCAAGTTTGTCACCTTTACCCTGAGCTATAAACCAACCGGCCATTTCCGACGACAGTTTATATTGTTGGCTTGCCGCTTGCAATCTATCCAATTGTTGCTGTAACAGCGTTATTTGTTGTCTGCTCTGAGGATTTTGTCTTAAACTCTCAATTTGGCTCTGAATATTTTTCATGTTGTGCTTCTGCGCATCTGTAAGATCACGTCTGTATCCTTGTCCGATGTTTAATGATGTCATGATAGACATTTCGGGATCAATTTTCCATGCAGCTAAAGCGAATTTTTTCATACAATTCACATATCCGTTTGAAATCTGACGTTCATTATCCACCTGTATATACTTAAGATTGTATGGCTCAGGATGTCCGTGCTGCGCCCTTAATGCGCCCCATGTAGATGTAACCGGACCATTGACATACTCCACAAAATCACTTATATCTTCGGAAGTCTCATCCATACTCATACCTATGATAGCAATGGCGCCGATAGACTCTGCAGCCTGTAGCATCTCGATGAAACCGAAACTGTGAGTTGCATAGAGGTTAAATCCGCTGCGCAAAACAGTCCTTCGTTCATCAACCGGACCTATCATGTTTTTCCAGCGGTAGAGGTAAGTATCGTTGCCTACGTCGACCATGGATCCATTGTAGCGGAATACTGTGATTCCCTGACGTTTGATGGCATTGGTAAACATAGTGCGGATAGGCCATCCGCCCGATACGCGTCCCCATTCTCCAGGCTGAAAGAACATAAATCCGAAACGTACTTCCCCAGGACTTTTCAGCGATACGCCTATGCTTCCTTTTTTTGTATTTCCGTTCGGCGTCAGTTCATATTCCACTTTCTCGTAACTGCCATTGCCTTTCAGATAAAATACCTTTTCTGCAAGAACACTGCCTTTTTCATCACGCAGTGATATATAAATAGTTGTCTGATTATCGGCTTTGATTCTCAACACACCATCATAAGGTTTACCTGATTCGAACTTTATGCCCTGTTTGTAGAGTCCATGATTAGTGATTCCAACTTCGCCGCTGCCTCCGACAAAAGCCATAACCTGTGTCTGGCGTCCCATATAGGCATCTCCTTTGCGTTCCAGTGTATAACGATACTGCGGGTTGCCGGAAATATTTTTGTTCCAGAACTTTGATATCTGCTCATTCCCGTTCATGAGATCGAGCAAAACCTTTTGGGTATTTGCAGGAAGTGAATCGTAAGGCAGGAAACGCCCGGGAAATTTCCATCCCGAAATCATATCCGGAAAGCGAATGATGGTTTGATTATACACATCTTTCGAATAAACATCATACTTTTCAGTATTATTGTTCCAGGGAATACGATTGTAAATATTTGATTGTGAAATCAAATGAGGAATACGTCTCTCATCAAGGTATACATATACTTTTGAGTAGTCTTTGGTCTCCAGATTGAGAAAATTCGGGTCAATATTTTCTTCAAAGGCTTCGCCATGAATCAGCTGACTGAACATGCCGCCGTTAGTCTGGTTATTCAGATCCTCAATATTTGCGCCGTTAAGAAACTTGGTCACAGTAGCAATTTTCTTGGCAGCATCAACATTGATTCTGATAGGCTCACTCTGGGAATATAAAACTCCGCATGTAAAAAACGAAATCAATAATAACGAAATTTTTTTCATGTGTACATTATTTAATTTTTAACATTAAGGAAACATAGAACTCACAAATGTTCATAAATCTCTGGCGCAAGCCGTTTTACATGTTCGTTTCATGTGTACATTATTTAATTTTTAACATTTCGGTAACATAGAACTCACAGCATGTTCATAACTCTTTGGCGCAAGCCGTTTTGCATGTTCGTTTCATGATTCCTGATTTTATTTTAAAATTCATCAATTATTCAATGGCTAATTTCCTGATTCTGGAGTTACCGTAGTCTGCGACATACACGGTACCGTCTTTATCGACGCCTACGCCCCGCGGGCTATTGAATTGCGCGTCATCCTTGCCGCCGTCTTTCATACCTGCCGTACCGGGTGTTCCTACTACGGTTTCCACAATATGGTCGGGACGAATACGACGTATACAATGGTTGCCTTCGTCGGCGATATATAAATAACCTTCAGGATCGAAAAATATCTGCCAAGGGTTATAGAATAAGGCCTCCGACAATTCGCCGTCTCTATAGCCGTTTCCCGATGAATTGAGCCTTCTGTATGTATTTGCCGGATCCCTTACGTCCATACTGTATATCCCGCCTGCCATCCCGCCGGAACGTCCCGCAATGTATAGCATTTCGGGATGCAGCGGATCGAAGGTAACGCCTACGCATGTTCCATTGGATGTTTGGTAAATGACGTCGGCTTCCATCGTCCTGGGATCAATTTTCACTATCTGTCCTTCAAAAAAGCGCGTATATACATACCCGTCAAGCCTGCAGAAACCCATGGAATGTTTCCATGAATTGGTCGGTAAAGGGAAACCATTGAGATTTCTCCATGTGAAATTCCGAACCCTCGGCGCCCATGCTTCTTTGGGGTCGCATGTATAATATGTTGTAATGCTCGTTTCGCACGGAACATAAATAATCCCCGTCAGCACATCCGGACACAAAGCGTTGGGGGTGATCAACGAACTCGCCCCCATGATCAACGGTATTACGCTGTTGTCTTCTTCGCTGACTTTAACAATGCCATAATCGCTGGATTCCCTGACAGAGACAAAAATATTGTATTCATCGTCTATAGACAGATAATAAGGTTTGAGTGTCGCCTCTGCCAGATTACCGGTTTTGAATGTAGTTGTACCATTGCCGGTAATAGTACTCACCGATATGGATGTTTTATAATGAAAATTCCGGGCATATACCGTCGAATCGTCCCCGACTACTACCGATACGATACAGGTATCGCCCGGCATACGCGGCACAAGTGCGTGTATGCGGTTGCCTGTCGAAGATATGACGGCTGCCGACTTATTGTTAAAATACACTTTAATACGCAAAATATCTGTCCCAAAATTCTCGCCTTCAAGTATTACTCTTTCTGCGATTCGTCCCGAATCGGGATGGAAAGAACTCAATACAACCGGTTTTGACGAATCATAGTCCGGCAAGACATCGTCACTACTCTTATCCCCGCAGGAGGTAAAGAACATAATCGCCCCTGCAATACATGCTTGCAAAGCGGTTCTTACATTAAAAAAAAATGTCATGTTCATAATAAATTAAATTGAAAATCAGTTATTTTAAGATATAATTAATAGTTTTAAAATTTTACAGAGATTAAGACCGGATCATGATCGGAAGGATATTTCCCACAATGTTTTTTTGATTAATAGCTGTTTATTAATTTCCTGCACACATCCGCCGTTTCAAGTTCGCATTCCGCATATCTTAGCTGTGCCGGCTGTTTCATTTCATCTGGAGTATACAGATAGTACATACTTTCTGACTTAATCCATTTACATTCCCAACCTTTGATTCGTTCATATTATTTAATGTTTTTTTGGGTTAGTTTTTGGTTAGTTGATTCTTCAAATAATATCCCTCCGTTTTCTAAAGCCATTGCCCGGATTGCAACAGCCTGTTCGCTGTTCCGTTGAAAATTTAACGCCAAACTTACACACGGAAGCGTTACACCGTAAGTCTTAGCGATCTTACGCCTCATCTCTTGATTGTCTAATTTTATTAATCTTTCCATATCATATAATTTTTTTGTATATTTACCGCCCGTTAATTAGTAACATGGCGCAAAGATAATAATATATTATACTATCATACAAATATTTTCTAATATATTTTACATGATAACTGAAAGAATTTCACAACTTATTAAAATTAAAGGAATTACAAAATATAGATTTTGCAAGGACTTAGGGTTCTCAAATGGATTTTTGGATAAACCAAGAGAAATAAGCACAGATAAATATGCAAATATATTAGACTATATTCCGGATGTTAACCCTGAATGGCTTCTGACTGGAAAAGGCGAGATGTTGTTGCGCGAAACGAAAAGTACAAAAAGTCTACACACGCACCACATCCCGGATGTATCTCAAAGAACTAATATTGAGGATAAAGATAAAAATCCAACCAGCCAAGAAAAAACGCAAAAAAAAACCGATAAGGTAAGCAAGCTGCCTGCCGACAGCGCAGGGGGTATTCCGCTGATCCCCATCAACGCGATGGCCGGTTACTTGACCGGCGAAACACAAGTACTGGAATATGAATGTGAGCGTTATATTGTTCCCCTGTTTCACGATGCCGAGTTTCTTATGCCCATAAAAGGCTCATCAATGATACCCAAATATAACAGTGGCGACCTCGTGGCCTGTAAAAAATTACCGCACAACGACCTGTTTTTTCAGTGGAATAAAGTCTATGTCATCGACACCGCACAAGGGCCGCTTATTAAGCGTGTCAAGAAAAGCCCTGACGACGATCATATAATTGTAGTCAGCGATAATAAGGAATACGATTCATTTACCCTGCACAAATCCCAGATATATGCCGTCGCCCTGGTAATCGGCGTCATAAGATTGGAATAATATCATATTGCATATACACATGAAGATCGAATGATAAAACATCTAAGTTGTGTATTATTGGAAATATTATGCAGATGAACAACACAATAAACAATATATACAAGAAAATGTGTGTCTGATTTTACCTTTTAAGCCCTAAAGATAACCATATTTAGTCAATAATTGAGTGTATATATCTAAAAATGTGTAACTTACATTTTGTTTTTCACATGTAAATGACGGCGATTTTAATAAATATGGGGGGGGGCGACTGCCCTCCTGCGCAATCCGTGCAAGTTTTTTGTTTGTTTTTAATTTTCACTCTACAAATGTCCTTCGGTTTTATTAAGATATGATGACGAAAAGATTAACGTTGTTTTGTGTTTTTGTTACGGTTATGTTTCAAAAATATAATGTTTAGGATACCACCGCGAAAGGATATATACTGTGCTCGGTTGTAATTATCAATTTTATTTATATATAAATTAGTTATTATCAATATATTATAGTAATTCAAAACATTTATTTATAACCGAGTATAGTATATACGGATAATCATAAAGTTTAAAAGAATACAGGGTTTTTATGTATTAGCATAAAAACCCTGCATCGACTATATTTTTCATGAGCGCTTACCGGCTTATCCTAACAAACTATGTACTGCAGTCAGGCCGGCCATTACAATAGAAACCATACTCATTAATTTAATAAGGATATTCAGAGACGGACCGGAAGTATCTTTAAACGGATCGCCTACCGTATCCCCAACAACTGTCGCTTTATGATTGTCCGAACCTTTTCCGCCGAAATTGCCTTCTTCAATATATTTCTTAGCATTATCCCATGCTCCGCCGGCATTCGCCATAAACACGGCAAGAACAAATCCAGCGCCCAATCCGCCGACCAGTAAACCCAACACGCCTGATACGCCGAAAATCAACCCAACAAGAACCGGAACTATAATTGCAAGCAACGAAGGAAGTAACATCTCGCGTTGCGCCCCTTTTGTCGATATCTCCACACAGCGGGCATAATCAGGCTCTGCTGTTCCTTCCATTATTCCTGTAATGACACGGAATTGACGACGTACCTCTTCCACCATATTTTGTGCTGCGCGACCCACCGCGTTCATTGTCAGTCCGCAGAATAAAAACGCCATCATGGAACCCATAAAAATACCCACTAAGACAACAGGGTTCATTAAAGATACATTATAATAATTCATAAAGTCTTGAAATGAAGCGTTGGCAACCTGAATCGCATCGCCGTCAGGCATTTCCAGAACCGTATCCCCTACCCTAATTAGCGCTATTTTAATTTCCTCTATATAGGATGCAAGCAATGCCAATGCAGTTAACGCAGCCGATCCGATCGCAAATCCTTTTCCCGTAGCTGCCGTCGTATTTCCTAATGCATCAAGGGCGTCCGTGCGTTGACGCACCTCCGGCGGAAGATTACTCATCTGAGCATTACCGCCCGCGTTATCGGCAATTGGCCCATACGCGTCCGTCGCAAGCGTTATACCCAGCGTAGAAAGCATACCCACAGCTGCTATGGCTATACCATAAAGACCCAAGCACAAATTTTGCGCCTCAAGCATATTTGCCATGTCAAACCGAATCGCCGACAGAAATGATAAGATTATGGCAATACAAATAGTGATAACCGGAATAGAAGTTGATATAAAACCAAGGCCTATTCCGGAAATGATAACAGTAGCAGGACCGGTATGGGAACTTTCCGCAATTTTGCGTGTTGGCCGATAACTGTGGGAAGTATAATATTCTGTTGCCTGACCGATTATTATACCTGCAACGAGGCCTGTAACAACAGAAAAAGAGATCCCTATCCAGTTGTCCAGATCAAGTAAATAAAATATACAAAATGTAGCAATCACAATAAAAAACGAACTTATATTAATTCCCCGGCTCAAAGCTGAGAGAAGCTGCTTCATGGTTGCGCCTTCTTTTGTACGGACAAGAAAGATCCCGATAATAGAAAGTAACACGCCGGCAGCAGCTATAAGCATTGGTGCAAACACAGCTTTTAACTGCATTTCAGGACTAGAAGCAAATGCTGCAGCGCCTAAGGCCGCTGTAGCAAGGACTGCGCCGCAATATGACTCATATAAATCAGCCCCCATCCCTGCAACATCGCCGACATTATCCCCTACATTATCCGCAATGGTTGCCGGATTACGAGGGTCATCTTCCGGAATACCGGCCTCTACTTTACCGACAAGGTCTGCGCCAACATCGGCGGCTTTCGTATAAATCCCTCCGCCCACACGCGCAAATAAAGCCTGCGTTGAAGCGCCCATTCCGAAAGTCAACATGGTGGTCGTTATAATCATCATCTTATGACCTCCGTCATCAGCTATATAATGATCCAGAATCATATACCATACCGATATATCAAGCAGACCAAGGCCTACGACAGTAAGCCCCATCACCGCGCCCGAACGGAACGCCACGCGAAGACCTTCATTCAAGGAATTTCGCGCAGCATTTGCTGTCCTGGCAGAAGCATAAGTAGCCGTCTTCATTCCGAAAAAGCCCGCCAAACCGGAAAAAAGACCTCCGGTAAGGAATGCAAAAGGCACCCATGAATTCTGAAGATTAAAATAAGCCATAATTGAAAAAACAATGACCAAAACAATAAAAACGATCAACACTACACGATATTGCTGCTTAAGATAAGCCATTGCGCCTTTACGTACATGAAGCGCTATTTTTTTCATTGTATCCGTACCTTCATTTTTTTGCATCATCTGCTTGAAAAAGAAAAAGGCAAAACCCAGGGCGATCAAAGAGGCTCCCAATACTATATAAATTACGTTTTTCATAAAATAAAATTTTAAAGTTAACTTCAAAAATACAAATATATTGCATAAAACTCTTTTTGCCTCAATAAAAATGACAATTAACATTAATTAGGAAATGACGCCCGAATTTGTTAAAAATAAACAACAAACCGCAGGGTTTTTAGTAAAAGCCTGCATCATTTCCGTAAAACAGACGCCGATTACCGTTTTTTCAACCTTATCGTAACTGCATTCTTGTGCGCATTAAGCTGTTCATTTGCGGCCATTACTTCTATGGTTGGTCCCAGTAACCTCAATCCGTCTTCCGTTATCTCCTGAAATGTGATCTTCCGGACAAAGCTGTCAAGATTCACTCCGCTATACATCTTTGCATATCCTTTCGTTGGGAGCGTATGGTTTGTGCCCGACGCATAGTCGCCTGCGCTTTCAGGAGTGTAAGGCCCCAGAAAAACGCTTCCTGCATTCGTAATTTCAGCGCTCAACTCCGCATAATTTGCGGTCTGGATAATAAGATGTTCCGGCGCGTATCGATTCGAAAAATCGATCATCTCGTCGTCGCTTTTAAGTATGATAATACAACTATGTAATAATGATTTTTCGATAAAACCACGCCGGGGTAATTTTGATAGCTGACATTCTATTTCCTTTTTTACCGCTTCTGCCAACGTTTCCGAAGTAGTAACCAACACAGACTGGCTGTCCGCCCCATGTTCCGCCTGCGAAAGAAAATCTGCCGCTATATAAGCCGGATCAGCCAAATCATCAGCAATGATCTCAACTTCCGAAGGACCAGCCGGCATATCGATCGCTACATCCTTTAAACTAACAAGCTGTTTGGCGGCGACCACATATTGATTTCCCGGCCCGAAGATTTTATATACCTTAGGAATACTCTCGGTACCGTAAGTCAAAGCGGCAATAGCCTGAATACCGCCAACTTTAAAAATCTTGCTTACGCCGGATACTTTTGCCGCAAATAAGATGGCGGGATGAACCTTTCCTTCACGATCGGGAGGCGTACAAAGCACAATTTCCTTACACCCTGCTATACGTGCAGGTACTACTAACATCAAAACCGTGGAAAATAAAGGCGCCGTACCTCCGGGAATATATAAGCCGACTTTTTCAATGGCAACAGCCTTTTGCCAGCACATAACGCCAGGCATTGTTTCAACTCCATGCCCTTCAAAACGTTGTGAAGCATGAAATTTTTCAATATTCCGACGCGCTGTCAATATAGCCTGCTTTAATTCATCCGTAAGCAATAATTCAGCCTCGCTTATTTCGCTCTCCGAGACCGGCAAATCCGTAATACGCACTTTATCAAAGCGCTCGCCATAACGGCGAACGGCTTCATCGCCTTCTATCCTGACGTCGTTCAACACAGTTTGAACAGTATCAAAAAGCGACGTCACATTCAGTTCCGGTCGTTGCCGTAAAACCTCCCACTCCTTTTTATCCGGGTATTTATATGTTTTTATATTCACTTTACGGATGATTAGTTTTATAATATCATTTTTTCAATAGGAACGACAATAATGCCTTCTGCGCCAATCGCTTTCAGTTTTCCGATAATTTCCCAGAAATGTTTTTCCGTTATCACAGATTGTATAGAGACCCAACCTTCGTCTGCAAGAGGCGTCACTGTCGGACTTTTCACACCCGGCAACAACTCTGTGATATCCGCCAACTTATCTTTAGGAGCATTAAGCAGTACATATTTCTTTCCGGATGCTTCCTGTATCGCATCGAAACGGAATAGAATCTCGTCTAATATCCCACGTTTTTCTTTAGACAAACTTTTGTTGGCGATCAACAATGCCTGACTCCTCATTACTACTTCAACTTCTTTAAGCTGGTTACTTATGAGTGTGCTGCCTGAACTGACAATATCAAAAATAGCATCGGCAAGGCCTATCCCCGGAGCAATCTCTACAGAACCGGAAATCTCATGCAATGATGCTTTCACGCCATTTTCTTTAAAATATTTCCGTAAAATTCCAGGATACGACGTCGCTACAGTCTTACCCTGAAACCACTGTAGCCCATTGTAATCTTCATCTTTAGGTATTGCCAGAGACAAACGGCATTTACTAAAGCCTAGTCGCTTTATCAGCGTTGCCTCTTCTCTTTTTTCCACATACTCATTTTCGCCGACAATACCTGCATCCGCCACGCCATTAGCTACCGACTGGGGTATATCGTCGTCGCGCAGAAATAAAACTTCCACCGGAAATTCCACAGCCGACAGAAGTAAAGTGCGCTTCGCTTTACTAAGTTTAATACCCGCTTCATTGAGCAATGCCATGGTCTCTTCATAGAGACGCCCTTTTGATTGTACTGCAATTCGTAACATTTCCGTATATTTTATTTATATCATTCAATAAAAAAAGCTCGCCGTAAATCGTACGGCAAGCTTTTATAGTCAAGTCTACACATTTACGTCACACAGCCCGCCGAACTTATCGCTCGTTGTAATGATGAGGGCAATGTATATTAAAAATATTCATGCATTTGCTATTTAACGTTACAAAGATACAATACAAATCAAAACATACAAAACAAATCTTTGTTTTTTTACTGATTCCTTAAATCCGCAAATATTTTTTAATATAACCGTATAGTTTTGGCAATCAAAACTATACGGCGTCAATTATTTTCACTTTGTATTACAAAAAAAAGCAGTAACAATATGACAGGCACAAAAGTAGAAAAAATTTCACAAGCCATCACTCCTTTTGGAGGAATAAATTTTATCAACGAAGCATTTTCCCGTTGCGGGTTAGCTAAAATGATTGACAGTGAGTTAGGTTATCGCCAATCTCAGAACTCCTGACCTGGCACAGATTGGATTGTCGCGATTTTGACAACTGTTTAATCTGCGTCAATGGCTATATTCCACAGGGACAGCGCTTTACGGGCTACGAGTTTTAGATTCAGAGGCATGAGCCGGATCAGGATGGATTGTCGCGACTTTGAAGCATAATGTCAAA
>JAIROL010000109.1 GCA_031257565.1 Tannerella sp. | reverse complement strand
GATCGAACAGCGCAACATCACCGAAAGGGATATTACTGGCTACAACGTCATAATAACCGTTGTATTTGGGTTCGATAGTTTCGTAGCCCTGCGCCCGTATTGCAAATTCCGGGTTGAGGGATTTCAGGATAAGGGCCGTCATAGGGTCTTTTTCAAAACAGGTGATCTCGGCTGCCGGATTAACCAGATCGGCATATTGCCCGAATATCCCGGTTCCGGCGCTCGGATCAAGAAACCTGTCAGGTTTCACTCCGCTTTTGAGCAGTTCCGAATTAAGTACGTCAACAACCGCCGGTGGCGTGTAAAAAGCCGTCAGGACGGAGTTTTTAATTCCGTCTAAATATCGCTTGGCACTCTTTTCATCAGGCGTTTGCTCCCGTATAACTTCATATAGTTCTTTGACCAACGGATATAATACATGGTCGGTCTTTGGCCATTTCTCTATCGGTACTTCAGAGGGCGGCGTATTAAGTATGGCTTTAATACCGCCGAAACCGCTGTATTCGGCCAGTATTTTCCGTTCCTGTGAGGTACACTCTATTGCACCGGATTCGATAGCAAATGCAGTCTTTATGGCATCAATATTCCGGCGAAGATGCTCCGTTTTATTAAACCGTGCCATCTTCCAGAAGTATTTGAATAGTTCCTACCAGTTCCGTATATAAGAGGTCGTATGCAGGAGTGTCGGCAAAATCATCCGTCAGGGTGTATTTTGTCAGCACGTTACCGCAGAGCGGTAAGACCTGCAGGGCGACCTTTCGGGCATCGTCTTCGGGTATTTCTACCGGAAACTCGTCCCAGAGTATATTTACAAGGGTATCGTAAGCGGAAAAATGCAAGTCCCGGTATAGTTCGGTGCTCGCCTGTTCTTCGGCTTCGATATGGGTAAGGCCGCTTCGGATCGCTTCGCTGTAAACTTCCGATGCACGGTCGGCACGTTTTGCGATGAATGCTTTATCACCGGCTTTGTCGGGATGGCTGTCACGCAGATACGATAAGAGGGATAGGCCGTAATAGGATAGTTCGCCCTTCGGCGATGAATTATTCTTTGACATAACATTGAAATTTTAGTGGTTGAAAATATGGAGGGGAGAAACTGAAAAGGCGCTCCGGATTCCCACCCGAAGCGCCCACCACTAAAATTTCGTTCGAAACATGTCTTAAAAAAAACAATGTTAAGATCAAAATCTTAGTGGCAAAGATACGATTATTTCCGCTTTTCCCCTTTCCCTGCATGACCCTGTTTGTTTTTAGGAAATTCAAAAACGGTTTTATATTCACTGTCGAAAGCGACGGCGGCATCGAAAGTTCCTCCGGCTTTCTTATTGAAGCCTTTTACAAGTCCGGTTTTCCCTTTACCAAAGAGGTCGGATAGCTGTGCATCCGTCAGGTCTTTTCCGGCAATGGAGCGGAATACCATCAGTCCGCAATCCTCATTCCGGCATTTGGCAACTTTGGGATAGAAAACCACCTGTCCGCTACATTTAGGACATTTGCATCCGGCACGGTTGTCTGTCGCTTCTATTTTAGCGGAAAGCAGTTCAGTGGTTATCTGCGAGGTATAAACCTCTATACCCCGATGAAAGGTAAAAGCATCCATTTCCCCGCTGGCTATCTTGGAGAGGGCAAGTTCCCAACTTCCGGTCATGGCAACATTGGCTATCTTCTTGTCTTTTACGACTTCGTACACGGCCAGCCCTTTGTCGGTGGGAACAAGTAATTTCTTTTCCCTGCGGATATACTCGCGGGAAAAAAGGGTCTCAATGATAGCCGCACGGGTAGCGGGAGTACCTATCCCCGATTCTTTCATGGCTTCGCGTTCGGCTTCATCCTCTACTTCCCGTGCTGCGGTTTCCATTGCTCCCAAAAGCGAACTTTCGGTATGTATGGGGCGGGGCTTGGTTTGTTTCTCCAATACATCGCACCCTTTTACGGGCAGACGGTCGCCTTCTGCAATATCAGGCAGGATGGTAGCATCTTCCTCTTTTTCCTCGTCCTGATTGCCGAATACTTTTTGCCAGCCGGGTGAAAGGATTTGCGTACCCCGTGCGGTAAAGTCCATGCCTGCACATTGCAATCGTACCGCCGTCGTTTCTTTACGGCAGGCAGGTGAAAAGGCTTCCAACATACGTCCTGCAACCATTTCATAAATGGTGCGCTCATCGGCGGACAGGTTGCCGGGCATATTTTCCGTGATGATAATAGCATGGTGGTCTTAACCTGAATAATTTATTAACCCGACATTGCCATATTTATTCTCGTAAAATGGTTTAAATAAAGATTATACAATTGAATTTTCAGCATAAACTTCCTGATAACAATATAATATTGTAATATTTGCATGATATTTTTTGCACAAATCGTGCAGACATTTTTTTACAAATAATATTTTATACATGGAAGAAGGAATTTTATTGGAGGAACTCCTGCAATCTTTTGAGAAAGAATTGCAGAAGGCAGGGCTGACAAAAGGCTCTATTGGTCAGTACAGATGTCAAGGTATATACCCCTACAGCGAGTATTATCACAAAGCAGGCATGAAGTTTTATGACCGCAAATTCAACGAGCAGATTATCTCTGAAACAGAATCTAAGTATACGCAAGGGCTTATCTCACCAAAGCGTATGTGGGCAACACGTAAGGTTGCGATATTATTGGATGGATTCACCGAAACGGGCGAGATTATATTGAAGCGAATTTGTAGCGGTTCAAAAGAGAAGATTAACTCCGCGTATTATTCAGATATTTTGCAACGCTTTAAAGAAGCAGAGTTGAATTTGGGTTTACGAATGGAGGCTACGATTGTAAATGAAACAATACGGCTTAGGCATTTTTTCGTCTGGCTTGAAAATAATGGATATTCAACTCTTATAAAAATTAACCTTAAGGGTATCAGCCGGTATTTGACGCACTTTTCTATAAAAAATCAAGGCAGTATAGGTGAGATGTCAGGGGTATTACGAAAATTTTATGCTTTTTTACGGCAATACGGGATTTCTACCGCAGATTTTAGTCCGGCGTTAGTTGCCTGCCATTCAAAACGTCGAAAACTCAGGCCTGTCATTTCAAACACCGGAGCAGAAAACATTCTGTCTTCGGTAGATACGACCCGTTCAATCGGTAAAAGAGATTACGCGATATTAACAATAGCGAAAAGTTTGGGCATGCGCGGCGGCGATATTATTAACCTGAAACTGAATGATGTAAATTGGCACACACATGAAATTACGTTTCGACAAAACAAGACCGGAACAGGAACTGCACTTCCGTTGACGCCGGTTGTTGGTAACGCCATCGCGGATTATATACTGAATGGCCGCCCGGAAACTGAAGCCGAACATATTTTTGTCCGGCATATTGTTCCAATAAAAAAACTTGATAACACGGGCAGTATTTTCAGAAGATATGCTTCAACGAGCCTGATAGAGAAATGGGCAGGCTTTCACAGTTTCAGGAGAGGCGTTGCTTCACGAATGCTTAATAGTGGCGTTGCCCCCGACACGGTAAAAGATATTTTAGGACAAACAAAAATTGATTCGTTAAAACCTTATTATCGTATCAGTGACATCCGCTTGAAATCCTGCGCCCTTACCCTTGATGGAATAGAAACTTCACAGGAGGAATTGCTATGAAATCGGCGAAACAAGAGTTCAAGGGAGTATTTGCCGGGCACATTGTTGGATTTATCAATAAAAAACAAGCAATGGGATATGATTATCGGGAAGGCGCATATATCATGTATTCTTTTGAGAAGTTCTGTATCAAGTATTTTCCCGAAATTCCCGTGCTTAATCAGGAAATCATGTTAAAATGGGCTGAAAAACGGGATATGGAAAAAAGCAGATGCCAATTAAGCCGCATTTCTGTGGTTCGGGAATTTGCCCGCTATATGAACAGCATTGGGATTCCATCATATGTAATACCGATTGGATTTCATAAGAAAAATCAGGCAAACGAACGCCCTCTTCCTCATATTTACACGAAAGATGAACTTTCTGCAATATTTAGTGCAGCAGACAAATATACATACCATCGCAAATCTCCGGCAATGCACCTGGTAATTCCCGTCATATTCCGCTTGATGTACTGCTGCGGATTACGTCCCATAGAAGCTCGCCGACTACACATTGAAGACGTTAATCTGACGTCAGGCTGTATAAAGATTGTCGAATCGAAAGGACATAAAGACCGCATTGTCGTTATGTCTGATGATATGCTTAAATTAGCAAGGCAATATAACACAAAGGTAGAGCAGATTTATCCCAACAGGAAATATTTCTTTCAAAGCCGGACAGGTAAAATGTATTCGGAGCCTTGGAGCACAGATAGTTTTAAAAAATTATTGATATCTGCCGGATTACATAGAGAGTACGGGAAAGATCCACGTGGATA
>JAIROL010000103.1 GCA_031257565.1 Tannerella sp. | reverse complement strand
ACGAACAGATATGGGACACCGGATTGACCACATAGACCGTAAAATAGACGACGCCAGATATTCTGACCATCCTCGTATTCTGACGACAACAAAGTAAGTAAGAACGTGCATTTCTATTTAAAAACGTGTAAACCGAAAAACCGGTTTGCACGTTTTTATGTTTTTATAAATATCCTAAAATCAGCCTGTTGAACGTCAGCTGGGGCATCGGGCGACGACCGCCGGAAATCTTCGCCTCGAACAGGTTTTTCGACGCCTCGTCAATGACGCCGGCCAGTTTGGCTTCGATAGTCGCTCTGTCCATCGAGCCTGAATGGGTATGCGAAGAGCAGAAGTACAGTTCGTTCAGACGGTAGTCCTTCTTCAGTTTTTCCAGCAGCGAAAGATTCGTATATCCGCCACATCCATCGAAAGGAAAGCTATCCGTATGTCCTTCGTCTGCAAAATCAGGCTTCGCGCATACAGCGAATCATGCACCGTACGGTTTTGCGCGACGAGAGGCGTGGTGTTGGTTTTTGCCGTTCCGGCCCGCAGTTTGTCGTCCGTCTGAACGACTTTTTGAATCGTGCCGTCAGGATTGTAATACAGTTTATCGACGCAAACGGATCGCAGCCAGTCGTTCGGCTCGCCGTTTTTCCGCGACAAGGCGCTGTTGTGATAGAACGCATACCATTCTCCCTTGTATTCCACGATAGAACCGTGATTGGTATAACTGTCCGTCGGGTCCATGTAAATACCCTGATGTTTCCACGGACCCAGAGGATTATCGCTAATAGCGTATCGCATCCGGTTATCGCCTTTCACGCCTTCCCTGTCGTTGTTTTCGTCGTGATTGTCGGAATACGAAAGATAATAGACGCCGTTCCGCTTATGTACCCATGTCGCTTCATGGAAATCCGCCAACCCTTCCATTACTTTCATTTCGCCGTCTATTTCCATCATATTGTCTTTCAGTTTCCCACCTTTGCAGACACCGCCTCCGCCGTGATAGAAATACGCCTGGCCGTCGTCGTCAATAAAGACGTTGGGGTCGATAAGCGGGTCGATGTTGGGAATGTAGCCGATTACTTTGAAGTCGCTTGCCGGTTTTTTGCTCGTAGCTACGCCGATTTTCCATGTGCTGTTCCAGGGGTCTTCGCTTGGATGCGGGAAATAGAAGTAGTACGTCCCGTCTTTGTACACGCAATCGGGCGCCCACATGAATTTGGCGTCGTTCCGCAACGGTTTGCCCCACGGCACCTGATCGGCGCGGAGTATTTCGCCATGGTCTGTCCAGTTCGTCATGTCGTCGGTCGAAAAGACATGGTATTCGTCCATCAGGTCGCAACCTCGCGGAGGCGCGACGTCGTGCGAAGCGTACACGTACAGCCGTCCGTCCGCCCAGACGCGAGCAGATGGGTCGGCTGTGTACATGTGTTTGATGAAAGGATTTCCCTGCGCCGCGGCGGCAAGGGAACAAAAAAACAAGGCAATCGCCGCGATAACGGCGCCCGGACGCCGTCCGGATTTGCGACGCCGCTGTTCGATGAATAAAAATGTTTGTTTCATAATGCTGTTAATCTAATTACATACTTATTTTTACGTGAATACTCTTATATTTGGTAACGAACGTCAGTAAAGACGGCAACGCCGCTTTCCGCGCGGGGTCAAAGATTTCATCTCCGTTAAATTCGCATCCTTTTTCGTAAATCACTTTCGCGTTTTTATCGACGGCTTCCTTGTACAACACAACTTTACGCCCGCCGGAGGCAGAAAATCCATAACATCCCGGATAGCGGATATGCATCAATTTCACATGATAAAATTTAAATTTTACATTATGCAAATATGCAAATAAAATACGAACATATTAAAAGAAGGCTTAAAAATACGCTTAATAAAGAAATAAAAAAAAATCTTCGTTGTCGTTTTTTAAGCGCTTTTTTAAGCGCCCGGAAATAAGTGCAAATCAAATAATATTCAACGTTTAAACATCCTATTAACTGAAATACAAACGCCTCCCGCCCCACCCTTCTCTCCACAATAAAAAACCGGGAGATAGAAAGGCAGGGAGGAGGTCAAAAAAATCTAAGGGACTTTCACTTCAATAATTTCGGAATAGTTGTGTTTTTTAAAACTATCGTCTACACGTGCGCCGAGTCTGACGTAAAAAGTACGTTCGGATTTCATGTCGGTAATCGTCATCGTATACACTTCGTCGGCTACTCCATCGTGAAAATTTCTGTTTATCTCAATCTTATTTCTGTCCGAATATTCGACAATGTTTCCATCTCCCACAAAACGAGTGATCGCAACAAACGGTTGTATGTCGATTACTTTCGGCATTCCATCGACAATCGGAGCATCCAGTTTCCCTGAAATGACAAGCGTCCGTCCATTCAGGCTATAATCGACAATGCGGACTTTCAGGTAAGGCGTTACCGTAAAATCCTGCGTCGTGTGACCGCCGTCTTTGAGCGTTACCACCGTCGTATCTCTTAGCGGCCAAAAAGCGCCGTTGTCGGGTAATACTTTGTACGTTCCGCCAAACAACTTGTTGTTATTGAACGTGCCGTCGTCTTTCACGTTGATTGATCGCGGGCTGGGAGTATCGCTCCAACTCGTTTCCCACATCCTCAGGTCGAGTCCTTTCGACGTCATGATAAAATTTTCGCCGGTGGTAGAATCAATGATCCGGCCGGAAAACCTTGCTGACGGTTCATCGAAATTGTCATAGTCGCAGGCATAAAAAACCAGCGCCAGACAAACCGGTAATATTTCTAAAAAGATTTTTTTCATCTTGTATCTAATTTATTGTTAATGATTCGGATTGTTCGGGTACAAATTCGGGTTTTTATTCAATTCGCCTCCGGGCAGGCCTTCGTAGTAGAAGCGTTTGTTAAATGTAAACCGATTGTTTGTATAAGCCTGTTCTTCATCAAGGAAGATATATTTCTGCTCATCGTAGACGTAGTACGGATACAAGGCATTGTAAATCGTATTGTCCATCATTTTATCGGCGATTCTCCAGCGGCGCAGGTCCCACCAGTAATGGTTTTCGAACGCCAATTCCTTGCGCCGTTCGTTACGAATGACGTCGCGACCGTTATTTTCGACGATGACGCCATTTTCCGTTGGGTCACTGTTGAAGACCGTACGGTCTACTAATTTAGCGCCGGCTCTTTCGCGGATTTCGTCGATGCAGTTTGCCGCGTCGTCTTTCATCCCCAGTTCAAATGCCGCTTCGGCACGGTTCAACAAGACTTCTGCATACCGGACGGCAATCCAGTGCGTCGTGCTCCGATACAACCCGCAATCGTCTTTCGGTTTGCTATAATCGATATATTTGCGCATATAGAAGCCGGAACGCGTATTGTCGCCGTCAGGACTTGTATTGACTCCACAAAGCCCGATGACCCTTATATTGGGATCTTTGGAATATACGATATTCGAACCGGAAGCCAGTTCAAGCCCGCGGCGATCGTTCACGCTCGTCGCCACTTCGTCCGTCGCTTTCCGATCAAAATGGTCATAAATACCACGCTGGATATCGAAAGTCAGTCCCCGCAACTCATCATCGGGAAAATAGACAATAGCACGCAAACGCGGTTCGACGCCTTTACGAATGTCGCCGCGCCTTTCAAAACGGATCGGGTAACCGTCATCGTCCACGACCTTAATATTACCACCGTCGAACAGACGCATCAGTTCATAGTTCGGGTAAGCGCGCGACAAGCCGTCGGCCGTCATATAGCGGCATGTCAGTGTCGCATCCCAGCTGTGCGCGGTATTCGACGAAAGTGAATATTCGCGAATCAACAAGTTTTCGGGACTGTCTTTGTCGAGAAAGAGTTCTACGTAGTTGGCAATTTTATCGTCATAACTGTCCGAAAAATTCTTTTTGTAGAGGCTTGCATGTCCTTCGACCGCTTTTGCCGCATCATAAGCCTGTTGGAAAAATCCCTGCGCCTCGGAAGCCGGAATACCGACAATGCCCTGGTCGCGCGCTTCACCTTCCACAAAATTGTCGCCGCCATATTTGGCAATCGTACCGGCAAAAAGCATGGCGCGCGATTTGACAGCCAACACCGTATACCGGTTGGCGCGTCCGCGTTCGCTCGTCTCGTTCATCAGCCTGGCAGCCTCGTCTAAATCTTCTCCTATAAACCGCCAGCAATCAACTTCCTTGCTGCGCGGGAGTTGCAATTCTTCGAGGCTTTGTTCAGGATAGTTCTGCTCCCGGTCAACCAATGGAATGCCGCCATACCTTTTTACTAATGCAAAATAGATGAATGCACGGCAAAAATAAGCTTCGCCGAGATAGTGATTGTACGACTGTTCCGGTATTACGCCCTTGGTCGTCACAGGCAACGCTTCAATCAAATGGTTGATATTCCGAATCCACGTATACGCATTGTCCCAGTAACCAAAACCGTTTTCATTGGAATTGCCCCAGAACGGGCCTAATATTTCTCCGCAAATACCGCCAAGCGCATAAAATTGTTGCCAGTCGCGTCCAAAGCCGTTTCCCGGACGGTAGTAAAAGTCTTCAATCGGTAAATTCCTGTACACGTTGGCCATATACGTTTTCAATCCGATTTCGTTTGTCAGCAAATCGTCGTCTGTGATAATGTTCAGCGGCGGTACGTCCAAACTCTGGCAAGTCGAAAACATCAGGCAAACTATTCCAAGTATTGATATTATCTTTTTCATCGTACTGTTTTTTTTAGAATGAAACATTAAATCCTACGTTAAACGTCCTGTTATTCGGGTAGTAATATCCGCCCTGCGAATTGTTCCAGTCGTCGTTATTTACCGTCACGCCCGGATGTTCGGGGTCATAGTTGTCCAGGCCGGTAAACGTCAACAAGTTATATCCGTTGACATACACCCTGAGCTTTTCTATCCCGACCGGTCGGAGGAATTTCTTCGGGATGGTATATCCCAGTTCGAGAGATTTCAGCCTCGCATACGATGCGTTGCGGATGGCGCGCGTACCGTCTTCCAGCGGCGAACCCATGGATGCATAATAACCGGGAACCCATTGCGTATTCGGATCAAAGACATCATCCTCCGGATTCACGGTATGCCATCGGTCAAGGAAGCGCGCCATTGCGCCGTTACCCCCGTAGCTCAACGGTTCGTGATATTGTTCGTCGTACCTTACCCAGAACAGCGTCGAGCCTTGGAAAAGTGCGTTTAGGTCAACACCTTTCCAGTCGGCCCCGATATTTAATCCGAAATTAATCAGCGGCATGGTATAGATTCCGATCGGATGGTCGTCCTGCCCGTCGACAAAACCGTCTCCGTTCCAGTCCGCATAATAATAATCGCCCGGCACAATGTTCTGGTTACCGCCGCCGGTATTAATCGGGTGGCTGTAAATCTGGTCGTAGCCCTGGAACTGACCGACGTACTCCCGTCCCCACCAGATGTTGGCGTAACGATATTGCAAAGAGTTCCTCCACTCGTCATACTTGTTTCCGAACGGATTCTGGTCTTCGTAGCGTCTCATATTGCGGGAGTAAGAGATATGCCAACCTATGGAATAATTCACATCACTCGCCTTGTTCCGGTGGTTTAATTCCAGTTCATAACCAAACGTGCGGTCGCTTTCCAGGTTTTCTTGCGGAAGTCCTACCCCAACGGAACCGGGAAACTGCGAATTTTTCCGTTCGAACAGTCCGTCGCGATTCCGCACGAAATATTCGAATGTTCCGCCTAATTTGCCGTTCCATAAATCAAAATCGAAACCATAATTCGTCGTTTTTGCCGTGTACCACGTAAGATATTCGTTCGTCATGCCGCGCGACTGTATGCCACTCACGTATAAACCATTGAATATATAACCGTTATTGGGATAGTTGTAACCTGCTACATGCTGGAAGTTCAACGCATTGTCGTCGCCCATCACACCGTAGGACGCCCTTATCTTGAGGTTATTGATAAAGTCGAAACGATCCCTGATAAACGATTCTTCACTGATGCGCCAGCCTAACGAACCGCCGGAGAAAAATCCAAACTGTTTCTTCGGCGAAAATTTGCTGGAACCGTCATACCGGAAATTGAAATCAAGCAGATACTTATCGGAATATCCGTACGTTAATCTCCCGACCACAGCTTTCCGCACATCGTGCGACGGGAATCCGCCACTCCCCCGCTGGTTGGCGTCCACGCCTGCTGCAATATAAGGCAATTCCAGTTCAATATCCCTCCTTGCCTCGAAATTTTCGCCCTGTCCATCCGTTTCTTCATACAGCAGGAGGGCGTTTACATCGTGGATGTGGAGGAATTTCCGGCTGTAATTCAACGACACCTGAAACAACTTCGTCGTGCTTTCCCAATATCTGCGGGCGACAAAAGAAGGCGACTGCAACGCTGTTCCGTTGTACATTTTTTCCTGCGGATCGTAGGTGTAAAGATAAAAAGCATGATTATATTCCTTTTCTGTCGAATGGTTAAAGTGGAAGTTGTACATACCTCTCACTTTCAGACCTTCTACACGAGGAATATCCCATTCTAATACGCCCTGCACCTGGACGTCGCGTTTTTTGTTGTCCCTGTAACCGACTACATCGTTGTGCGTCCATGCAACCGGATTGTCGTGCCGGTTTTCATAATCGTAATATTCAGGATTACCGTTTGCATATACCTGATATCTTGACGGGACATTCCAGGCTGCTTTGAAAATCGTCCACAAATCCGTTCGCGGCGCCATTTTATTATCCATGTAAGCCGACACATTCACCTGGGCGCGCAAACCGTCTAAGATGTCAATACTATTGTTCGAACGGAGATTCCAACGATTATAATGGATATCATCCGAACGCAGGATACCGTCCTGATTCAGATAACCCAGGTTAAAGAAATATTTTATCTTATCGCCCGACCCATTGACCGTCACGTTGTGTTGTTGTTGCGGCGCCGCTTCTCTCAACGTTTCCTTCGACCAGTTCACCGACTTGCGTTCGCCACTCTCGTACATGGCAAAATCCGCATCCAGGAAAGGAGGCGTCCTTTGGGCTACGAAGTTCCCTCCAAAGTCTCTTTTCCATTGTTCGTTCCTCAATATCATCCAGTCGACGGCATTCACGTTGTCAGGCATATAGAGGAATTTCTGCCATCCGTAATTGAACTGATAGCCGATCTCGAATTTGCTCTCGCTACCTCCCTGTTTGGTTGTGACAAGTATCACGCCGTTTGCCGCACGCACGCCATAAATAGAAGCCGTTCCGTCTTTCAGGATGGAAATGCTTTCTATTTCATTCGGGTCCATTCTATTGAACACTTCATTACCCTGCGGAACGCCGTCAATCACGATAAGCGGTTCGCCGAAGCCGCGGATATCGAACTTCGTCCTGTCGAAATTACCGGGTTCGGCGCTCTTTTGCCAGACACGGACGCCCGGCAACTTACCGGTCATCATGTTTACCACATTTTCATTCTTAGTGACGACAAGTTCGTCGCTCTTGATAGCGGATATGGCGCCGGTAAGCGTCGCTTTACGTTGTGTGCCGTAACCGACTACCACCACCTCTTCCAACGTTGTCTCATCGACCGTCATTTTGATATTCAGCGTGGAAGAAGTTCCCACCCTGACACTCTGAGTAGCATATCCCACAAAGGAGATTTGTAATACCGCATTTTCCGCTACTTCGATGGAAAAACTGCCGTTTGCATCCGTAATGGTTCCCCTGGATGTCCCGACCAAACTAATTGTCGCGCCAATAATTTCTTCGCCGTTTTCGTCCGTCACGAAGCCGGTCGCCGTCCTGGTTTGGGCATATCCCGGCAGCGCTAATACAAGGCAGGCAAACCATGCCGACAAAACAATTAAAATCTTTTTCATTCGTACCATTTGTTTTTCATTAATATTAGTTCTAAAATATGTTTCATGTGTACATTATTTATTTTTTAACATTTCGGTAACATAGAACTCACAGCATGTTCATAAATCTTTGGCGCAAGCCGTTTTGCATGTTCGTTTCATGTGTACATTATTTATTTTTTAACGCTATGGTAACATAGAACTCACAGCATGTTCATAACTCTTTGGCGCAAGCCGTTTTGCATGTTCGTTTCATGTGTACACACACAATTATGTATCCTTTCCATTATTACATAATAATATGCAGTGAATGAAAAGGATATATTTCCCGGCGGACTCCGTGCAGGCTCACAAAAAATCCGCGTCAATGCCCGACGTATAACAACAATGAGGGGATTCCCAATGCCGGCGGTCCATGCGCCAAGGCTGAATTTACTTATATAATGCTGATTATTAGATATATACGCGTTCGGGGGGGGGGGGGGGGGGGGGC
>JAIROL010000061.1 GCA_031257565.1 Tannerella sp. | reverse complement strand
CCGAAAATGCCGGTCAGCGACTGCGTTTTGTTTTTCCGCATATTGCGGAAAGCGATTTTGAGATAATGTGTCAGCATAATCATCTTTTCAAAGTTTTCTATTTTGATTATGACTTACTTTTTTTAGTTATTATTATCTTTCCTTTGTTTTTCCAATATCGAACAGCGTACTCCGAAACATTTTCCTTCGCTGCTGCGTTTCGCATACTTAAATCATCGTCTAAATATCCTTGTATGCGCTGAAACATGTCATTAGTAATCAAAACCCGTCTTCTTTTGCAGGGCGCTTCGGCGGGATGCGGTTCTATATCCTTTCGGATATATCATACGATGATTGCAGGCACATTCAATTGCTTCCTGCATGGAATGTACTTCCAGTTTAGCAAATAACAGTTTGATCTGATTTCGTATGGTGTTTTGCCCTTTGCACAAAACGTCAGCTATTTCTACGGAACTTTTGCCTTGACCGGCAAGCATAAGTATCGCTTTTTCGCGTTCGGTAAGCGCCTCTTTCGTTTTCAGCTTCCAGCGTCCGGTTGTAAAGCTGTATTCTTCATATGTCAATCCGTCTTTGTTATACATGCGCAAATTTCCCGCCTCTTTAAAAATCGTATCCCAGTCTTAGCGCATCTCCGGCAGAATAGCCGCATAGAAAAAGATCGTCAGGCTTAACATAACAAAATTGTTTTTGCGGTATGTCCGGCACATAGAAACTTTCTGCGGCAATGGAAGAAAACATGTCGAAATATTGAGTGGGAGTAGACGTATGCCTGCCGGAAACAGCCGGATCTTCCTGTGCATGTTTTAAAAATCGTTTTTCCATGATTTTCATATCTGTTCCGAATTATATATGACGGCAATGTTACGGAATATATTCTGAACTTCCAATAAAAAAACCAAAAATAGTGGCTCGTGGCGTCGGGCGAACCAAAAAGGAAAATCCCGGAACTCACGTTCGGGGATTCTCAGTAATGAATAATGAATAACGTTTAGCATTATGCTCTAGCACCCGGAGAATCCCGGGTTTACCGCATAGAAGCCTGATATAACCACGCCTACGGCGTATAACCAATCGCCCTATCAGTGTACGGAAAACATCCTTTACACAACCGGCTCTCAGCTTGAACATTAGATTTTGAAGAAATTGATGACAACATTATGCCAAACCATATTATCCTTCTTCATCTAATTATTATCGCAAAGATAAGTACTTTTTTTTAAAATCAAAATATATTTCCTCTCTTTTTTAAAACTTTTTTTTATGTGAGCGACAAATTCGTTAGCTATTAGAAATTTACTTCAAAGAAAGAGATTTTTATTTTGAACAAAAAAGGTCAATCATGCTAATTAATAATAAAATTCGGCATTTACTATAATAATCCATGTTCTCTACTATAACGCACAGTCTCTTCGAGTCCCTCTTTTAGATCATATTGAGGTATAAAGCCAAGTTCCCTGCGCGTTGGATCCGTTTCACAAATCCAATTCCGTTGCCTTAATATTTTATACTTATCCGTATTCAATGTCATTGGTTTTCCAATCATGTTTCCGATAATTTCCGAACAAACACATGCCATATAGCATATCCACAATGGAATACGCAAATTAAAAACAAAACGTTTACTCAGTATCTTTTTAATAATTCCCGCAAATTCATGATCAGTATAGACGTCCCCGTCAGCTACAAAATATGAACTGTCACACACGGATGAATTTTCGAGTGCAAGAAAAACGGCAACTGCCAAATCCTTAACATATATAAATGTTATATTTTGCGGTTTCATACCGACTTTCAAATCAAACCCGGATTTTATGCTTTTTATTTCCATGAGATAATCCTTATCGCCGGGTCCATATACCCCTGTAGGGCGAAGAATTATATATGGAAAATAAGTTTGCGCCTTTACAAATAGTTCTGCCTGAAGTTTGCTCTTCCCATATACGGAATCAGGCTGCTGTTCATCATCGATACGTATAGGTCTGAATGAATATTCATTTACAGGGCCATAGCTACTCAAACTACTCATCAACAAAAATTTTTCCGGCCGACAATCAGCCTCATTCAAAGACTCTATCAGTTTATGCGTATAAAGCGCATTTACTTTATAAAAATCCGCCGTATTAAAAGCCTTTGTAATTCCGGCATTATGAATAATATAATGCCAGGCTCCCGATGTTGCGACTACCTCAAGCAATTGTTTTGTCAAAGCGCTTTTATCATCATACCGTACATTTATAAAATGTATACGTTCGTCCTGCAAATGTTCGCGCGAACTATTCGGGCGTATCCCGGCCCAAACATCATATCCTCTCCGTAAGGCTTCTTTTACCAGAAACCCGCCGATAAACCCGCTTGCTCCGGTAATCAATATACGTTTTCGCTCGTTCATACAAAAGCCTCTTCTTACAATTCAAACAATAAAAATTCAATACTCATGCTTTTTCAATACTCTGTGAGGTAAATCGCCGTGCCCCACTATTTCTATCGGGCAAACACAGGTTTTACTAAGCCATTCGTCCGACAGATCAGCGCCCGGATGATAATGAAGCGTCTCATTGACGCAGGCAACATTCTTCACCATCGGGAGCAATGTTCCCACATCATGTGAAACAAGAATAATGGAAGTATCTTTATTTATCTCGCCCAGTAATTCATAAAACTGCGATTCAAACCTTTTATCAACATACGTATTTGGTTCGTCAAGAATCAGCAGTTGCGGATGCGAAACAATAGCGCGCGCAAGAAGTACGCGTTGAAGTTGCCCGCCCGAAAGTTCTCCGATGGCGCGGCCGGCAAATTGTTCAAGCCCCATTTTAGCAATCAACTCATTTATATGATCTTTCTGTGATGCCGTAAATTCTCTGAAACGAGGCTTTTCTCTTATAAGTCCTGATGATATTACTTCATAGACTGATATGGGAAAGCGTTTATCTATCGGATTTACCTGCGGAAGATACCCGATCTTCAATGACGGCACACATTTTCCGTCTTCAAAAAAAGAGATTTCTCCGGAGACAGGTTTCATTAATCCCAAAATAACTTTCAACAACGTTGTTTTTCCGCCTCCATTAGGGCCGATGATACCCAGAAAATCATACTTCCATACGCTAAGAGAAACGCAATCGAGAACCGGTCTCGCGTCATATAGAGCCGTAACATTCTTTATTTCAATCAATTTCTCCATTTGTAACCAACGCTTTTGCAATTCTCTTCATTTGTTCATCCCATTTATCAGCAAGAGGGTTTATAGTAACTACGCGCGCACCGATCTCTGCCGCTATCTGCTCTGCATGCTTACGATCAAATTCCATTTGTACAAATACGACTTTAACTTGTGTAGAGCGCGCTTCCTCTATCAGTTTCTTTAAGGAAGACGGAGCAGGTTCTTTCCCGTTTTCTTCAATGCTATACTGGATCAATCCGAATTCTTCCGCAAAATAAGTCAGCGCCGGATGATAAATGACAAAACCGCGATGCACAAGAGTATCCAGTTGCTCATGCAAAGTATTCTCCAGCAATTCCAATTCATTCATCAAACGCAGGTAATTCGCTTCATAATGAAGCGATTTCTCACTATCAAAAGAGGCGAAAGCCTTATAAATATTTTCCGACATGATTCTGGCTCCTGCAAACGAAGTCCATATATGAGGATCATGACCTCCATTACAGGAATGACTTTTAATACCGTCAGGTCTGTCCTCGCAATGATTCGATTCGGTATCATGAATACGCTCGTCGGGCAGATACGCTTTCGCCTCGTCATGATCTGTTACATCTGCACATCCTTCGCTTCGATGAAAATTCATACCTTCCGATATATCAAACAGTTGCGTACAGGTATTATTTTCCTGCACCGACTTTATCAATACCTGTTCAAGTCCGAGTTGACGGATATGAAAATAAGCCTTACTCCGTCCTACCCTGATCATTTCCCGAGGCGAGGGATCGTATGTTTCAGGGCTCCGTCCAACAGGAACAATAGAGAAAAACGTATAATTACCACCCGCAATTTTCTCGGCAAAATAGCGCAAAGGCTCAATTGTCACCGCAATTTCCTCATTTTTGCTTTCGGAGGAGCGCTCGTTTTTAGTCTCTTTCTTCTGACCACCGCAACTCGCCATTATAAATGACAATAACAAGCACGCGACGCTCCCCTTGTTAAGCCATTTTTTTCCAAGATAATGCACCGGGTATAAAACCGCTATAAATCCGACAGTTACAACTGTTAAGAAGACAATCAATACATCCGTCCACTCCACTTTCACAGGGTAAGCGTCTACAATAAATGTTCCTGCCGTTTCTCCCAGTGAAATAAGCCCGAAGCGCTGTTGTAAAAAACACAAAATAATTCCGATAACAACGCCGATAAACGCCCCCAACAGGGATATCATCCATCCTTCGAAAAGAAACACCCTGTTAATAAGACGGTTACTGGCCCCCATACTGCGTAATTTACTCACATCCTCCTCCTTTTCTATCATTAATATAGCAAGCGAACCCAATACGTTGAACAGCGCCAGAATGAGTATAAAGCAAAGCATAAGATATGTTACCCACTTTTCGATCTGCACCATCTTAAACGACGATTCCTGCTGCTCATAACGATCCTTGACGATAAAGCCGTTGCCAATAAGATTAGCTATATTTTTTTTAACCATAGACGCATCAGCTCCGGGAATAAGTTTCAGTTCAAGCGCAGAAACCTCCTTTTCGTATGCAAGCATTGAACGCAAAAGATCAATAGGCAAAAGCATAAAACCCTCATCATAAACAGGTTGATTAATATGATAGACCCCTCCGATACATACGTATTCGACAATAGCAGAGGTAGCGGGATTTGCAATGTTGATTGTTCCCATCCGCTCAGGCATAAAAATCTCTAAAGGATATGCAAATGCCGCATTTACGCCAAGCGCAGAAGCAAGTCCTATACCAAGCACAGCACAGGAGAACTCGCCCTCGTTCAAAATAAACTTTCCGTCAATAATAGCCGTATCGATTTGCACCAAATGATGAAACGAAGAATCTACTCCTTTAAGGATGGATATTTCCTGACGTTCGCCATAACGAACAAGCGCATTTTCCTGAAGTACTCCGCAAGATAACCGTATCTCCGGCAATTCGCACACTTTCTTCATTTCCGGAGCCGTAGGGTCAAAGACCTTTCCTTCAACCGGAATTATTTTCAGATCAGGATCGAAAACGCTGAAAAGAGTAGTTGTCAACCCTTCGAAGCCATTGAAAACGGACAACGTACATACCATAGCAATCGTAGCGACCACAACGCCGCACACGGATACCATCGAAATAATATTGATGGCATTGTGGGATTTTTTTGCAAACAGATACCTGCGCGCTATATAAAAGGCTAAATTCAATCTTTTATTTTTTCAGAAGTTTATCTATATTTTCCACATAGTCAAGCGAATCATCAAGATAAAACACAAGCTCCGGAATTATTCGCAACTGCGTCCGCACGATCTGCCCCAGATCATAACGAAGTGATTTTTTGTTTTTTTCAATTGTACCGAGAAGTTCTTTTCCTTTTTCGGAAGGGAAAATACTCAGATAAACCTTCGCCACGGCAAGATCCGGACTTACGCGCACGGCGCTGACAGTAATCAGCGTACCATGCATCATAGCCGTTTGCTTACGAAAAAGCTCGCTAAGTTCTTTCTGTAACAAACGCCCGATCTTATTTAATCTTGTTCCTCCCATAATATTCTTGTTTTCATTTGTGCAACTATTTTTATACGCATGTAAAGTTATGTATAATTTCTCATTTTACAACAAAACGATTATTTTTTCCAAATCATTGTCAATCCATCGCGAACAGGAAGGATTACTTTTTCTATGCGGTCGTCGTTTTTTATGCGGTCGTTAAATTCAAGTATCCCCTGCGTTTGCTTATCCGAAGGAACATGATACTCTTCCACTACCTTTCCCGACCACAGCGTATTATCTGCGAGAATCAACGCCCCCGATTTCAAATGCGGAAAAACAAGATCATAATACATATTATAATCACGTTTATTTGCATCTATATAAACCATATCAAAAGTTTCGTCAAAAGTAGGAAACAATTCTTCAATGCCTCCCCAGAACAGGCGTATTTTATCCCTGTAAAGTGATTTTTCTATATATGGAATTGTAAATGGCTGCAGTTCGTCATTTTTCTCAATCGTATAAATCAGCGCATCATCATCAAGGCCTTCCGCAATACAAATGGTAGCATACCCTGTATAAGTACCTATTTCAAGAACCCTCTTAGGACGCATCATCCGGCAAAACATCTTCAGGAGCCGTCCCTGCAGTCGTCCCGACATCATGCGCGGATGCAAAAGTTTCACATGCGCATCACGGTTAATAGCTGCAAGCAATGAATCTTCCTCGTCAATATGTTCAAGTATATAATCTTCTATGGTCTGCATACAGGTCTGCTAAATAGATACAATATCAATCGCCGAATGTCGGTAACTGATAGTCGTCGCCTGCATTAAGGATATGATTCACCTCATTTATTTCAAGGAAAGTCGTTCCTCCGCCTTCGCCGAAGCTTCCACTTAAATAGGCCACTTTATCTTTCTCCGTAATCATTCCTCCCTTAAGAAGCTGTTGTAATGCATCCCTGTAATAGCCGCGCCGGCTCCTATGCCAGGGTTGATACGCCGCCCATACGCCATAGGAAAGCGAAAGCATACGCATCGTTTCCTGTCTGTAACAAATAGCAAACACGGTTGCCTTACCCCGGAAAGCGGCAAGATAACGCGCGGTACGCCCCGTAAGACTGTCTGATATAATGGCGCGCACATTAAGTTTGGACGACGACTTGACGGCCTGTTTTGCAAGAAATGATGTTACATCCAGATCATCTCCCGATATAGGCACGCGTATATCATTAGCGGAAAGTTTTGTTTTTTCCGCTTCATGTATAACTTTCGTCATCATTTGAACGGCCTCCACCGGATATTTTCCATAAGCAGTTTCTCCGCTCAACATCAAAGCATCCGTACGATAATAAATTGCATTTGCAATATCAGTAACTTCTGCGCGGGTAGGACGCGGATTTTTGATCATGGTATGTAACATTTGTGTCGCCACAATAACAGGCTTTTTAACCTCCACACATTTACGTATCAGTATACGCTGCAAGCCGGGTATTTTCTCTTCCGGGACTTCAATCCCCAAGTCTCCGCGCGCAATCATAATCCCATAAGCCGCTTTTAATATATCATCAATATTATCAACGCCTTCCTGATTTTCTATCTTGGCAATGATTTTGATCGGACTTTTGTGCAAATCAAGGATTGCCTGAACATCCAATACATCCTGCTTAGTACGTACAAACGAATGAGCAATAAAATCAAGATTATTTCTAATCGCCCATTCTATATTCCTGCGGTCCTTATCCGTCAGCGAGGGAAGATTAATACGTACGCCGGGCACATTTACGCTTTTCCGGCTATCAAGCGTGGCGTCATTTAAAACCTCGCACACAAGGTAATCCTCTGTCTTCTCGATCACTTTCAAATCAAGATCGCCGTCATCTATAAGGATTTCGCTTTCCACATCAATCTCCTGAACGAAGTTGTTATATGAAACACAAATACGCTCGCGTGTTGTTTCGCCTTCAGGATTACCAACCATTTTAACTTTGTCGCCATATTTAAAAGCAACAGGCTCTTTCGTTATAGTTGTGCGCACCTCAGGACCTTTGGTATCAATCAATATACCTATGCGATCCGATACTGCGCGCGTATTATTTACAACGCGCGTCAGCCCCTCTTCCTGCATGTGAGCCGTATTAAGGCGCACTACATTCATTCCCGCTTTATAAAGCGCATCGATAAAATCCACATCACAACGTTTATCTGATATTGTCGCTACGATTTTTGTATGTTTAAGCATATATATAGTATAAATTATAATAATTACAGGAACAATCCGCGAATCCCGACAGACTGTAATTATCTATTAAACAAGCGCTTATTCAAAAGCCTCAATTGCAAGCCTGTACGAATCCAGACCAAATCCTGCAATCACGCCCTTGCATACGGCCGAGATCATAGACTTATGACGAAATTCCTCGCGTGCGTGAACATTTGAGATATGCACTTCGATCACAGGGGTATCGACAGCCTTTATTGCATCGCGCAACGCCACGGACGTATGAGTATATCCGCCGGCATTAAGAACAATACCGTCAATCGTAAATCCGACTTCGTGTATCTTATCGATCAACGCTCCTTCCGAATTACTCTGGAAATACCGAATATCATCATCAGGAAAAGAAGTTCGCAAATGTTCAAGATAAGAATCAAATCCCCGGCAACCGTAAATCGCCGGCTCCCGCCCGCCAAGTAAGTTTAAATTAGGTCCGTTAATGATCTGTATCTTCTTCATATACCTGTTCTGTTTGTTTTTCTTAAAATTTTAACTTTCTGCTCGCTTGCATTCTTTTAACAAATCCTTTTTTACGATGTTAAAGTAATTCTTTCTTTTCATTTTGCAATGAAAATCGTACCTTTGCTCCATCAAAAGAGCTACTAAATACGGCACAAAGGTAGCGTTTTTTTTGATATTTATGTATATATGGCGCAAAAAGAGAAAAATATCATTGACAAATATGCTACATACATCCGTTTGGAAAAAGGGCTTTCGGACAATACTACAGAAGCTTATATCAATGATTTGAATAAACTGATGAATTTTCTCCAAAGCGAACCCAACACGAGTATTTTATCGCTTACGTATAAAGATCTGCAACAATTCATTGTACAACTGAGTGATATCGGTATCTCGGCCCGTTCGCAGGCGCGTATCATTTCGGGGATAAAATCGTTTTACCGTTTTCTCCGGACAGAAAGCTATCTGGAAACGGATCCGACGGAATTGCTGGAAAGCCCGAAAATCGGCGAAAAACTGCCGGAAGTATTAACGGAAAACGAAATAAACAACCTCATCAACTCCATCGATCTTTCAAAAGCCAAAGGGCAACGCAACCGGGCCATGCTCGAGGTATTGTACAGTTGCGGACTACGCGTATCGGAACTGACCGGTCTGCAATATTCGAATATTTATTTCGACGAACAATTCATCATCGTCAAAGGAAAAGGCGACAAACAACGATTGGTTCCGATTTCCGAGAAAGCGCTGAAAGAGATACGTAATTATCTGATGGACCGGCACAGCATAAAAGTGCGAAAAGGATTTGAAGATACATTGTTTCTAAACAGTAGCGGCGCCGGATTATCCCGCGTCATGGTTTTCAATATCATCAAAAAACAGGCAAAAATCGCAGGTATCCGTAAAAACATAAGTCCGCATACAATGCGCCATTCGTTCGCCACACATCTACTGGAAGGAGGCGCCAATCTGCGCGCCATACAGATGATGTTAGGACATGAAAGCATCACAACGACAGAGATTTATACGCACATAGACCGGGAATTTCTCCGTAAAGAAATTACGGAACATCATCCCCGGAATCGTAGTTTTGGAAAAGAAAATCATTATACGGAAAACGGGTAATATGTATTTCTTTCACGCGCTGATACATCAAATCTCTTAATTCGTCAATATTCGTTCTGTTTTTTGCAGAGATAAAAATACAATTATCCGGCAACTTGTTCATCCATGTTGCTTTCAGTTCATCAAGAGAAATGTTTTCCCGTGTACGCGGCGTCAGGTCATCCTCGTCTTTAGGCACAAACGTAAACAGATCGATCTTATTAAAAACCATAATAACAGGTTTGGGCGTTTCATCTATTTCAGCCAGTGTACGATTGACCACCTCAATCTGTTCTTCAAAAGTAGAATGCGATATATCCGCTACATGCAACAACAAATCCGCATCACGCACTTCATCCAGCGTTGATTTAAATGACTCTATAAGTTCCGTAGGCAGTTTGCGTATAAAACCTACCGTATCGGAAAGCAAAAACGGAAGATTTCCTATTATCATCTTACGCACCGTAGTATCAAGCGTTGCAAATAGTTTATCTTCCGCAAATACCTCGGTTTTACAAAGAAGATTCATCAATGTCGATTTACCTGCATTCGTATAACCTGTCAGCGCTACGCGCACCATTTTACCGCGATTTTTACGTTGTGACGACATTTGCCGATCAATTTCCTCCAGGTCTTTTTTCAGTTTGGAAATTTTATCCAGAATCATTCGGCGGTCTGTTTCGAGCTGCGTTTCTCCGGGTCCGCGCATTCCGACGCCGCCGCGCTGACGCTCAAGATGCGTCCACAGGCGCGTCAGGCGCGGCAACATATATTTATATTGCGCCAGCTCCACCTGCGTTTTGGCATGAGCCGTTTGCGCCCGTTTCGCAAATATATCGAGAATAAGACTGGTACGATCAAGTATTTTTACCCCCAACTCCTTCTCTATATTACGGATTTGTTTTGCAGAAAGTTCATCGTCAAAAATAACAAGCCCTATCTCATGCTCGACAACATATTCTTTAATTTCCTGTAATTTACCTTTTCCGACAAATGTCGTCTGATTCGGAAAATCCAGTTTCTGAGTGATTTTTTTCACCGTCTTTGCCCCTGCCGTATCTGCAAGAAAAGCCAGTTCGTCAAGATATTCCTTCACCTGCCGTTCATTCTGCTCGGATGTTATCAGTCCGACCAGCACCGCATTTTCCGTTTTAGCTTCAGATATTATAAATTCCTTCATATTGCATAAATATGCTACGGGACAAAATTACAGCAAAAAGTTCAGAACTGCAAACATGTGTTTTTTAATATTTATTATGACCGCATTTGCCTGTTATATCATTCTGTTTTATAATTTTGTTCCAAACAATAACTTATGTCTGATTCTAAAACATTTCAAGCCATGCAAAAAGAATCCATTACGCCTTTGTTTTTTAAGGATATCCCCTCCATCCCTGCATCATCGGATGAAAAGGAAAGAACATCCAACGTCCGGAAGGAAACATTCAAGAGGATGTCGACGATCATCAACGGAAGTATTTATGTGATTGATTTTCATAAACAATGTTTTCTCTTTGTTTCCGGCCACGATCTTTTTTTGTCGGGATTTTCTCCCGGTAACGTTTTGAAAATGGGATACGATTTTTTCCCGAAGATAATACATCCGGATGATTTGCCGTTGTTCATCGATATACACCGCGCTATTCTGCAATGTTTATCCGAACCCAATAGCCTGCAGGAAATTGATTACTTTGCATTTAATATCAGATTGATGAATCACGGACTGCCTTTGATGGTTTATCATAAAATGACCCCCTTATTTATGAACGGTTATGCAAGGATAGGCGTTTGCCATCTGTCCGGTTCCGTGACACATAAATCAGGGAATCTGGAAATTTGCTTCAAGGACAGGAAAAAGAGCAGCCTGTATTCTTTCAAGCAACAACAATGGCAACCACAAGAATCACTTAGCCTTACAAGCAGGGAGAAATCGATTTTGAAATTAGCCCGGCAGGGTAAATGTAATAAGGAAATAGGCGATATCATCCATGCATCCGAAAGGACCATCCGGAATACGGAAACGACGCTATACAAAAAATTAAACGTTCACTCTATGTGCGAGGCTATTATATACTCGACAAACCATCGACTGATCTTCGTATAACTGTGATAATGGGGCAAAAGTCCTGTTGCACGGATAATCATTCAAAAAATATGTTCACACATTATCTCATAATGGCTTTCCGCAATTTGCGGAAATACAAGACCCGGAATATCATCAGCATCATCGGGCTGGCTGTCGGGTTTGTCTGTTTTGCTTTTTCCGCCTTATGGATCAGGTACGAAATGAGTTACGATAATTTTCATCCGAAAGCCGACAGGATTTATCGCGTGCAGATGGCTGTGTCCAAATGGAATACATCCGGAAGCAGTAGCTCGGAGGTAATACAAAGCGACACCCCTTACCCATTGGCAAACTGGCTCAAATTGAATTACCCGGAAATAGAAGATGCTTGTGGAATACGGGTCGGGGACAAAACTCCGGAGGGTTTTAAATTTGTATATCTTGATTACTCTTTTTGTAACATTTTTGATTTGAACTTACCTGAAAATCTTTTTTTTATGAGTCGCACGGAACGATCCATAGCCGTAATACCCGAATATAATAATGAATACGCAGCAAAAGTCATCAAGGAACAATTTAATTGGAGCGTGCAGACGACCATTCCCCGATGGCCGGCAAACACCAATATTCCGTTCAATGCGGCTGTTCCCGTAACAATTCGTTATACCGAAGAACAACTGAATAATTGGCATCTTGATATATTTAATACATATATTTTAGTAAAAAACAAAGTGGATGTACCGGCTCTTGAGGGGAAGTTGGACAAAATGGATATTCCGGAATGGTCAACCCCCATATCCATTGTCCTTACTCCATTGAAACAACTTCGGTATAAAGATCCGTCCGGGAAAATTCAATCCGACGTCAAATTCAGTCATATCCGGATTTTCTCCACAATAGGGCTACTGGTTATTTTGTGCTCGCTGTTTAATCACCTGACATTGTATGTTGCACGCGTACGAACGCGCTTGCGCGAACTGACGCTGCGCAAGGTGAATGGCGCAACCAACCGGCAAATTGCGTCCATGCTCCATACCGATTACCAACTGGTCATCCTGTTGTCGCTTGTAGTCGGGTTCATGTTGATGGCGTGTATACTCCCAACCTTCAAGGAATATGCAACCATCGAAAACAACTACATTGACATTTACATCGAACTGTTGTTTTTTGCAGCTTTACTGATTGTGTGCGGTTTCGTTGTTGGCGGTATCCCCGGTTTGTATTTCCGGAAGCAAACCCTAAACAACGGTATCAAGGGGGTTGTCAGTCCGGTATCGCGGAACCTGTTTCGTAAAGGCTGCCTGCTGGTACAGTTGACTGTTAGTCTTGGAATGATGTTTTGTGCCGCTGTCTTTATCAAACAGATACATTTTTTGCATTCTACCGATTTGGGTATAAACCATCGGAATATTGCTTCCGTACAAGCCGGATGTTGCCCGTTGACGCCCCCTTATGCCGAAAAAATCAAACAAATTTCCGGGGTTATTGACGCAATTCCCATAGACAGGAATAGTTTTCTCAGGGATATGAATCGTGGTAGCGGCGTGGGAACGTTTGTAAATAAAGACGGTGAGACGGTGAGTTATACGGCATTCCTTATAGTGGCAGATGCTCGTTTTTTCGACTTCTTTGGGGTAGAAATCATTGAAGGAAGCATTTTTACTAACGAATACGATGAAAAGTTTATACTCAATGAAACCGGCATGAAAGAGATCGGAGAGGTCTTCATGAAAAATGAAAATTTCAAAGGCGTTGCACGTGATTTCTATCTTATACCCACCGTAAAAGCGAAGCCAACATATATCATGTATCCTGATCCTAAATACAATATTTTCCGAGCCATTGCCTACAAATACGAAGAAGGCTTTCGCGGGCGAACCCAACAATCCATTATCGAATGGTTGCGCGAGGAATTTCCCGGTGAGGGCGAATTTGAAATCAATTTCACCTATATGGAAGACGTTTTCGAAGAACATTTCAAGTCGGAACGGGCGCTGCTCGCCCTTCTGTCAGTGATGACTCTTGCCTGCATTCTAATAGCTGTTTTCGGGGTTTATTCACTAACGAACCACACTTGTCAGCAGCGCCGCAAAGAAATAGCCATACGCAAAATTGCCGGTGCAGAAGTATTGGATATCATATATATCTTTTTCAAGGAAAACTTGTTATTACTTGTCCTGGCGGCGCTTATCGCTTTCCCTGCGGGATACGTCATCATGAAACGCTGGTTGGAGAATTATGTAAAACAAACCTCAATGGATGCCTGGCTGTTTGTGTTGATTTTTCTGATCGTATTCCTTCTTATTCTATTTTCCACTATATCAATGGTATGGAAAGTAGCTAATCACAACCCCTCTGAAGAAATAATGAAAGGTGAATAAGGCGCTTTGTCACATGGATATACATCTGCAATATTTATCCGAACCTGTGACGGTAGCCGGCAGGAAACGGATGGTTGCCTTTAATATCAGATAGATGAATCACGGACTGCCGTCGATGGTTTATCATAAAATGAATCCCATCTTTTAACTCTGTGATAATGAGGCAAAAATAAAATCGGGACAAATGTCCTATTGCAGAGTGTTTCAGAAGGCGTTATCTTTGGAGCATTACTAACATATAAATTATAAATGACATGAAAAAATTAGGTAGAATCAAATTGAATCAACTCAGCAAAGTTGAATTGGAACAACGTAAAATGA
>JAIROL010000040.1 GCA_031257565.1 Tannerella sp. | reverse complement strand
ATTTCATTGCTTCTGAACCGTTTGTAAATTTCAAACCCTTCAATCGTTAACTGATAGCCGGTGTATTGATATTTTCGTAGAATTTTACCTAACCTTGAAGATTGGGTAACTAAAGCCCGTTTATCAACTTTATTCATGTCATATAATTCGTAACCAATCTTTAGTAATGTAGCCCCTTCGATAAACCGTTTTACGGCGTATTGGTAATTATTTAATTCGCTTTCAACGGGTATCCATACTCTGTGTCCGTGTTCATCTTTGCCGCCTTTATCATATCCGTATAATTTGAAATGGCTCCGCTTGCCTTCGTTTATTGTTTTATCTTTCCCTCTTTTCATTCTTGATACTATAAGTTCACGTTCATATTCGGCAATTACATTCAAAAGCCCTTTCATTGCTTTTGTTTGCGGATCATTCAAATTAAACTCTTTATCGTTCTCAAAAAGTATAATTTTAAATTTCTCAAATACGTTAAAGATAAAAGCCGATGCGTATTGGTTTCTTGAAAGCCGTGAATGTTCCCAAACCCATACTTTATCTATTTTCCTGTTTTTAATATCGTTAATCAAATTCAAAAATGAAGGTCTGTTTTCAAAAGGGTTTTGTTCGTCGTCTGAAATCTTGTAGCCTGATTTTCCCTCATCTTCATATATTTCATACTCAAACTTATGTTTCTGGGCAAACTTTATGCCTGCCGTTCTTTGTTGAATGATAGTTGAATTCTCCGTTCCCGTGCTGCTGCTTGTTCTACAATAAATCCCTAACATTTTTCAACTCCGAAATATCCCAATGTAAATGAAGTATCAAAATATATCTTTTTCTTCTGATTGTCTCTTGTTTTCAGTTTGTATATTGAAAATCCGATGACTTTCCCGTTCACTTCTTTTATCTTAAAATCCGTATTTATTATTTCCGGGTTTTCATACGTAGTATAAATATAAAACGTTTCTGAACTTTCAAGTTTATTTGGATTTTTGGTTATAAGTTTAATTACTTCGGTCTTGTTGTTTATACTATATTTTTGATACTGAAATCTTGTTCCGTTGTATTCGATATGGAAATTCCGTCTGTTTGTAATTTTCATTTTACAACTTTTTATATCCTTAGTTTTGGAAAATTGGATAAAATAATTATATAAGAAAAGAAGAAAGAAAGTCAATATTTATATAAAGTCGTTTCTGGAATATTGATTACCGGTTTGTGATTCGTAGCCATGAATATCTTGAACGTGGGAACAAAGTTGAAAAACTCGCCGTAGAGAAACCGTGCCGTCATCCGGTCGTTCCCGGTTATCTGCTTGATCAGCGGTTCCGAAAGCCGCTTGCCCTGTTCCGCCTCCGTGGTCGTTACAAACCGTGTCCCCCGCAGCCGGGCGATGTCGTTGCTGATCTGTTCCCCGCTCTTTTTCATGAACGTTTCCGTGGGCGTGGCGATGGCGTAGTCGCCTAACAGGTTCATGATCGTGTTGAGAAAAGTGCTTTTCCCGTTCGCCCCTGTCCCGTAAAGAATGAACATGGACTGTTCCGAGGTGTCCCCGGTGATCGCCCAGCCCGCCGCCGTCTGAATAAACCGTATCAGTTCGGCGTTGTAGTTCATAATCTCCATAAGGAAGTTTTTCCAGACAGGGCAGCCGGCCTCTTTGTCATACCTTACGTTGGCGATTTTGGTGATCATGTCTTCCTGCCGGTGTTCCCGCGGTTCCCCGGTTTTCAGGTCAATCGTGCCGTTCTCCACGTTGAACAGCCAGGGGTTGGTATCAAGCCTGTCGATTTTGATGTTGAGGGCGGGTATCACTTGGGCCAGCTCGATAAAGGCCTTGCGCCTCCGCAGGGATTCGCTCTGTATGGCGTGTTTCTCGATTTCCTGCCGGTCCCGGTAGTCGGAAGTTTGCAGCAGTTCCCGGTAAATCTCCCGGATCATGTGGAGGCCCCGGTCATGGATAAGGCAGCCGTCGTCCAGTTCCCAATAAGCGCCGTTCCAGACCAGCCATTTTTTCCAGGGGGCGTTGTAACGGATATCCGGCCCGTACTTGGCGAACAGGCGGTAGGCGTTGGTGGTATCCGTCAACTGGATAAGCCCCTTCTCGAATTGCGCTATCCGCAGATAGATAGCCTCGTCTCCAATGGGTTCGTTCATAAAATCTCCCTTCAATGTTGGTTTTGTATAGACGGAGGGTATCAGTGGGTACTCCCGGCTATCCTGCGTATAGGGTAAGGCCGGGGAACCGGCCCTTATATACGGAAAATGTGCAAATTTGCGGGGAAACCGGAAAATCTGTCCCCCAAACAGCGATTCTCAAGTTGGGCGCATTTTTTGCTGCAAGCCGCAAAAAACCGGGCTTTTCGGGGCTCCGCTATCGCTCCGGCCACGGGGCTGCGCCCCGTGTCTGCTTCGCACCCCTACAATCCCTTGCGCGGAAGACAATCCTTCGTCCAAGGCCATCCTGAATTTTTGAAACCGGGAATTGTTGTCCCCAAATTCCATTGCTTGACATTCAGGGCGGATCTGCCGTATATGCAAACTGTACCCGCAAGCACTATTGATGCTTGCCCCGCCGGGCAGTGTGCCTGGCATTTTACAGGGCCAAGCCCTATGAGGCGGCCTGACAGGAGCTACCCAGCATGGACAAAACCAGGGTGAGCGTCTATATAGACGGTATCAACCTCTACCACAGCACCCTCCAGCATGAGGAAATCGCCGCATACAACCGTTTGACTCTCCTATAAACCGGAATCGCTCTGATGATAATCCGAAATATTTCTCCAGGTGTATAATTTTTTATACGATTTTGCCGGATTTATTCCCTGCCTAATAACCCCTTTGATCTTCCGCCATGTTATGATATGATGAGTTGTACCCAAAACTTATTGAGAAAGTAGGAAGGGGGAACGCATTGGAATGTTACCGGGGAGTTGTGCGGTTCTATGCCGCCTTAACCGGCGGGCTGCTCCCCCTCGCTCCGAAGTCCTCGTGGCAAACCCTGCGGGTTCGCTTGCTCCTATGGTTTTCTCCGATGACCGGCACTACTGGGGGGTATAGAAAAAGTAGGTCTTGTAATTCTTATAATCGGGAGTATAATGGACAAATCCTAAAAATCAGTTGGTTTTGGGACAACTTTTATTAAGAGAATGGATATGAAAGAAATACCGGATAGTACAATTGATATTATTTCGCAATATATAAACGAAACGAGTAATAAACCATCGCATATTCCAATAATCACGGTTGATGATGATGTCAATACTCCTCGTTATTTTGAAATCGTGCCCTTTGATGAAATAGATAATTCCGATTGTAAATATTTTGCCATAGACGGAAGCTATAACAGCCAGGAATTCTATAATGGTATATACATCGGTTTATATACCGCCGGTTATATTTGCTTCCATAAAGGGAAACAGATACGGCAGAATGATTTAAATGATCCGGTTATCCTTGGAAAATCATATTTCCCTCAAAATATTTTAATTACTAACGATTTCCATCGATATGCAATCTTTGACGAATTATTAACACTCGAACCTGTGAAAAAATTATTGTTATTTTTTAATGAGCCGGAGGTGGACAATATCTGGGGACTTGGAAAAGAGACAAGACAAATAATATGTTCTTCCGTTTCAAAACTATTAGCATTCTGTCAGGAAATTCTCGAATGGTCCCTTGTCTTGGAAATTTTACAACTTGCCATTATTCAATCCGGAGATTTTATCCTTCGGGATGGAACGTTAAGATCGCTTAATATTAACCAGAAATATTTAATAAAAATCGGGGAGCTTGCGCATACCAAAAATGTGTCCTTGATTGCGGTAACGAAAAAATCTCCAATAAAACTGGAACTTGCATCCTCATTTAAAAAGATTGACTTCTATCTGCAAAATGATAAAAAACCGTCTTATCCGTTTACAATCCAAACAAAAAGATGGCAGAAATTATGCTGCTGGTTTGAAGTTTCCGATGATGTTCTTCTCGGTGCATATCCAGAGGCAGGTGAAAGAAAAAATATTCAAGATGGAACTATATCAAAAGCAACAAAATACAGTATGTTTGCTACCAATAATCTCAATGGTGGCCGTGGTTTTGGTGTTTTTTATGTGGCCAGGCTTGACTATGTCGAAAAACTTCAAAATTATGATTGGGTTGTTTTAGATATAAATATTTTCGATGCAATTCCAGGAATAACAGTTAAAATGAATGAAAGGGAAGTCCGCACTGCAAAACGAAACCTCTCAATGCTTGAAATTTTGTTTAAAGAATTAACCCGGTTAACACAAGAACACTATATATTAGGTTATCCTTATCCTCTGGTTGAGGCGCATAATTTTGTAACCATCAAAAATAATTTCAATGATGAAATTATCAATCGTGTAAAGGCTTCTCTCTACAAATCTCAAATGATGGATCATGTTGATATAGAGAATTTATTTTTAGATATACATGAGAGGTTTTAAATTATGGATCAAACGAAAAAAGATTTTGGTGTCCTATACGGACAGAAAACAACGGAAGATGCGCTCTTAATCTATTCTTCTTATGAAGATTCCAAAGTAAGCCCGCAGACGGGCGATTTTATTGTCCTTGCGCCAAGAGATGAAGATGGGTCAAAGTATCTTGCTCGTGTTGAAGCGGAAATATACGATGAAGATCCCATTTTCAGAAATCAGGATAAAACATTAGTTGCTGTTCACTACGCCAGAATATCGGAACGCGATTTGTCAGACAGGGACAAACAAAAAATGTTTAGCTACACATACAAAGTAAAAATTTTGGGAACATTTGAATCAGATGGGAAAGATTTTGTTACTGCGGTAAGAAAACTGCCAACCGTTTCATATCATGCGCGACATATCAACCAGCGGGAATATGACAATATTTTAAACAAATCAAACGAAGGAGGAATAGAAATAGGCAAGCTATGCATAGGTACAAAAATTTTATTTGAGGATAAATCGATCATGTTTGACATAAACAAACTTAAAGAAAAAAGAACGATGATTTTTGCCCAGTCTGGTTTTGGCAAGACAAACTTAATGAAGGTTATGTTGTATCACATGATAAGTAATACTACCTATGGGAAACTGATTTTTGACTTAAATGGTGAGTATTATCTAAAAAACAATGTCCAGAAAACTTGTGGTTTTGGTGATATAGATGATTCCAATATTAGAAACAATTTGGTTGTTTATTCAGACAAATCTATTCCTTCAATATATAATGGACATTTTGAGTTTGGAGGAAATGTAAAAATAAATTTTTCAAATGATTTTTCTGTTAATGATATTTTATCAAATTCTCCAGGTATCACAATAGCAGGCAGAAATTTTCTTGAATATCTTGACAGTTTACCGAATCAAGATGATGTGCATAATTTTTTATCAAAAATATTTAATGAACCGGATCCGAAAGAGGTAAGGGCATTTGCACATCAAAAATTCTCATCTTATTTAGAATCCAAAAAGAAAGAAAATAAGGATGGAACACAGGAAAATGGATTAAGCATTTCTCAAGAAAACAGGGCAATGCTTGGCGGAGTAATACGGCAAATAAAAAGTTATGCATCTATCCATGATAATTCGTCAAAACTTGTTACTACAATCTTAAATTATCTTAAAAACAAAAAAACTGTTATTATTGATCTGTCGCTGAAAGACAATTTTGAGTCGAGTTTAATATCAACAATATTGGTTAAGAAACTATTTGAAAATAATAAGGCAGAATTCACAAGAATCGAAAACCTTAAAGAAGATTTATTCGATCAAAAATTAGGTGTGATTAAAGCAATAGTATTTGTCGAAGAGGCCCAAAATGTATTATCTGATGAATTTGTAAGAACAAACGCAAATCCATTTGTAAGAATAGCAAAAGAAGGCAGAAAATTTGGTCTCGGTTTAGTAGCGATCACTCAAAGACCATCAGCAATTTCTGAAGAAATTAGATCGCAAGCGGAAAATTTCTTTGCGATGTATATGGGTAATAAAAAGGACATTAAGGCCCTTGTCGAAAGCAATATAAATTATGATGGTGTTATTTCACATTTCATTCAAAATGAAAGCATTGTTGGAAATCTTTACATGGTGTCTGCAAAACAATCCTTTGCCTTGCCGGTCAAGGTGCTGGAATTTGAAGAATTAGTCAAGGATAAATTGTACCGTGATAATTAACACATCAGCACTTCCAGACAATGATTTTCTCAATACGAGTTATAAAAACCATACAACTACTTATGTTGAAACTAAAGACATCAAGGAAACGGTAGTATTGTCGATAATCAGAGATTTGACCAGACTTAATTGGTCTGTAAAACATCAGGACAAGAAAATCATTATTGAGCCTCCTGATGTATATGATAAAGATGTGATAAGACATTCGATGTCTATTAAAAGAGATGAAATTATTGAAAAAAATAGAATTTGGATTGATAATCATATCGAAATGGCAAGAAATAATTTATCAGATGGATCTGATGTATTAAAATCAGAAATTGCGCCCGTTATTGAAATATGTTCTACTCAAAAGCAGCATGATCTATTTCGTTTGTTTCGTTATTATTGGTCCTCCCCATACAGTGAATATGTAGGACGCCGGATAAAAATAATTATACGTGACTATGCGTTGCCGGCCAGGCCCGCAATCGGTATCGCTGCCCTTGGTAGTCCGATTATTCATATACCGGAACGGGATAATTATATAGGGTGGAATAAATCTGAAAGGACAAAGCGAATTAACTATATGATGGATGCCTATGTTATAGGTGCTTTACCTCCATATAATTATTTATTGGGTGGAAAATTAGTTTCATATTTATTGACTTCAAAAGAAATTAGAAAAATATATAAAAAAAAATATCAGGATAGCAATTATTCGGAAATAGCAGGTATATTCACCACAAGTCTATATGGAAAAAGTTCACAGTACAATCGTCTTAAGATGAATGGACGGGAAATTTACATACCAATCGGCGAAACAAAAGGTTATGGGACTTTACATCTCACAAATAAAACCATAGAATTGATGATTAAATTTCTCAAAGAAAACAATATTATTGTTAGTAATGTTTTTGGTGATGGACCAAGTTGGACCATGAGAGTGATAAGAACAGCAGGGGAATTGTTAGGTTTTGACACGGATCAATTGTTGATGCATTCATTTAAACGAAATATATATTTTGTCCCATTTGCTAAGAATACAAAAGAATTTTTGATCGGGAAAAACAAGACTCTCAAATTTTATAGTCATAATGTGGAATTTCTAACCAACTATTGGAAACAACGATGGTACAATCAACGAAAAGAAGATCATAAAATTATTGTAAATGTTAGTCAATTCAAAAAAGATGATTTTATACTATGAATATTAATACAGTATGTCATATGATAAAGAAACCGTTAATGTCAAAATCCAAGAAAAAATCTGCTGTCGATGCAAATTGTCAAAGGTGTTACTTGGGCAAGCCTACAAACAACACACCCGTAAGGACAGTCCCCTAAATGCCCACCCTTAACTGGCGCACCAGAGAACAAGACCTCAAAGCCGC
>JAIROL010000269.1 GCA_031257565.1 Tannerella sp. | reverse complement strand
CAATAGATAAACTTGTCTTTGCGCAGGTAGGTACGCGTACCAACGCCGTCTGATCCAACATTGTGCTGCTCGACATAAATATTACTGCCGTCCCAGTCCCGGTTTACGCCTACCGATATCTCACCGCCCCCCTTCGGCTGCATACGCACCGCGCCGCCGTCGTCCTCGTTAATCACCTCCGCCACGCCGGCATTTGTTTCAATTCGCTGCTCCGTATAATTCGCCACATACCACCCTCCGGGCTTGCGCACGAAAGCCTTGTCTACATAATCGAAGTTTGCCAAATAAATACCGTAGTCTCCATAGAGATACGCCTTGCCGTCGGAAGCTATGCCCATTGCCCAATCAAAACAGCTATCCGTAAAACCTGTTCTCGTAATCTCGCCGGATTCATCATTCAAGACTAACAATCCGATAGTACCTAAAAAGTATGTTCGTCCGTTTGGGGCTATGAATAGCGATGAGAAATAATGGTCTTCCATGCTTGCACGGACGATATCGCCCGTTACATCGTCCAGAACCCAGATGCCTGCGCCTCCGCCTCCAAAGAAGTACATACGACCGTCAGACGCTATTCCCATTGAAAGCAAACCCCAGCCCGTCACGTTTGTGGGTACAATATCGCCCGTCGCATCGTCCAAGACATAGACGCCTGCGCTTCCGCAGAAGTACGTCCTGCCATCGGACGCGATTCCCATTGAATCGAACCGGACATCCGGCATGTTTGTAAGCTCAATATCGCCCGTCGCATCGTCCAAGACCAAGATGCCGTTGTTGCCGTCGTATCCGTCACCTAAGAAGTACGTCCGACCGTTCGACGCGATTCCCATTGATTTGAAACCGCCACTCGTTACATTTGCAGGCACAATATCGCCGGTCGCATCGTCCAAGACCATAATCCCGTTGTTGCCGTCGTATCCATCACCCAAAAAGTACGTCCTGCCGTTCGATGCGATTCCCATTGATTTGAAACCCCAGTCCGTCACGTTTGTGGGCGAAGTATCGCCTATCTCGTTGTCCAATACCCGGATGCCTGCGGAACTGACGAGGTACGTCCGGCCGTTAGAGGCGATGCCCATTGTCCTGAAAGTATATTCAGCACTTCCCAAAGACATGGCATTAATCTCGCCGGTCTCGTCGTTCAATAACCAGAGGCCATACGTGTATTCTCCCATGAAGTACGTCCGACCGTTCGATGCGATTCCCATTGATTTGAAATAACGTTGATCTACCAAGTTTGTAAGCGAAATCTCGCTCAATAAACGCGGATCAACATCCTTTACATACTCCGAAAAATCCACATCCCCGCCCGCGCCGCCCTTAGAATCATTTAAACCGTCTGTTTCGTCGACGAAGTTCGCCGGAGTTAACGTAATGCCGTTAACGCTTACATTCTCAATCGAAGACGAATAAACGCCTTTACCGTCGATCCAGATTATTACATTATCTCTCTCAGTTCTGGTAATTCTGAAAGACGACTTTGACGGCCTGTCGTCTCTCGCGCCGTCGACGTTCAACACGATGCTGCCGTCCGGCCTTTTTGTTATTAAAATCGATTCGTTCATAACTTTTTTATCTTAAAGTTGAATTAATAAATATTCTATTCCCAAAAAAACTGTAAGCTACTACATTCTTTTCATAGAGATAAAACGCTCCCAGCAAGACAACGTTGTCTCCCGACGGGGGATCGTCCAGACTTGATGTACCCCATACCGTATACTGCCTGCTATTAATACCCGCAGTATAGTCGTTCATGTAAAGGTAGTATGTATCCGTGTTTGAGTTATCGAAACTCACCTGCTGCGGATTCAGGATTAGAAGCTCTCCGTTAGACAGCATTAAACGGCCTCCAATTATATTAATGTATGATCCGGTTGACGGAACGCCGCTGTCCGTATGGATATTTATAACGCCGAAGCCGCTTACAAGCCAAAACTTGGGGGTGATCTCCGTCGCGCCGTCCGATCCGCCGGACGAAGTAATCTCGCTCCACGCCGCATTTTTTCTGCCATAAGTTTTACCGTCGCTCGGAGCATCCGCAAGACCGCCGCCTCCGCCTCCGTATATATAACTCCCGTTTACGTAAACGTCATTTTTGAAGTTTATGCCTGTTACGGCGGTCCCGGAGTAATCAAAAGTCCCGATTATGTATAAATCCCCGGCAGGCACATAACTCGCGCCTCTTCTTACGGCTACAACCCTGTTTGACGACTGGTCGGCCTCAACTATGTCGGCGTATACAATGTATGTGCCGTCATACTCCAGCGCATTACCCTTGTACCAGGATGTATTGCCCGATTCGAGCGACCATGAAGCCGGCACAAGCGAATTACTTTTCTTTACAATAATTTTTGCGTCGCTGTTTAACACCAGCGTTTTGTTCGCCGAGTTTATATTCATACATCCGCGAGTCGAGCCTGCAAACAATACGTCCGTCGCGGCGGGTGGAGCCGTATAGATGTATTCGCCGTCTACCGTCACGTCGTCGTTAAATATGGATAGTCCCTCAATCCTTTCGCCGCTACAATAAAACACGCCCACGATAACCGGATTGACCATCGCCGGCCATGGCACATCCTGACTTATTACGTGTATCGCGGGCGTAGCCGCCGCATCTGCGACGATAAAAAAATACCCCTGATACGATAGCACAACGTCGCCTTTTACCCAGTTAACCGTCTGCGACGGTATGGAATAAAAGGCTTTTCCCGATCCGCTTCCGACTGCCAGAATTACCCAGTCGCTCAAGACCAGTCGCTTGTTTACGACATCAAGGTTAAAACATTTGCGAGTCTGGTTTATCAACCGGATAAAGCTGTCATTCATTTTTAATAAATCCTGCAGCGACATACAATCAGGCTTTGAACTTCCCTGATCAATCGCAAACCTTGCCGTTTTTGACGGGTTTGACACATATTGCATTCCCGCTGTGTAAATTGTTCCCTCTGCCATTTTTTTTTAATTTCTCGTTACTATATAATTACCGTCCCTTGTTATTATCGGATTACCGTCCCTCGTTATTATCATACCCGAAATACTGTCCGGGCTTGCCGTATATACTCTCTCCTCATCCGGTTGCTCGATGTTTAATTTGAATACGTAAAGGGGATAATATTGCCCAACCTTGACAAGTTCAGGTACAGAACCCTCGTTGCGCGTTGTCTCTACCCCGTTTACCAACACGTCCGACAGTTTGAATATGTTGTTTATGCGATTACCAACCCATTGAGGAACGCCGCGCGGAGTTCCTATTGTCAATACGGATATCTCATACGATTCCGCCGCAGTCTGGAATGATTCAAAACGCTGATCCCTGAATACTTCGTTATCGATAGCCTGCTCTTTGTCGCCGGGATAGATTCCGCCGTATACCCGGAAATTAAACCGTCTGGGGAATCCGTCAGAGCCGATAAAGATTGTATCGTACTCGTTCCTGCGATGCGCGTAATTAAGTAATACCGTATTATCCGACAGTTCCGACAGCGGCTTTATACAGAAATACGAGTATATCTGATCCGTAACGCTTCCTATGTAAAGCTCGTACAGGCCGGGATCAGCTACGGAAAACGCTATTTCAAAAAGGTATCGGGAATTGTCGTATGTATAGAGCAACTCTACATCCAGCGAGGTCTCGTTGCCGTAACGGTCGCTGTAACTCGCATAGAAAACGTCCGTGAATCCGATAAACTGAATCCTCATCTCCTCGCCGATAGCGTAAGTGTGGAGAAAACAGACGTCCTCATCAAACGGGGCTTGCCATTCCTCCCATTTTCCAAGATAAAGGCTGCTGAATTTTGAATTTATTATCATTTTTTAAAAGTTTATACAAAAGTAATCTAATTGCCGTATCTATGCACTATTAATAATCAATTGTCAAAGAATTGTCAAAGAATTGTCAAAAATTACGGCTCTTGTGAAGAACTTAACCGCTTTCGTTTCCTCAATTTCCAGGTAGTTTCCGCCTCCCACGCCGGATAATGCCCTATCTCGTCTATAAAACCCTCAAAAGTTAATGTTTTCGTTTCCATCCTCGACTTTACCCTGTATTTGAAACGGACAACGCCGTTTCTGTTTTCTCCAGCCGGCATATTTTTTAAATTGCGGCTTGCCAAGTCATATATTATCGGATCGTATAATCCCGTCCCGTCCTCAATCTCAACATCTCCGTTTATTGGCGTTCCGTCTATTATTATATCCGAATTGGAATCGCTCGCAGTGAACTTTAGCCTGTCGACGCTGATTCCTATCAAGTCCAGATTTTTAAGGAGCAAAATGCGGGGATTAAGCCTGCCGTTGAATAATGTTTCATTCGGACGATTGCCGCCGAACTGTCCGGATACCACAGAATAATAATCGGATTCCTCCCGGAGATTTACGAGAAAAATGTCTTTGTCCGACTTGTTATCAGTACTTTCTTTCTCGCGTTCCTGTGCCAGAAACTCAATTCCGTAACAGTCCGCGCGGTACGGGGAGATCAAGTCTATTACGTTGTCGGTTACCGACAGATCGGTAGAATAATCGTGTTTGCCGTTGAACTCGTAGCGCACGTTTGTATTTTCTATTTCTTTGCGCTCATAGCCGATCTTTACGCCTGAATACAACAGGCTGTCGTCTACGTACTCCCGCATGTCCGCACAATCTTCCTCGCCCAATTCTATTGCCGTCAGATCGTCCCGGAATGACATTGCGCGATTCCTGAACGTAACCGACGTTTTATCTATGTGCTGTTCGTATCCGAATACGTTCATCCACGACAGAAAAGAATTATATGACGCGTGAACCTGCGCGCCTGTTTTTTCGTTATCCGGCTGAATACCCCTGATACTTTCGGCCGCGGCTATCATCAACATATCCTGATCGTTCGTATTGAAATCTTCTATGTCGGAGCTATATGTATTATCCGTATCCGTGATGTTATCAACCAGCTTTTGAAGCAGCTTTTTGGGATCGACCACGTCTATGTTGACCGGTCTGTTTGTCGCCTCGTAGTGCAGCGTTATTGTTCCGTCCAGCTCCAATATTGCTATCTCGACAAAATCATCGTCGCCGAGACTGTAGTCTATATAAAGACACAGTCTCTGCAGCGAGTTTAACATAAATCCCCCGCTTGCTTTCCAGGATATATTATCATTGTTAAACCACTCGTTATTCCCTCCATACATAGAAACGATTACGCCGTCAGACCGCATAAGGATCAGACTTGCAGTTCCGCCGCTGCCCTTTCGGAGCCTTCCGGTCAAATCAATCTCGTAACGAACGATCATATCTTCCGACTGCAAGGTCGCAAAATAAAGAGATTCATCGATTGGCTGGTTTTTGTTAAAGATTACGCTATCCGCTACCGTATTCACATAGATAACATCTTTTACGGAAACCTCCGATTTTTCATCCGAAATGCCGATACTCGCAGACCTTTTATTGCCTAACATAAGCATTCTTCCGAAAGCCTGACAACGGAATATAATCTTATTGTTAAGGCGTATTCTGTTAAACAGCCACGGCTTGCTCTCCTTAATATCCGATACGGGTATATCCCAGGTTACCTTGCCCTTTGACTTAATATAATCCTGCAGACTTACCCGACTTACGGCAATCTCTATTGTCGTGTCTTTTTTATCAAAACTTGTGAAGTCGAGGTTATAAACCTGCGGCTCGCGGTACTGCTCCGCACTGAACGCCCAATCGTCGCGGCGGATGTAAACATGTATATCTGCTATTGCACGGTACTGATGAATCTTAAATATGTCGGCCAAAATATCGTAAGCGTCAAAGACAAATTCAAACGGGAGCGACATCTCCTGAAAAACGCCGGAATTGCCGTCACGCTTTAATACAACCTCAAGCTCTTTCCAGTTTTTTACGCCGGACGATACGTCGTAAACCTCGCCGTATGCGTGAAGCTCAATTCTCACCGGTAACGGGGTGACGCCGTACTTGTCAGTTGACGCCATAATGTTGCCTCCTGTTTAACCTGTATAACAATTCCGCCCGTTTTTCCGAGTACTGTCCATTTGCGCGGATAGCATGTACTCCCCTGCTAATCGATGACAGATGCTCGTTTGTCATCCCGGCGTTTTTCCTAAGCACCTCGTCGTGTTCAAAAATCATCCCGGCCTTTTCGTCGTGGTACGCAAAAGACGGCTTTGAAAACATGTCGGCGTAGGCTTTTCTAAAGTCCGGCAATACCTCCGCGCCTTTCGGGAGAGAAACAAGCGTATCTCTTGCAGGCGTTTTCCAGACCTCGCCGGAGGGCGTAACAACCATTTCGGGGCGACCGCCGTCGCCTACCAATGCAAGGCCTCCCGGATGACTTTCCGTGCCTTTTGCGTACGATGGAACTTTTTGCGATGATATCATCGCTATTTGAGCCGCGCCCAACGCGCCGACAATGGCCGCCAGGGCAATACCGAGCGGCGCGGGCGGGGTTGAGAGGGCGGAGGTAAAAGCCAGAGCCGTGTTTATTATGGCCTGTATGATGGCGTTAGCTTTCTGCCAGTTGGCCTGCTTGCGCTGCATCTCCTTGCGCTGCTGCTCATACTGCTTTTCGCGCTGCAACTGCGTTTCCTCTATGATTTTACGCTGTGCGGCAGCCGTTTCTTCGCTCATCAATCCGGCTTCCACATTTTCATCAATCATCTTTAATTTGTTCTCCCAATACTCACTTTCCCTTTTTTCGAGTTCGTCTATATGGGATAACTGATTATCATAGTACATGTCTGCTACATCAAGTAGCGTATTCCAGATGTTTTCGATTGACTTCGCATACTCCGATTCCAGATAACCCTTTAAGGATTCGTAAGCGTCCTTTTGTTTTTCTACGGCCTCCTCGTTTGCTTTTACTTCCGCATCGGCGGCGTACTTTGCGTATCCCGCCTTGGCCTTGGCTAATTCTCCCGCTATTTTTTCCTGAATATCCCTGTTTTCCTCGAATTTCAACATCTCCTGTTCGAGATATGCAATCTGACTTTCAAAGCTGGAGACCGAATACTTCTTGCCGATTTCAAGCCTCTTTTTCTCATAATCTTCCTTTTTGACCTCGCCGGATGCGTACAGCCCGGAAAGAGTAACCAGCTCCTCCTGCTCCGCGCTATCACTCCCCGATTTGAGGTCTTGAAGGTGTTTTTGCGAGTTTTTATATAAGTCCTCGTAACACTTTTTATCCAGTTCTTTTATATCATTGTACAACTTTTCTTTTGACTTCCTAATCTCCTCGTCTGCTTTCAGGTTTATCAACTCCCTGCCGGACTGCGTCAATTTTTCGTCAGACAATTCGTTTTTGCGCTTCATGTTAATGTATGCTATCTCTTTGTCGCCGTACGAAACCAGAGCGGCGTAACGCTCGTTATACGATTTTGCCTCGTCGGACGCAATCTGCTTTTGCGCGTCCGCCTCCACCTTTATCCGGTATGCTGCAAGCTCCGCTCTTTTTTTCGCTTCTTCTTCCGCTCTTTTTTTCGCTTCTTCTTCGCCTCCAAAATCCAATCCCTTTTGAACAGGATCGGCAGCCTTTGGAGTGAAATCCCTGTAAACCTCATCCAGAGCCTCAATTGATGCCTTGTAAGTATCAATGTGCATTTTTAAACGACTATACGTGTCGGCATCCGATTTAGACCATTCATCATTTTTTATGATACCCGCATTAATAGACCTCTCGCGCCTGTCCATGAAATCTTTCAACTCCTTTTCATATTCTTCCATATTTTTTTGCGCTTCCGCCAGCTCTATTTCATAAATAACTTCGACATCGTACCCCTCTCCCGTTTTTTTCTTAAACCTATTCGCATAGTCTTCCACTGCGAATGTTTTGTTCTCGTTGACGATATCTTTATACCATTTAGTTTCCGGCGCAAGTTTTCCGAAATCACCTGCCGCATCAACCGCCCTTCTTATCCAGTCTACAATTGTCGTTAAACCGTCTACAACAGATTTTATTGCCCCCGTGCTGTTTTGAAACGATAAAATCAAAGCCTCCCACGATGATTTTAACAGCTTTATAGAACCGGAAGCGGTTTGAAGTCTCTCCTCTTGAATGCGCTTTAATTCGCCGTCTACGTTTTCAAGTTCTTTCCTCAATTTTAACATGCCATCCGTTCCGCGCAAAAACGAATTGAACGCAGCAACACTCCTCTTGTCGGTAAGTTCTAATGTATCCGACAGATCAATACCTCTTGCGCTCAAATCATTGAGGGCTTCTGCAAGTTCGGGAATCGTCTTAACGGGCTCTCCCATCTGCTTCGCCAGCTTTCCGTTTGAATCGGCCAGATTAAGCAGGATGTTGCGGGTTGCCGTCGCCGCCTTGCTTGCATCAAATCCTGCATTTTTAAGCGTACCGAGCAACGCGGACATGTCTTCAATTGTAAAACCGTACGCTCTTGCAATAGGCGCGAGGATGGATACGGACGTTTCGAAGTCGCTGAATGATAACGCGCTCTTGTACGATGCTACCGTCATTACAGACAGAGCGTGTTCGGTTTTTTTAGCCTCCAATCCGAAAGAGCGTAATACCGATCCCGCTAACTTCGCCGATTCTGACAAACCGGCGTCCATCGCGGTAGCAAACTGCAATATGCTTGTCTGCATGGCTAATATTTGGGGTTCCGAAAAACCTAATTTTGCCAGCTCAATCTGCAACTGGGTAACTTGAGAGGCCGCCCATTCGGTTGTTGCTCCCAAATGCTTTGCGCTATCGGTTAGAGCCGATATCTCTTTTACGTTTTTTCCAAGTATCGTGGAAAGGTTTACGTTTGTTTGCTCAAATTGGATAATAGTGTTTGCCGCTTTTCTTACCGATCCGGCAAACATGGATATCCCGCCAACAATACCAAATGCGCCCAGCAATTTGCCGCTCAGACCGGCTATCGACTTGCCGTATTGCCCGACGTATCCTTGATGCCTTCCTATGTCTGCATTGGCCGAGTTTATTCGCTCCTGAAGAATCTTTATCGACGGCGCGAGCTTTTTACGCGTTGCATCGTCGGCACGATTGTATTCGGCAACCAATTCAGACATTTTTTTGCGCATCTCGTTGATGCTGCCCTTTTGAGAGTTCATTGCATCTTTGACCTTTTTTTCGGCTCGCGCCTGCTGATCGGCCGCTTTTGCCGCCTGCTGCTGTGTCTTTATTTTCTCGCGAGCTACGCGTTCCGCGTCCTGCTCCGTCTTTAAAACTTTCTGCTTTAGTTTCTCCTTTTCCTGCAAAAGCGTTAATTCCGCCTTGTCAAGAGTTGTTTTTTTTGCCTCTATTTCGCTGAATTTTCCTACCGCCTTGACCATTTCGGACACGGTTTTACCGTGCGTTGTGTACCCATCCGAAAGAGCCTGCACTTCTTTCAGCAGGTTTTCCATCGATAGATACGAGGCCGCAAGTTTTTCATTCAGATTATCCAAACTGTTGAGAGCTTCCTTGCTTACAAGTTTATCTATAAATTCAGTGTTTCCTGCCGCGCCCATTTTTTATGTTTTTTAAAATGTTTTGATATTCGTTAAACAGGTTTATGTACTCTGCAAATTCGGCTACAGTCATTTTTTTGGGGTTTAACTGTATCCTGATCGCCTCGCAGGACGACAACATAACAAGCAACCGGGTATAGTATCTCCTCGTCGGCTTTTCTTCTTTTTTAAGGGATAATTCCCTGTATCTGTTTGTCAGCTCAAGGTATTTCGCATTCGCTATTTTGTTTTTGTACTTTTTATGAACCAAATCGATAAGGTCGTTAAATTCAGCCTCGTCTTTAGGGACGCTGCATTTTACGCCGTTTTTGTTCAGGTAATCGACCGCCGCCTCAAAACGGCCTGCCAGAATCAACCTTATGGATAGCTCAAACCCAATAATTACGCTACGCTTTAAATAATATTGCGAGATAGTATAGTTAAACGCTTTCGCCTCGCCGCCTCCGGAAAGTTCCGAAAAGTCGGAAACGAGCTTCAATTTTGCCTCCTCAAGTTCGGCTTCGGACGGACTGCCGTATATAATCAGTCTTTTCGTATTATCGTCTACCGTAACGTCTATGTATACGTCCAATGGACATGTGTATATGTTGTCATGCAATAACGTATTCGAGGACTGTTCCGATCCGTCCGCCCCTGATCCAGCACTCCTCGCATGTAATCGAGATAATACCCTCGTGTTCGAGGATAACCTGCGTTTTGCGGTCAATCTCGGCGATTTTCCTCGCCAGAAGCCTGATTTTACTTCTTTCTTCATTACTTTTGCCCGGTATTGCTTTTTTACATGTTGTACAACTCATGTCCTGTATATCATCCCCTGTATAATAATTCCAGGGCAGGCCTGATCCAGTTGTAGTAGTAAAACTCTTTGGATCGCAAAGCCAGACCGAATACCCTGCCATGATACTTTGCACTGATATCCGAAGCCTCCGCATACGACGATCCGAGCGTGTACGAATCATGCGACACTTGAATAAACATTTTTCCTTGAAACGGCCCTGTAACGATTAGATTTGGCGTTTCGGAATCCTTTTCCGGAAAAAGCTGCATCCATGCAAATCGCCTGAATGAATTATGCTTCTGCTCAAGCCCTATTTTCTTTTTCCTGTAGTTTTGCGCCAGCTTTTTGGGATCGGGCTTTTTGTTGTGGTACCTTAAAACGGTTTGACTCAAATACTCCGCCAGCTCTTCAAAATACGGATCTTGCAGATAGACCGGCCTTAACGGCTTGCCGTCCGCATCGCGACCGTAAAGCATCTGATCGCGGTTAAGGGCAAGTATTACGCCTTTGGTTCGCGCTACCGTATTGTATAATGTATCCGGAACGGCGTTATACGCTTTTTCGTACTTTTCCTTTACCTGCTTTATCGTTCCCATGTTTCATAATGTGTCAAATTGTCAATGATAATGCCTTGAAAATAACAAAAGTGAGGATTCTCCACCGAGCAAATAAAAACAAGTGTCACAAAAATTCAATTTTTACTTGAAAAATGTCACATAGAAAAAAGGGCGCTTATGCCGCGCCCCTCCTTTCGTCAGTTTGTCTTCGCGGGAAAAACTTCCTCCCATACCTTTTCGAGAACTTTCTTCAGCTCCGCCTTGTCTACATTCGGATGCGACGCGTAGATATCGTTAAAAAAGTCCTCCTTTTTAGGATATTTTTTAATGCGCACAGGATTAAACCTGAATGTCGTATCGCCTATAGTATGCATTACTTTCTGCTTTATTTTTATTTTTTCATCCATAACGTTTACTTATTACTTATTACTTATTACTAACTACTAACCACTAAGCGCTCGCCACTAAGCGCTCGCCAGATTCGTGTAAGTATTCTCACCCTCATATCCCTCTATCCCGGCGGAGTTCAATACGGTTGCATCGGCAATCTTGTAACTTCCGGTCGGGGTAAAGGTCAATTCGCTGGTCGACGATGAATAAGCTACCGCCGACGGGTTCTGCCCGGCGGAGTCGACGTATAACGTCTCATCGTTCAGGTCGCTTCCGTATTTGCTCGTAAGATCGTCTTTAGAACAGGCAATGACAAATTTTGCCTTGCCGGTCGCCGTCTTTTGCAGTACCACTCCGGTTAATCCCTCATATTCCTCCGAAAGAACCAGCGATGCGAGGTTGTTTTCTTCGCTTTCGTACTTGGCAGAGAAAAATACGGATAATATGATCGCTCCGTTTTGCGATCCGGTATTATCTCTCTTTGTTACCCATACGGTTGCAAGAAATCCCCTGAACTTATCCACGCCGTCCAGCGTCGCCACCGTGCCAAATGCCCTGTTGCTCATATCTACCTGGAATATTCGCACTTCACGCCCGTTGAGCTTTTTCAACTGCATCAGCAGACACAGGCCGCCCTTGTCGATAATATAATCAACGCGCTTTGCGTTTAATCCCGTCGGGACTTCCGGCCCAAAACCCTCCTGCGACGTGCGTACATCGCCGCCGGTCACCTGATAGTCCGTTATTGCTCCAAACAATGGAGTTACCCTCTTTGTGTTTAAAGCGATTATACCGCTTTTTATCTCACTATTGAACGTATCTCCGTTAAGGGAGAACGCTTCGTTTTTGTCGTGAAAAATAAATCCCAGCGGCGTTCCCTCAAACATGGAACACGCGCCCATCTTAGTATACACTTGCTCGTCTGTTTTGCAGACGCTCTCTATAAATCCCTTCATCTTACTTTTTCTTTTATTTCTTCTGTTACTTTTTTGCTCTCGCTTACAATCAGATCGCTCATACCGTCGCACGCGCTTAATACTTTAATCGACAGGTTCGGTAACTCAATTACGTCTATATAATCACCATAACGCACTTTCATTACAGAATTTAACGCATTTCCGGTCGTAGGGATGTAGGTACTGTTGTACGGGAAATTCCCGACAGGGTTCTGAAAGTGCGGAAACCTGCTTATCTGCCTTATAAACTCATCCTCAATCGGCTTTAAGACCTTTTTGTACACCTGCTCCTCGCGCTCCTGCGTAGTCCAGTCCTGAAATACCGGCGCAACGATTGCAAGGTTGTACCTGCATACCGTATAACCGGAATAATGCCCCTGGAGCACGCCCTGAAAGTTCATCACGGCAGGAAACTTTAAACTGCCTATCGCGGAATCGTTAGGAAGAACCTGAAAGGCTTGCGATATCTCCAGGCCTGTGCCGCAAAAATGCCACAAGTGCAGCTTATCGTCGCTTACAATGGCCGGATAATACCGGTATCCCTTTAGTTCGGTCAAAAACCGGCTGTTCCTGTTCAGCGCGTTATTTGTACGATAAACCAAACTCCCTATGATTTCATTCGCCGTCATATACCGAACTCGTTTGTGTAATCCGCTATGCTTTTCCTGTCCATTCCCTCGCAGTCGGTCATATATTCCCCGTAAACGTCCCATTGGCGGTCAAACCATTTAAGAAGTTTGCGCGTCATATCCGCCATCTCGTTCCACGCCCTCGAAAACTTGCGCCTGTTGAATGCGTTTTGAGAGTTATCAAAGTCCGGATCGCATTCGCCTGCCTGCGTCGTCTTTGTGACGGCGGCGCTGCTGACCATGTAATAAACGTAATTAGCCAGCGGGGACGCCTTGTATGAACCTGTCTTAATTAAAAGCTGATCTTTAAGGTCGAGCCATATTCGACCGGGAGTAGGAAGTTCTAACGCATCGAGGAATGTACGGGTAAAACTGCGTCCGAATAAACGGACTAAGTAATCCGTGACATACTTGTCTACGAAAACGTCAAGGTTTTTCTCCCCAGCCGTCTGCAGGGCTAAAGCGGTCCCGCTTTCGGGCAGAGGATTAACTGGAATGTTCGGAAGCATCAACTCGCCGGTAAAATATGTCTCGTCTATCAGTATCATTTTACAATCTTTGCCTTTTTACGCTTGACAAGTCCCTCCGCACAAATTTTATGCACCGTCGATACGCTGCCGGCCTTGTGATGTTTGTCGCCATCGAGCCACTCGACTTTTACAGGATCCTGCGCCTTTACCAATTCTTCTTTCTTTTCTGTTGCCATATTTCTTTTTTTTAAGTTGTAAATTTACACTTCGAGCGCGCTCTTTATGTCGTCAAAAACTCCCATTATGAAGCCGCCGGCGTTGTTGGACGGAACGTATGACAGGAAGAAAATCTCGCCCACAATAGTCATGCGATTATGGATAAGGTCGTCGTTTACAAGTCCGGTTCTGAATGTCGGATTTTCACGCTCTACTTTCCATATACCGGCCTCGCCGATTAAAAAGTTACCGGCAGCTACCTTGTTGGTCGTGATTACTTGAAGTCCGAGCAGCTTAAACTGGCCGCCCTGCTGAATATATGGCAGTATGAACATGCCGTTGTTCGTCGTGGTCATTGCAAGTTTCCATTTATCTGCCGGATTTATAACAAGCGTATCCGGTTCAAAGTTCAACATCTCCAACTGCAGGATCGCAGCTATGATCGCGTCAAAATTCGTCGGAACGGTTATCGTGCCGTCCAGAGGCGTGGCTACGTAAGCCGAAGCATTGCCTATCAGCGAAGTGGTGAGCAGATTACGGAAGTCTCGCATAACCTTGTCCCTGAAAAGTCGCTGAATGGCAGACCATGCGCGTGAACGCCACTTCATCATTTCTTCAGTTACAACAATGAAACCGGCCGCTTTTTGCGACTCTACCTTGTTTTTGACGAGCTTCAATCGCAATTGGGGCTTTAACCCGTTCTCGCCTATGATGGCGATAGCTCCCGTTTCGTCTCCCTCCTCTTCAAACGTCAATGTTTCCGGCACCTCGGCCACTACGCTTATATCTGCTATGTCTTCAATGTATTGGCGGTCGCGCCTTTTCATGTACAGAAAAGAATCCTCCCCGTTGTTTTCCGTCAAGGTTGCGCCGGTAGTGGTTGTTATTGCCGCCCTGTTTTCGAGCAGCGCCGCGTCTATCGTGTCCGGATTAGCCTTAAACGTTTCCTGACGGCGCTCTTTCACAGCTTTTTTAATCGCGTCAAAGTTTTTTAAAAACAGACCTTTCAACCCTCCCGGCATAGCGCTAACGGAACGGTCTTTCATCTCCTGCAATGCCATGCCCTGCTTTTTCAACGCCTCCGACATCTTTTCAATCTTTTCCGCGCTGATACCATTCTTTTCAGCCCACTCTTTTAGCTTGTCATCCATCACCTTTAAGGCTTCGTCTTTGGTGATCTTACCTGTTTCGTACTGTTTAAAACACTCGGTAAGGTGATTCCCCAAGGCCAAATAACCCTTTTTTTCCGTTTCCGTGAACTCAACCCCTTCCGGCAGCGTAAACGCTAATGCCGGAACAGTACACAGTAATGAACCTGCGGTAATACCGAATAACGATCCGGTAGCTAACAGCGTAATGCCGATGAACCCCAAAAGGCACGCAGACATTACGCATAACTTAATTTGGCTTCGCGCCCTTACGCCGGGCATCCCGCTCTTTTTGCAATCTCTAAACAATCTTTTCATCTCTTAAACTAATTTTAATTTACCTAATTTTTCAAATATGCTCTCTTTCTCTCTTACAGTCGCTTCATCAATTTCTTTAAATGCGCCTAACGACAGGTTCGCATCTTCTTTTACGGATTGCACGGGGGTTGCCCAGTTCGCTCCGAAAAGAACGGCTGAACCCTCAACTGCTTTAGCTTCCGTCACAGCCCAAAAATAACCCTTTTTTACAGCCGCATCCCTGTTTACAACCTCATCAATGTACTTGTCCCAGTTTTCTTTTTCCTCAATATAATATTTCTCTTCCGAATCGATGCACAGATGCATTTCTTCATACCTCATGCCTACAGAATGATTCTTTACGTAACCGCGTGCATACTGCTCAAACATGTATTCGTTACGAGCTTTCTCTATGCGGCTGTCAAAAACAAGAGCCTCCGTTTTGCCGTCAAAGTCAAGCCCTAACTCACGCCATTCGATTTTTTTTGCGTACGCCGTTACGTCGTCGGATATAACGCCCTTAAACGTATGGTTATGCTCCTCCAATAGATACAGGCCGGCCTGATCTTTTAGCGATTTCTTCCATATACCGGGTATATGGACGTCGCCGTATGAATCGAGCAGGTTTGTTGTATTAATAATCGAACGGACACTGATTACATCCCTGTCTAATAAGGATTCTGCACCGTCTGCCGCCTTTTCCGCCTTTTCCGGGCGGTCGCAAAAAGACTTGGCGAGATACAACACCGAATCGGCGTGTTTCGTCGCGGATTTTTTACGCGAAATGATCATCTCGATGTTGTCCTTTAAAAACCTTAACGAGTCAGCCCTGTTTGTATGCTTAATCATTTTAATACAATTTTTTCTTCTTTAATTGCTTTCTCCCTCTCTCTCCTTATAGCCTCAATCTTCTTTCTGTCCGTCTTCGTTCCCGGATTCATTTCCGTCTTCGTTCCCGGATTCATTTCCGTTTTCATTTCCGTTTTCATAAAATGAATTTCCTTTTATTTTTTGATCCATACCAATAATCTCCCTCCATTCTTCACGGGTTACAATTTTGTTCCTGAACGATATCTCGTTAGCCTCGTTATGAAGTTTTAACGCCTCGGCCTTTTCTTTTTCGGCCTCCCTCAGGCACTCTACCTCGGAAAAATCTATAACTATTTTCGATCCTTTCAGGTCAAGATGGTTTGTGAATTTTTCCGCATAGATTTTTGAAAAAGGAATAATTGCGTCCTGATACATTATCTTTTCCGATTCAGACTTGTTGTCAAACGTCGTGCCTTTTTGATTTGCCAAAAGCTCAAACGGATAATTAAATGCGTCCGCTACGTTTTCAATGTTTGCCTTTATTCCCTCGAACAGCATCAAGTCTTTTACGTTAAACGACATCTGCTGCCAGCCGAGGTCGACGTCCGCCAGGATCACCTTTTTCTGCCTTTCGGATAACCCGTATTTCAATTCATATTGAATCTTCTCTTTTTCTGCAGGCGTTAACGGGATGTTGCCGGATGCGTCTTTAGATTTGTTTGTTATGATGCCCTGCGCCCCGCGGTCTTTATTAAGCGAATAAATCGCTTCTTGTGCCTGAATGATGTTCCTTACTTCGTATTCAAGCGTGGTGATGCGAGATTTGCCCCTTAAATCGCGAGGATTGAAATCCAGGTTTGCAAACGAATCTTTGATGTGCAGCATCTCATCCGGACTTATTCTTATTCTCTCGTTACCCATGTCGAGAGCGTATCCTTTTATTATGTTCTCGATATTTGTCTGATTATACAGTTTTCCCGTCTCCTCAATCTCGACGTATCCCGGGCTTATAACCCATATACAGGTCGATTCCGACGGGCTGAATCCGACCGGAAACGAAAAATAAAAAAATACCTCGCCGAATACGTATCGATATGCCTCCGCCTGAAAAATTAACTCAGTCCATGTCTGTAAAGGATTGGGGCTTGTAAACAGATTCAACGTCGCCTTGTTTTGTTTGCTTGCGTCGCTATCGTTTTCATCTACAATCCACCACTTGCCGTTTGTCATCGCCGTAGACAGTTTGTTGATTATCGAGGATACCGGCGAACACTTGTCGTAGGCTTCACGAAGCCCGTAAAACGATTTTAAGTCGACGCAAAAGGCCGGAGCGCCGAGGTCGCCCGCGTATGCCATGAAGTCTGCGCCGCCGCTGCCGGACAGGGGGCGCTGGCGACTGAATAGAGATAATATTGCGTCCAGGTATTTCATCTGTTTTTTTTCTTGCGCGCAAATATATATCGTTTTTTTGCAAATTGTTCTCTATACAAGTTTATTACAAGTTTATTACAAGTTTATTACAAGTTCACGCCTTTTTTTCAAGTTCCGATCTTATATCGTCAATCATATTTCTTACGCTGTAATAAATCCTCATATCGTGTTCCACGCCTGTTATCTGATATGAGATATTCTGCTGCGAACAGCCAAGAAACAAAGCTATATCCGAATCCGTTTCCCCAAGTACGTGCCTTGAAAGATACATGAACGCCTGACGGGCGCGGCTCGTCTTCCTGCCTCCGCGCCTCGTCTTCATGTCCGACACGGGAACGCCGGCATAAACGCCGACTCTCTTTATAAGGTCGTCCATGTTCATTCAAAACAGCGTCTTCGTAAATAAATTGCAGCGTCAGACAGTACGTCGATTGCTATATTGTCCCTGTCCTCGTCGTGCACGCCGAATGACGATACCTGATCGGCAAAATCTTCAAACTTTTCGTTGATCAGTACGTTTTTGTCTATCCAGTCCGCCTGCGATACGATCCTGTCCATGTATTTACCGACGGAATTGTAACCGCTTACCGGTATGTTATCGTCAATCAGACAGGCGCGTAAATATCTGCACTCGTTAAGGTATACGGAACACTCATACTTGACAAGATACGGCCTGTGGGACCTCGAAAAACAAACCAATTCTTTTATGAAAGAGGCAATATTGTCCGCTTCGATAACATCGCAGACCATTAGCCTGTTATTTTTCACGTATACGGCAATCGCGCAAAATTTTGCCGCCGTAGCTTTGGCGAATATCATTTTCTCATTCTCGTTCATCTTCCCTGTATGTTTTTATATTGGTAATCAAACCCCTGTTTATCTCGAAAAACATGCCCATTATCAACATGTCCAGATAGTCCGGCGAGCGTTGCAATAACTGCTTCATCTCCTCTTTCGGAATTATACGCTTCCTCGACGTGTCGTTATCTATATCGTAACGCTTCAATACGCCTACTTCCTCGATGATGCGATCCCGCTGCTCGTTGCTGCATATTATCCTTATCAGTCTCTTGTTAATGACCTCCGCCAGCTTAAAGCCACATTCCGACTTTAAGTTAAAGTATTCGTCGTCCGACGCTTTTGCGCCGCCGTGAAATTCCTTTATGCCGGTCAGGTAGCTCTCAAGGTACGCACCCATTCCGTCGCTATCCACTACAGTGCGACTACGGGGAACTTTTTCCTTAATCATCATGTTTTTCAAGGCCTTTTCAATCTCCAGGCCGGACGAATATTCCTTGTCTATCATGATCGTTACGACAAGCCCCTGCCATTTCCCGGCAACGAAACGGTCGCGGCCTTTCATTGCGAGGTCTGCGCTTATACGGTTATTCCCCCTTGCAACATGCTCGTTATGGAACATGTCCATGACCGCGTCCTGATCGCATAACGCCGCCGGATCGTCGTCGTACTCAAAGTTGCCGTAATAAAGTCGCTGTACCGTTATCTTATCCGCTTTCAACAGGTTATCTATGTAGGCCTTGTCTACATAAGGATTGTCAATCGGTAACGATTTTATGAATTTCCTGTCCTTACGGAGCGTACCGTTTCCGGACGGAGCTACAAACTCGGAATAAATCCAGTTCCGCTTCGGATTACAAGTATACAATGACTTTGGTATCGTATACCACTCCGAACCGTCCGGATTTACTCCTCTTAGGACGGAAAAGCGGCCTTTAAGAACGCTTATGGCCTTTGCATTTACCTGCTGCGCTTCATCTATAAACAGATCGGTTATTCCGTACGATCCCAGGCGGTCAAATTCGGGATCGGACGGGATGAACTTTAATTCGCGAAAAAAAATGATGCTCCCGTTTGCAAAGGTGGCCGTCAACGTTTGATTGTTGAATTTAAACAGCTCTCTAACTCCCATGTTTCGCGTCGCCTCGAAAAAGGTTAAGAGCGTCGTATCTTTTAGCTTCGTCAACTCCTCGCGCCCGACAAATCCAACGCTGCCGGCAAATGCCATACGCCGGATCAGCTGCCAGCAACAGCCCAGATAACTCTTGCCGCCACGAGCTCCGCCGCCATACAGCACTTCATTTATTTTCGTATCTTTTTCACTCAAATATTCGTATGCCTGCATTTGCTTCTCAAAAAAATATACATTAACGCTTCCTGCCATTATCCTTAATGATTTTTATAACAGTCGGAGTCGTTATCGATATGTCTTTTTTCTCCGGCTCGGAGAATCCGAGCATAGTACTTATAGCCTCCAGACTTCGCTGCTTGTCAAATACTTTTATTTTTACCTCCTCGCCGAACTTTGTCTCGCGCGTCGATATCTCCTGAATAACCGACTTCTGCTCCGGCGTAAGGCTGTTAAAGTCTTTCATCGACATCCAGCCGTCACGCAACTGCCCGGCGTCGGAAAACGCTATCTTTTCATGCTCCTTTAAAATACGTAACGCGGATATCTCTGCCGTGTCGGAGAGATTGCTTCTAAGACTGTTTATTTTCCGCTGAATGTTAGCTTTTGTTAGCATCCGACTACCGGCCACACGCGCCGAACTCTCGCTGTAACCGGCTAATATACATGCTTTTGTGGCGTTCAAATGTAGTACGTACTGATAACAAAAAATTTCTTCTTTTGCCGTCAATTTGAGGCCTTTTTCGACTGTTTTTGCGCCTTTTTCGGCCTTTTTTGCCTTTTTTGCCATAATAAAACCCCCCTTTTTGTTACTTTTTTTTATAAAAAATACGCCCTGACAACCCTTTTTTCAGATCGCAAATATAAAAAATATTGCACGTTTTTTCAATATTTGTGAATTTTACGAGAAACGGCCGTTTTTCTTATCATTTTCTCTTTTGCAATCCTGACAGGTAAGCCTGCATATACCCATGCCAGCAAAGCGGCGTCGCGCTGTTCCTGATTTGTCGCTCCCATAAGGCCGGTGAAAGAGGCCAGTTCTTCGTGCGTAATCTTGCCGTCCCTGCCGTTCCACATCTTTTTGAGCGGACGCTGTTCGACCGTATCAAGGCCGTAATGCCGGCACAGCTCTAATATTTTGCGACCTACTTCGTGGTTGCGGCCAGCAGAATTACCCTTTGCAGCGGCAATACGGCGGCTGTCGCCGTCGCGGACGTGCCAGTGCGCACTGTTGAGCCATCCGGCCTCTACGACAACGACAAAGCGCTGCGAGGAGGCCGTAACGCTTTCCCGTTTGACAAACTGCAGGTAGTCGAGCAGATTTGCGAATGTAAGCGCGGAGACCTCCAATGTTTTTGTAGCTACCTCCAGAAAGGCTACGCCGGATTTATCTACATCCGGATCAATAGCTATTACTACATCGTATTTACTCATTTTGCCTGCTTTTTACAATGTCATATATAGCCTTGGTCAAAAAAATATCGTACACGGAATTGTGTAACGAAGCATCATCCACGTCTATACCCAAAAACCTCGCAACCGTAGGCAGTTTGAAATTATCCATCTCCGTGCGGCGTTCCGCAAGATAATCCGAAGCGAGAACCATTACGTCTATCGAGTTATGCCAGAACCGGCTCTTAAAATCCCAACCGCCATTCTGCCGGAAAAACTCCCTAAAAAAACGATCGTCAAAAGATACGTTGTTGTAACCGACCAGAAAAAACCTGTCTTTATCATTATCCTTATCAGCATACCAGTCCAACATCTCTACAAGTTCCATGCATGCCTCTTCCGGCGGAGGATAAGACATTATCTGTTCAGCCGTCACGCCGGAAACCGCCAGAGCCCCCGGATCAATTACGGCTCCGGGAAACGGCCGGACGTAAAAATTAAACCGACACTCATTCTTGCCGTCAATCACAATTATTCCGCTTAACTGGTGAATACAGTTTTTCTCCGGATCAAATCCGGTTGTTTCCAAATCAAAAAACATTTGTTTCATAATCTTTCTTTTTTTTATTCTATAACTTCTATATCATATATTCTCGCTATCTGATATTCCGCATTGCATCCCTTTGACTTCACCCATCCCGGACACATGAATATCGCATCACAATCCAAAAGAACCTCAATATCCTTACCCATGAGTTGAGAATAACGCCTGCCGTCCTGTTCGGGGTTTATTTCGAGAGGAGTTATTACTTCATAGTCGTTGGCAAATACGCTTTTCCACGCATCCGCCTCCTTTTTTACCCTTTCAATATCTCTCCCCGATATGGGGATACTTATGTACAACTTTTTCATCTTCTGTTTTTTTTGATTTCCCCCTTGGGAATCCTGCCGGATTCCGCCTTGCGGGGAATATATAACAAGTTACCACATATAGTTACGGGTATATATAGTGACTTTCGGAACGATTTTCGTGTTCATTTGTATTCATTTGTGTCTCTGCTTTTTTGCTAAAATGCTGTTTTAGCGCGTTTTAGCGCGTTTTTGTTATTTAATGATTTCATCATGCTTTAAAAGGGTATAATTAACATTTAATAACTTTCTAAACTCCGCCTCCTCGTCGCTCCGAACGAATGTAATCCGACCTTTAAGAGCGTCCCATTCGTTTGCAATAAACTCGCGAATATTCCTGTATTCCCAATCTTTCAAAGAGCCGTTTTTGTGGCGCTCTCTTGCGCGGGTTAATACCTTTTCTTTTCCGTCTCTTATTATCTCCTCGCATAGCTTTTGGCGAGCGCGTCCCGTGCCCTTGGGGGTTATCAGGTCGCGCTCGAACTGCAATGTGCGCCAGTCTCTAAAAAACTGATCAAACAGCTTTGCCAGATTGTCTCTTGAAAAAAAATCAAACGCTCCAAAATTGTCCAGCCGGCGGTTTACGGTCTCAATCCTTAATATATTCCCGTCAGGTATCACTTTTCTTTTTTTTTCCTTTGATTCATATACCTTATCATAAACTTTGAAGTATTTACGCGCCCTCTCGTGAAAGACAGTCGTCTTTACGCGCCTGTCCTTATATCTTGGGTTTACAAACAGAGGCTTTTCGCTGCCGGACGCGCCGATACCCGTCATCTTGTCCATGTACGCCCGGCAGTCTTTGGATACGTTCAGATTAAGGCCTATTTCGTAGTTGTATATGTTCAGGTCTTTAAAATCAATCCCCTTATCCCTCAACAGGCGATCAAACGCCTTTTTTGCGTCCGGCATCGAAAACCGGTTATAATTATTCCTTTCTTTCCCGGACGTCTCATTCCAATATTTGTGCAAGCTGCATTCAATCTTTAGCCTGCATGTCGTCTCTATGCGGATAAAAACGCCATTGTGCTGCTTCAAATTCTTTTCTTCCTCGTTATCATAAAAAACAACGCCATTCCTCGAATTTGTCTTTAAACCGTTTTTTTTGACTACAAAGATAATCTCCGATTCCGTCAGCGGTTTCAACAGCGTGATGAAGTCTATCATATTTTACCGTCTTTTTTTAAATTTTCTATGTCCGACCGCCTTACGTACACGCGGCTGCCTTTTTCTCCAATACGAACCTGGCGGAGCCGTCCGGCTTCAACATGCCGCCGGTACGTACTCCTGCATATATGCAAATCCCTGCATACCTCTCTTGGGGTCAAAAACTCCTTTTGTTTCTCGCTAACCAATACGGATACCTTATCACGGATATCTATTACCATGCTTTTCAGTTCATCCCATTCGTTTTCCGATATCTCTTTCATGTATTATTCCGGTTACCGATTTTGACAACTGAAAACATCGTCATATACTCAATATCCTTTTGCTGCGAAAGTCCTTGCCAACGACCTTTACATGTCCCTCGTTTATCAGGGATTCAAGCTCCTTTCTAAACAGGCTATGTATTTCGTTACATACGTCCAGCTCGTTCGGACGATTAGGCTCTCTGTTTATGCGCGCCGCCGTCAATTTCTTTATACTTACAATTATAGCATCTTTCATCATAATTTAATTTTTTTAGTTTTATCAATACCGGAACTTCGTAAAATGAATAACCGCCAAGGGTCTTGACGGATCGTGATCTTTAAACCACGCCAAAAAGTCTTCCGACGACAGTCCGTCATTGTCGGCAAGTTCTTCTACGAAGACAATATCATCAGCAATATGTGCGCCTTCCATTTCCTCGGTAAATACCGCTCTCTGAATGCCTACGTATTCGGCAGGTATATCCACAATCGTCTCTTGCCTTGAGCGGAACGGAACTCCGCTCCACTGCCGAACACTCAACACGCCTCCGACCTCTTTCAGTCGGTTGATCCTTTTTTTCCAATAATCATAATCAATCCTGCAAGTGTGAATTTTCCCGCGCTCATTGTACAATCTACACAGCCCGCAATACGGGAAACCACAATCTCTTGCGCCATCGCTTAAAGCCTGGCCGCATTTTACCCGCAATGAAAAATCCGTCTCCCATCCCGCTTTCGGATGCTTCGGCGGAAATGCTTTGCTTAAAATTACTACTACTTTCATACATTTTTTGTTTAATATTTTACTTATTTCATATTGTTTCATATTGTTTCAGTTTGCTCCCCGTAATAACGGGGTTTGCCCACTCGCGCTGGAAACGCTTCCAGTCGCGGTCATACAGGCCGTCATGGCCGCGGTATAACATTGCAAATGGAAAAAAACCGGCGTCCCACGTTTGCTTCAGCCTTTTTTCCGCTTTTTCAAACGCGTCTCCCTTATATCCTATAAGTACATAACAGCGCGCCTGCTGGTTGCTTTTCTTGAATCCGGCAGCGCGGAGATATTTACCGGCCTCGACAAGCGGCTCATAATCGTCCGGCGTGTCGTAGGCAAAGAACATGGTTACCGGATTTAAATCTTTCAGGCGCAACGCCATATCTGCCGTCATCAGCTTTGCCTCAAGTCCGCCAACAAATCGCGGGCGGTGCGGCTGCCGGCGAAGCATTGCAAAGACCTTGTCAATGTGTTCCTGCGAGCAGGCGAGTAGGTTGTCGTCGGTAACAATCCAGCCGTTAGTTACCGGCAGTTCCCGCAGCCGGTAGCCCTCGCGCTTCGGAACATTGCAGAAAAAGCAGCGATTCGGACAGCCGCGCGAAGTGATGACGTATCCGCGTTTCATGTACATTCCCGGAGCAAAGTTGCCGCCCGGCTCATTGTACGCGGGACCGCCAACGCGAACGGGGGCAACCGGTCGCCATGCGCGCGCCAGATAATCTGCGCGCGCCAGATCCCACGTGAACGTTACGGAGATATGCACCTCATCCGCATCATCGTCATCGAATAACGACGGAACGGCGTTAATACGCACGTCGGCGTCGTCAGGCGTGGCGTTTGTTTGTCTGGGAAATATCCTGATAATTTTCATTATATATTGTCTATTATTTTAAAGAATTTATGCGCCACATGCGGCACTATGGAGTTTCCGAGCGCTTCGATGGCTTGTCGTCTCCACGCAGAAAAGGTGATACCAACCAGTTCGGAGGATAACCCATCATACTTTCTACAAATAGGGGATTGAGTTGGGAATCTTTGCCAGTTTGGAATGTCTTGTTCAGATTGTCCTGATTGCTTGCCTTTGTCATTTTGTCGGCGTTGGACGCCGTTGGCGTGGGAAGAAGTTCCGATGTAGCCAAGTCTGCCAGTTTCGGCGCACCTTGAAGTTTCGGCGACTTTTTCGATACGTGAACCCCGTCCTGACGGTCGCTCGCCATTGGCGTCGGCAACAGTCGGAGGTTCATAAACTCCGTTTTCCCATTCCGACACACTTTCATGCCCTGCGTCTGCACGGTGGGCAACAGTTTTTCCTGTCCTGTTGAAGTTTTTGTTGTACCCAACGATCCAGATTCTGTCCCGTCGGTGCGGCGCGCCGACGGCACAAGCCGGAATAATAAATGGCCAGACTTTATATCCTGCCTGTTTAAGGTCTTTACGGATGGTATCGATGATGTACCGCTCCCGTGATACCGTCTCCTTATAATCCTCTCCGAACAGAGTTTTACCGCTTGCCACCTCAACTTCGCTGCCGGGCTGTACCATAGAGGTGATTCCAGCAACATTCTCGCCAATAAACCAAGCGGGCTTGATCTCTCGCACAAGCCGGATAACTTCCGGCCAGAGGTGGCGGTCGTCTGCCGCTCCTTTTCTTCTTCCCGCGTTGCTGAATGGCTGGCAGGGGAATCCGCCGCAGACAATCGTGTTTTCAGACGGATTCCATTTTGACTTTTTGAGTTCATCTATGCTAAATTTTTTAACATCTTCAAAAACGGGTACATCCCGGAAATGGTACTCCAAGATTCTACGACAAAAAGGATTTATCTCAACGAACTGGACGGTATCCCATCCAACCCATTTCCCCGCAAGACTAAAGCCTCCCATACCACTGAATAAGTCAACTATCTGCATACATTGTTTTCCTTTAAGTATTCTTCAAAAACCTGTAAGCCTGTTTTTCCATTCAGGTCTTTTTGCGACAGGTACCTCAATCCTTTATAAAACGACTCGTTTGTCAGAAAGGAACCTTTAATATAGAGATAAAACAGGCCTGCACCGTTCGTTCTTCCGACAACATTCTTTTGCCGCGATTGAAATTCCTCGTCGGAAAGAACCTTAAGCCACGCTCTCGCTATTTGAGGGCGGTATTTTATTGTTTCAAGGTTCTGTTTATATGAAGCAAAGGGGCAAAAGGCGCATCCCAGCCTCTTTACGCCCGAATAATAAACATCCGGGATCACAAGTCTTTCAGTTCTTATAATATCCCATACGTTTCTTTCCTTCAAGTCAAAAACAGGATAGATATTGACTTTATCTTTGCCGCCCTCGCATCTAACCTCGCTGCCGGCGGAAGCAAATGTGGCACGCAGCTTTTCCTGCGTTTTTTTCGCTCTATCAGATCTGCCGAATACCGAAATTGCGCCGCGCCTCATGCGGGCGGCGCTTTCCTCTCCTCTTACGCCAATAAGGTTTACCCGGTATTCCGAGAGCTTGGGATTGGAGTGCTTTAGGCTGTTGCAACACCAGCGGCGAAACAGAGACGGAATCCCCTTGCGCTTCATTAGCTCAAAGAAACTGTTTTCCTTGTCCGGATGAATGATATTTACATCCGGATAGTTTTTCTTTATAAACCCGATCATTTCCCTGTACTGCTCAATTTGAGTATTGTTGAAATTGGCTACATACTCAATGCCGTAATAGTCGGCAAAGTATTTCAGCGCTACACTATCCTTGCCGCCGGAAAAACCCAAATTTAACTTGCAGCCGTAAATGTCTGCGAGCTTTTCCGCCTTTCTCAGCGTTGTTTTTATTTTTTCAGTATTAATCACGATTAAAATATCCTCCGTTTTTCGCAAATTATCAATTCGTACGGCTTACCTTGTTTGTCAAGCATATTTATTTCTCTTTCGGTTCCCTTGCTTTCTCCATTCCAGAAAACAAGCGCAGAATCGCACGCGGCTATCATCTTTTTGTTTTTGCTCATTATGTCTTTTAGAGCCAAATAAAATCCAAGTCCGGATTCATAATTGTACAACGTAATTTTTATACCTTTCTCTTTTGCGACGGTAACCGCCATCTTGGCAGCCCCATCAATATTACCGCTCGTTATATATTCATGTTCCGCGCTCATTTTATCGCAAAGAATGTCGTATACTTTCTTTTTATTGATCTCCCTTGATCCGAAAACTGCTATTTTCATGTTGTAAGTTGTAAGTTGTAAGTTGTAAAATCTTTTTGTGGGCGGGGAGGAAACGAACCTCCTGTTTTTCTTCCTTATACAGCCTGAAATCCAATGCCGCTCTCGCCCGTGCCTGCGCGCTACCTTCACGGGCGACGCGCGGCGTTTGGAAAATAGATAATAGACAATAATATTACTCTTTTAATTCTTTATATGCTTCCCTTATCAGGAGGTAGCACATGTAAATTATAAACAATCCTACAAAAAGGATTACGACGCCGTCGGGGGTTCCGGCTATATTTTTAACGTTCAGGACAAAACCTGTCCCGAAACATAGAAATATTATACATGCGCAAACGAATTGCGCTATTAGAAAACACTTTTTCATATTATTTTATTTTAACAACTTTATTATCTCCTTTTCCCTGTAAGACAACCGCCAAACGATTGCTTCCTTTGCTTCCGCTGCTGCTATCTCTGCCGCCTCGGTTGCCTCTGCCGCCGCTTGGGACAAAAAAAAGCCGGCGCCGAAAATACTCGTTTTACGGCTTTTTTGAGCATCAAGGCCGCGAACGTGAAACAAGTCGCTTTTTTTAAGCGCAATTCCAACGCCTTTGTTTACAATCGCCGCAACCCGTGATGCGGTAAGCACCTCCCTGGGGTATCGATATTCAGCCTGCGGACTTTTTGCGGATACCTCATTCAGCTTCCGGAGCAGGACGGGGCAGCCGATGACCCTTATGTCTCCGAATAAATTCGATAGAAACGACGTCTTTACCCCCGCTCCATTTTCATACGTTATATTTGCGGCGCATACGACTGCGGTGCAATCCGCATCCACCGAAAATAACGTCAGGTGCGGCGCAAATAGAAAGAACCCGATATCTCTTTCAATATAAAACCTGCATATCTTTGTTATTATTGAAAACGGCGGGTTGTCAATTACAACGCATCCGTCCGGGTATACGGCATTCTCGTAATCTCCGTCAGGCCAAAACGGCCTGATTATTTCGCGACCGGACAAGTCTACCTTGCCCGCTACATAATTAACTACGCAATTGTATATCTCCGGAGGCGTATAACAGTCGTTTGTCGTCTTTTTGCGCTCTTTTTTAAATTTGCGTTCAAATCCCTCGTAGTCATCGTAAATACTCTTTGTCCGCCTTTTTACGGCAGGAATTTTAACTGTCGTTTCGTTTCCGAACAAATCTTTACTTGTAATATCGCGCATCTCCACTTTTATTTAGCAAATCAATATCCTCTTTCGTGAACAGTCTCCTCCTGCCGGTCTTGGTAGACTGCAGCCGCCCCGAACTAACGCGGCGGTCTAATGTCGGCAGGCTTATTCTTAGTATTTCTGCCGCCTCTTTTTTTGTATACAGCTTTATCATAGTTATTGCTCCTTTAATTTGTCAGGTTAATATTTTCAGGCGATTCATTTTCCGGTTTTAATGTTTCGGATTCCTTAATGCTTATCCCAAGGCATCCGTAAGCCGTAAACCATGTGTTTAGGCTGAAAGTCTTTCTCGATATGGAGTTTAATCCATTAATGAGCGATTCTGCGGCCGCAACGGCCTTGTAACATGAATCGACGTTGTAGCCGGAAAGGGCTACCTCAACCGTACACCTGTCGTCTTCATGCTGATCAGGGTAAAAAATCGGATTGTCTATCTTGAGGCTTATGGCCTCCTTTAAAAAACTTGCCGGACTTGAGTAAAAAGTTTCCCAAAAATTACTGGAGTCTTCCATCTTTACTCCGTGAAATACATTTGTTTTCATGATTTTATTGTTTTAGTTTTATTATTGAATGGCCTTGTTAGGCGTTTTTTAATTCTTCTTTTTTGATTAAGCATTACCATACTTATTCTTTTTTCAATATCCGTAACGACATCGTGCGGCGTGGCCGGATTATTTAACAATATGTCCCAAAGCCAGTCTCTATCTTCGCAGTTTTTGTACAGGCACTTAAGAGTCTTAGACGATGTGGCGGGATGCTCCGCAAATTCAGCCATAACATACGTACAATCATTCTCGACGCACCACCTTGCCGCAACGTCGAGTTCTGCCGGCGTGGCTTCGCACCAACGGCTTGCATCGCATTTAGTCGCAAGGAATTTGCCGTCCGCCGCAAGCCTTTTAACGAGTTTGGCCCCAGCGTTGGGATGTCTCATCAAACGCCTGTAAGTAGTCGCCGTCAAATTGAATGCTCCCGTCAGGAGGTCTTCAATGTCATCCCCCGTCATCCCGTCGTAACGGGTTGCCAGAGATATTGCCAGCAAATTACGATCGCCATGCTTATAGGCATCGTAATCTTTTTTGTAAAGTTCCTGATACTTTTCTGTTTTCATAATTTTTGTGATTTAAATTGCGTTAAAAAGAAAGTTTTCCGGTACTTTCGGGGTATGTGGGATATTCCTTTATGGATATTGCAAGGCTACCATGTGTAGTAAACGCCGTTTCCAGATAAAACATCTTTCCGGAAATGGAGTTCAACTCACTAACAACGATCTTGGCAGCCGCCATAGCTTTATAACATGATTCAACGCCGAGGCTGACGAGAAATACCTCGACTGTACAATTGTCGTCGTCGTCATAATTTGGATATCGTATCGAGCTATTGATGTTCGCCATCATCGCATCCCGCAGAATGACTGCGGGACTACTGTAGTACCTATTCCAAAATTCAGCGGTATTCTCTATGCTGCCGATTGCTTTCGTTTTCATAATTTTTGTGATTTAAATTGCGTTAAAAAGAAAGTTTTCCGGTACTTTCACAGTGGCCAGTTAATCTCCACACCAACGGTTTTCTTTCTTCTATGCATCTTTAAAACCGCCAAAACTTCATCCTGATAAGGGATCGCCCGGTCTTTCCGTATCGGGCTATCAACCCCGCCTTGCCACGCCGAAGTGATTCATACTTCGGTTATATGCCGTTTTATCCCTCAAATCAACAGGTTTTGATGCAAGCCTGCCTGTACAATTTCCCCGCGTCGCGCCCGCTTGAGCCTTCGAGTATAATTGCGGATTCATTATCACATCCCTGCATGCAGTCTTATGGCCATTACCGCCTCCAGCTCACCGCATCGTGAGGGCACGTGACCTTAGATAATTATCCTTTGATTTCAATTTTTTGTGCACTGAATCTGCTATTCACGATATTGCTACCGCTTCTTAGCCTGCGATGGTTGCCGATTCGCTACTTCGACTTTAAACCAAGTCTTGCCGTTAAATAACATTACTGCTATCAACGCCGCAGGTTTGCACAAAACACCTGACCACTCGTGGAAGTAACGCCTTATTCCACTTCTTTGCAATTACGCGGCATCCCAGGCTCGATGCCGCAACCTAATCACCAATTATTTTTTTACCTCATCCGGCGGTGTAGGGGCTAACCCGGATTCGGTTTTATAGTATTACATTGATTCGTATTTTGTTTTTTGTTTCATTGTCTTTATTTTTATATTACCTTGTCATAAATGCCTAAATGCTTAAACAGGCGAATTACCTGTTCTTCGTTTTGGGCGGTGAGGGAGCTAAACCGGATTTTCACTTGGACCTGGTTACCCTTATTAGGTTTTTCTCGTAAGAGATAGAGACTGAGAACATCCTGTTTTTCCTGGTTTCCGCGCTCACGCTCGACGCGGTATTCCTTATTGATGATAAACGATAATCTCCACCCTTGAATACTACGCTTTCTTCCGGCTCCAGCCCGGATATCATCCCCCTAATACTTTTTCTTTTTTTCATTTTTTACTCCTTTATTTGTTTGTGTATTTATTTGTTTATATATTTATGGGGCAAATATAGCATAATAGTTTAGTTTGTGTCAAATTTTTATAGTTAAAAATATATAAATATATAAATAAAGTTTTGTTTATATGGCTAATTTATTAATTATTAGAGATTTAGTAGAGAGGAAAGGCATAACGATTAGGGACCTTGCCGGCAAGGTCGGAATGAGTGATATTTCTATTCATAAAATGATTAAGAATGGATCAACAAGCATCTCTACGCTTGAAAGAATAGCAAAAGTATTAGATGTTCCTGTTAGTGTTTTTTTTGACGAAGACGCCAGTAATGAAAATCATATTACGCAGAAAGGAGGGAATAGTAATGCAGCATCCATCTATGGAGATTCCTTATCTGGGAATATAGAATCTAAAAACAAAGAGATAGAATATTTAAAAAAAATATTAGAAGACAAAGAGGATATTATCAGAATACTTAAAAAACAGTTGTGTTATGAAGAAAAATAGTATCAATCAGCTTTTTGGCTGTAAAAATAAAGCCACTATAACAGAAAAGAAAAACACCGTCAAAAGCGTTGCCGATAGGATTTCCGCATTGGAAAACCTAATAAATGAGCAAAAAAATCTGGATAACAGGCAAATAGAAATCATAAATAGTTCATTAATTAGGATAGGAAAAAGACTAATAGTGTTGGAGAACCTAATAAATGAGCCAAAAGGACTGAATAATTTTTTTTATTTGTTGCTTAAAAGCCATTGGTTTCTAATCGGAATAATAATTATTCTATTAGGCGCAAACATTTTCTTTTCTATTAATCAAGTGATAGAGCCTAATAACATTGCCTTAATATTGGGTTTTGTTGGCATACTTGCTACATTCATAGTAATTGGCAATTATGCGCATATAAAAGACATTGAGGGGAAGTTTATGTCTGAAATGATAAGGCTAAACGCCGATTTTGACAAAAAAATAAAGTACTTAGATGTTTCTAATGATAAAAAAATAAGTTCCGCAAGATTTAATATAGAAATACGAGCGGTATCTTCTGCTAATTTATATTCTCCTAACATGGATGCGGTAGTAGAACATCTATCTTATGCAATTTTTGATGCGAACGAGGTTGGTAGCGATCTTGTAATAGATGAGCTAATTGTAACAATAAGAAATGCGCTACGCTCGAATAAAAAACCATTTCAAAAAGCAAAATTGGGTTTAATTAAATATTGCTTAGAGAATCTTGATTGCCAGATTCTTGCAAATAAAAAAATAAGAGACTTCAAAAATCAGATAGAAAACATTTATAATGATCGAAAAAAATGCAGGGATATAATTTATACTCTATCACATATTGATATAAATGCGGTATCGTGGAAAAAAATTGTTGAAGATGAATACGAATTTATGGAAAAAATAAAAGGCTTTGAGTTTTCTGAAATGATTGAACTAAAAAAAATTCTTTACAAAGAAAACTTTAGCCAATTAGAAGATATAGACAGAATTAGATCACTTTTTAAAAACTAAAAGTTTTTTTGCTCTTTTTTCATAATAATTGAATAAATAAACGGAAACATAATAACTTTGTAACAATTATCAATAATTTAAATTATAAAAATGAGGAAGTGAGTTTATTATGGGAAAAGAATATATACCGAAGAAAGAAAATACAGGATATATCGAAACAAAATCAGAGGTATCAGAAACAGGCAGACTAACCCCCGAAGACAAAACGCGTTTATCCGATCTATACGATAATATATTTGAATCTTTATTTAAAGATGAGGGTAGATTTGAAACAAAGAATAGCTGATTATGAATATATTGAAGATAAAAGAACTTGCAGAAAATAGAGCCGGAGGATTAAAGAGGTTAGCAAAGGATATTGACATGAGTGAAGCGAATTTGCACAGATGTATAAACGCTAACAAAATACAAGCGAATGATCTATAGAAAATATCGTCTATATTTAATGTCCCTATTGGGTATTTTTTTGACGATACCCCGTCATCTCCAATTACCCAGCAGGTAAAAGGGGATATAAGCGCGATGTCCGTATACGGCAATGCGAACATATCAAGTTGTCAGAGTGAATTGGAAACTGCGAAAAGGGAATTGAAGCTCCTCCGTGAGATGTTGCAAGAAAAGGAGCGAACTATACAAATACTAATGAAGAAATAAACATTGAAATAATTATATTAACAAATTAAATTTTTTATATGGAAACAACGGCAACCATAATGGAAACAACGGCAATAATGGAAACAACGGCAATCATAATTGCAGGCATAATTGCAGGCATATTGCATATAATCCTTTTCTTTAAGATTTGGATTATAACTAATAATATTAAGAGAATAAAAGAAAAAGTATTGAAATGGGATAATAGCTATGATAAAGTAAGAATCGCTTACTACAAAGGAGATATGCAGGCAGCGCATAATTTATTGAACGAAGCACTAATAAAAAGACTAATAACATTTAAGGGAAAACGCCAATACCGAAATGTTGAAAACATTATAAACGCCTACGAACCCGTTTATAGAAAAATGGGATTTGAAATTCCCCAAAACGTCCTAAAATTAAAAGAGGATTCAACAGACATATTGACACAGGAATGATTGGCGTTTTTGGGAAAGTCTTTCGCTCCCGGACAGGTTTATGTTGCATTAAGCAGATGCACCAGCTTTGATGGCGTAGTCTTAAAATCTCCCGTCGGTTACAATGCTATTAAAATCGACGCGCACGTGCTTGATCACATTAAAAATAATGCAGACCAACCGGAACTATTATATCCTTACGAAGAAATAAGAAAATAAATCTTCATGATAATTGAATAAATAAACGGAAACATAGTAACTTTGTAACAGTTATCAATAATTTAAATTACGAAAATGAGGAAGTGAGTTTGTTATGGAAAAGGAATATATACCGAAGAAAGAAAATACAGGATATATCGAAACAAAATCAGAGGTATCAGAAACGGGCAGACTAACCCCCGAAGACAAAAAGCGTTTATCCGATCTATACGATAATATATTTGAATCTTTATTTAAAGACGAGGATAGATTTGAAACAAAGATTACTTATATTGCAGCCGGCGGCATTGTATTATTTTTTATAGATATCATCTTAAATAAAATGACTTTTAACAGCAAACCTATTGGAGCGATTGGAGCTGCTTTTGTGATTACTTCATTGTTATCAAACCTGCTATCTTATCTTATCGGAAAAAAGTGGATGAGAGGCCTTTCTATAAAATTAGAGGAAGCCCTTAAAAATGGCGTTAAGCCGGAAAAAGACCCAAATGATATGGTACACTCCATCAATAGAAAAGTAGACTACCTTAACTGGTTTTCCGCCGCCCTTTTAATTATTGGCACAATATTTATCACAATATTCATATTTATAAACAATTAAGCATATTAATTTTTTGCTCTTTCTTCATAATAACCGTTTTAAAGCATGCTTATTGAACACTATTACAAGTTTGTCTGAATTTTTCTTCAAATGAAACAAAATTCGAGTAACATTCGCTAAATTCTCTGGCCGTTATGACTGTATTCGTTTCCTGCATAAAATCACGTAATTCACGGCATATATGCTTTGCCGTTTCCCGCTGGTTCATTCCTTCTTCCCTAGCAAAAGACAATGACAACTCAATCAATGATTGAGGGTCTATCTGCCTAATACCGTTTATCTTTTCAAATGCAGACATAAATTGTGTTTATTATTGGATATTCTTCGTATTGCAGCCCGCGAATAACCGTTCTTTCAGTTCCAGCGCCTTTTCCAGTCTCAAAATAATGCCGTCTAACAGGTTGCTTACCTTTTCGACATATTCAATTGCCTCTTTACTAAAGAGATAATCAATTCTTTCTTTACTTTCGTTCATTGTTATACTTTTTTTAAGCGATTAATAGATCGCAAATATACGTTTTACCACAAAAAAATTGCGTTTTCCCGTAAAAAAATTGCGTTTTCCAGTAAAAAATGTCAATCATCCTATTTTATTGTCCGGTTACCGATTTAGTAACCGATTACAACTTACTAAAGAGATAGCTCAAAAACGGCCAACTTCTACCCTTAGACTATTTTTATTCCGGTTACCGATTTGGTAACTTTTTTCATTTTTTCATGTTCGCTCTTTTTTGTTTGTTTATATATTTATATATATCTTTGTGGCGTAGATAAGGATAAAATTATACAGACATGAAAAGAAAAGAAACGACAAAAGAAACAACAAAAAAGGCGGCGAAAGGCAGCATTAAAAAAGACGAGACAAAGGGAGTAATGAAGTCGAAGTTTGCAATTTGGTGGGAATCGTATGATCCGATTTGCGAGATAGTCGACATGCGAGCTGTCCTTAAATAATTTGATATGCGATACTATCTGGATACAAACATGCTGATTTTTATTTTATCTAAAAACTCGGATGAAATAGCTTTGAATGTATCGAATATATTAACGGATTGCTCGACAATTCTTTATGCCGGATCGGTAGCCATTATGGAATTGATTTTATTGTTTAGAATTGGGAAAATGAAATATCTTCGATATAAGTCTGAAAACAACTTATTGGACGAATTAAAACAATCAGGTATTGAAACAATCTTCTTTAACGAGCATCATTTTTCTAAATATGCTCAATTACAAATTGCAGAGGGACACAAGGACATGAACGACCACGCCATCATCGCCCAGGCGATATCAGACAAAATACCGCTCATATCTTCCGACCATGCGTTTAAGAACTATGTTTCCCAGGGATTGAACTTTGTTTATAACAGGAGGTGAGGATTCGCGAGACCAGAACCCCCTATCCGTTAATATTTTTTTCGCACATACATGCGTAGATATGCGATTAATACAAGCATCTATACAGTCCCGTCCATACCGCAGAAAGTCAAAGTAAAACACAGTAAAGTCCTGAAAATCAAAGTTTTCAGGACTTTCTTTTTACCCTCGAATTATGAAAAATACAGCGTTTTGGGGCAACTCTCACGGTCTAAATCGTGGGACTTTCCAAAGCCTGAAAAAGTCCCACGAATCAGGTTTTATTTCTCTGTTTTTCAATATTTTGCGTATCGTTTATATGAGCTTGAAAAAGTAATTTTGTATCATTAATTTATTAAACTTTCAAGCGTATGAACAGAGTAAAAAAATCAACATTCAGTTTGTTGTACATCCTGAAGAAATCAAAACTT
>JAIROL010000259.1 GCA_031257565.1 Tannerella sp. | reverse complement strand
TTCAAGTATTTATTCTTTATCTTTTTTTCTCCCCGGATCGCTGTTTTTTTGTCAAATTGTTTGGGGTTATAAAAAGAAATATTAACTTTGCCCCGGATTTTAATGGAAAAAATAATGATTGCTATTCAAAACCTTTCTATTTTGCGCTCAATTAACGTCATTGTGGTCTTGTGCCGCGAAGCGTGAGGAAGGTTTGTATGTAGTCGTACAAAGATTTATTTTATGTAAGCCTTTCTCTGATTGTAGAGGAGGGTTTTTTGTTAAATATATGCAAGTAAGATGAAATTACGTAGTTCTATCAGTACACAAGGGCGCCGGATGGCCGGCGCCAGAGCTTTATGGGCCGCCAACGGGATGAAAAAGGAACAGATGGGTAAACCGATTATAGCAATTGCCAACTCGTTTACACAGTTTGTACCGGGGCATGCGCATCTTCACGAGGTTGGCCAGCTGGTTAAAGCCGAAATAGAAAAGCTGGGTTGTTTTGCCGCGGAATTTAATACGATAGCGATTGATGACGGGATTGCGATGGGGCATGACGGAATGCTTTATTCTTTACCTTCGCGCGATCTTATTGCGGATAGCGTGGAATATATGGCGAATGCCCATCAAGCGGACGCCATGGTGTGTATCAGTAATTGCGACAAAATAACGCCGGGGATGTTAATGGCTGCTATGCGCCTGAATATACCGGCCGTTTTTGTTTCAGGCGGGCCGATGGAAGCCGGCGAATGGAATGGGCAACACCTGGATCTTATTGATGCGATGATTAAGTCGGCGGATCCTTCGGTAAGCGATGAGGAGGCGACGAAGATAGAAGAACATGCATGTCCCACCTGTGGAAGTTGTTCCGGTATGTTTACCGCAAATTCGATGAATTGCCTGAATGAGGCGATCGGATTGGCGCTGCCCGGAAACGGCACGATAGTCGCTACACACGCGAACCGTACGCAGTTATTCCGCGATGCGGCAAAATTAATTGTGGATAATACCTATAAATATTATCGTGATAAGGATGATTCGGCGCTACCGTTGCGTATTGCTACCCGTGAAGCATTTCTGAATGCGATGATCCTTGATATTGCAATGGGAGGATCGACCAATACGGCGCTTCATCTGTTGGCGGTAGCCAATGAAGCCGGAGTCGATTTTACGATGGATGATATGGATCGTTTGTCACGTAAAACGCCGTGCCTTTGTAAAGTAGCGCCGAATACGCAAAAGTACCATATAGAGGATGTAAACCGTGCCGGAGGTATTATTGCCATCCTGGGAGAATTGGCAAAGGGCGGTTTACTTGATACTTCGGTAAAGCGCGTAGACGGAATAAGTCTTAAAGAAGCGATAAGGATGTACGATATTACCAGTCCTGATGTTTCTGACGAAGCTCTGAGGATCTATAGCAGCGCTCCGGCAGGGACGTTTAATCTTGCGATGGGGTCGCAGACGACACATTATGATACGCTTGACGACAATCGTGCCGAAGGATGTATCCGCGATATGGAACATGCCTATTCCAAAGATGGAGGGCTGGCTGTTCTGAAAGGAAATATTGCCGTTGACGGCTGTGTTGTTAAAACGGCAGGCGTTGATGAAAGCATATGGCATTTTAGCGGTCCGGCAAAAGTTTTTCAATCGCAGGAAGCTGCCTGTGAAGGAATTCTTGGAGGAAAAGTAGAGCGTGGAGATGTTGTCGTTATTGTTTTTGAAGGTCCGAAAGGGGGACCTGGTATGCAGGAGATGCTTTACCCGACGTCCTATATCAAATCAAGGCGTCTGGGTAAAGCGTGCGCGCTTATCACGGATGGTCGTTTCAGCGGGGGTACATCGGGATTGAGTATCGGGCATATTTCTCCGGAAGCGGCGTCTGGTGGGGCGATCGGTCTGGTGAGGGACGGAGATATGATTGAAATAGATATTCCATCAAGAACAATAAATGTGAAATTGAGCGACCCGGAACTTAATTTACGTCGCGAAGCAGAAGAATCCAAAGGGAAAGATGGTTGGAAACCGCTTCGCGACAGGAAAGTATCGAAAGCATTACAGGCTTATGCGAAAATGGTTGCCTCCGCGGATAAGGGAGGAGTGAGGGTTATTGACAATGGATAGGTATTTTTAAAACAAAATATATTTTTCGTATGAAGCGTTAAAAAATAAATAATGTACACATGAAATCGAAATCGAAATCGAAAAAAATAACCGGTTCGGAAGCCTTGCTCCGGACGCTCATAGCTGAAGGCGTTGAATGTATATTCGGTTATCCCGGGGGGCAGGCTATACCCATTTATGACAAACTTTATGATTATAAGGATAAGTTACGTCACGTGCTTGTTCGCCATGAGCAAGGCGCTACGCATGCGGCGCAGGGGTATGCGCGCGTAAGCGGTAAAGTCGGGGTCGCGCTGGTAACTTCGGGTCCCGGCGCAACAAATACCATAACAGGTATAGCCGATGCGATGCTTGACAGTACGCCGATGGTGGTTATTACCGGACAGGTGCCTTCATCGTTGCTGGGAACGGACGCTTTTCAGGAAGTAGATGTGATAGGTATAACGCTTCCTGTTACAAAATGGGCCTACCAGGTCCGTCGCGCCGAGGATATGGCGTGGGCCGTATCGCGCGCATTTTATATTGCTTCGACGGGTCGTCCCGGTCCTGTCGTTATCGATATTGCGAAAGACGCTCAAGTAGGGGAAGTAGATTATGTCTACAAAGCTGTTAATTTTATACGCAGTTACCAGCCATGGCCGGAGATCGATCCGGAAAGGGTGCGGAAGGCTGCAGCATTGATCAATAGCGCAAGAAAACCGTTTGCACTGATAGGACAGGGGGTTATCCTGAGTGGCGCAGAAAAGGAACTGAAAACTTTTTTGGAAAAGGCGGATATACCGGCCGGTTCGACAATACTTGGTCTTTCCGCTATGCCTTCGGATTACCGGTTGAATAAAGGAATGCTGGGTATGCATGGAAATATAGGACCTAATCGTAAGACAAACGAATGCGATGTGCTGATTGCCATCGGTATGCGTTTCGACGATCGCGTGACGGGAGCTTTGAATACCTACGCAAAACAGGCCAAAATAATTCACATAGACATCGATATTTCGGAAATGGATAAAAATGTCAAGACGGATGTGAAAGTTCTTGGAAATGCAAAGGACTCATTGCGCGAGATTACGAAATGGCTGAAACCGGCCAAACATGAAAGGTGGATCAATTCGTTTGCCGCAGATGAAAAGGAAGAGCGACGTAAAGTCATAGAAAAAGAAATAAATCCGGTTGACGGATACCTGCGAATGGGGGAAGTAGTGCGCAAAGTCTCGGAAGCGACGGATAATGAGGCTGTTCTTGTTACCGATGTCGGACAAAACCAGATGATGAGCGTGCGTTATTTTAAATACACCAGGACACGTAGCGTCGTTACGTCGGGAGGGCTTGGAACCATGGGATTTGGCCTTCCTGCCGCTATAGGAGCAAAGTTCGGGGCTCCCGATCGAACTATTTGTTTGTTTGTAGGGGACGGGGGTATGCAGATGACGCTGCAGGAACTGGGTACGATTATGCAGGAAAAACTGGATATAAAGATCGTTCTTCTGAATAATAATTTTCTGGGGATGGTGCGCCAGTGGCAGGAGTTGTTTTTCAAAGAGCGCTACTCTTCCACCGAGATGGAAAATCCGGATTTTGTAGCTATCGCAAAAGCATTTCGGATCGGGGCGCGTGAAGTGCAAAAGAGGGAAGATCTTGATGATGCGATTCGTGAAATGCTTCATTATAAGGGATCGTATCTACTGGTAGCAGATGTGGGAAAATACGGTATGGTTTACCCAATGGTTCCGGCTGGAGGCTGTATTACGGAAATGCTTTATTAAAATCATAAAGGAAGATTGTGGAATGAAAACGAATCATAAGAACTCAACAAGGAAAACAGTTGAAGCATCCGCAGATAAACATACTGCCGGATCGACGGATTTGATGAACGAGCAGGAGCAAAAATTATTTACCGTAATCATCTTTTCGGAGAATACCGTAGGTTTGCTTAACCAGATTGCAATCATATTTACGCGTCGTCAACTGAATATAGAAACTTTATCGGTTTCTCCTTCTGCCATTGCAGGTATTCATAAATTTACGATTACAACATTTGCGGATGAAGCGACGATAAAAAAAGTGGTGAAGCAGATCGATAAACGCGTAGATATTCTGAAGGGTTATTATAATACCGACGAGGATCTTGTTTATCAGGAGATCGCTTTATACAAACTGAGTACCGATCTTTTCATTAAAATGGAAGGAGTAGAGGAGCTTCTCCGTAAATATAATGCGCGGGTTCTTGAAATAAATGAAGCCTGCGTCGTACTTGAAAAGAACGGGCACTATGAGGAGACCCAGTCTTTATTTCGCGAATTGAGCGAACGCGTCGGCGTTCTTCAGTTTATACGTTCCGGACGTATTGCTATTACAAAAAGTAAAGTCGAGCGCTTGAGCGATATGTTGTCGGCTATGGAAAACAAATTAAAACAAAAAGCATGAGTAAACTTGAAAAGATCGGGAAGTTTTACTTCGAAACGGAGTCATACCTGCTTGATTTCAGAGGACGGGTCACTATTCCCATGATTGGGAATTATCTGTTGCATGCGGCGTCAAATCATGCATCGCAACGGGGGTTTGGTTTCAATGATATGACGGAAAGGCATACGGCGTGGGTGCTTTCGCGGTTGGCGATAGAAATGAGCCGTTATCCGGAAATGTCGGAGCCGGTAACCTTATATACCTGGATTGACGAGGTAGGACGTCTTTTTACAAGCCGTTGTTTTGAACTGACAGATCGTGCGGGGGCTCCCGTTGCTTATGCGCGTTCTATCTGGGCGGCAATAGATATTCAGACGCGTCGTCTTACCCCGCTTGATGTGGAAGCGTTAAGCATATATTTATCCGATCGTATTTGCCCGATAGAGAAACCGGGGAAGATCGCCGCCATAGAAACGGAATCCGACGGCGTTCCGTATCAGGCGAAATACAGCGATCTGGATATAAACGGACATTTCAACAGTATTAAGTATATGGAACATTTGCTGGATTTATTTGAACTGGATTTATTTCGGGAAAAGGAAGTAAGGCGTTTTGAAATCTCATATCTGTCTGAAGGACGGTACGGTATGCCGCTTACTTTGCATAAAAAAGAAACGGAACCGGACAAGTATCAAATGGCGATTTGTTTTGAAGAAAAGGCTATTTGCCGCGCGTCGGCAACATGGATGAAATAAATAATATATTATTACTAATTATAAAACTAATAAAAATGGCAAAAATTAATTTTGGCGGCGTTGACGAAAATGTGGTTACCCGCGAGGAGTTTTCTTTGGAAAAAGCAAGAGAGGTCATGAAAGATGAAACGATTGCAGTTATAGGATATGGCGTTCAGGGACCGGGACAGAGCCTTAATCTCCGGGATAATGGGTTCCATGTGATTATCGGTCAGCGTAAAGGTCCGACATGGGAAAAAGCGTTGGCGGACGGTTGGACGCCGGGCGAAACTTTGTTTGAGATAGAAGAGGCGTGCAAGCGTGCAACCGTTATTCAGTATCTATTGTCGGATGCTGCACAGATCGCATTATGGCCGATCGTAAAGAGACATTTGACTGCAGGAAAAGCATTATATTTCTCTCACGGTTTTGCGGTTACTTATAAAGAGCGTACCAACATAATACCTCCTGCAGACGTGGATGTTATATTGGTAGCGCCAAAAGGTTCCGGAACTTCGTTGCGTCGAATGTTTTTGCAGGGACGCGGGCTCAATTCGTCTTATGCCGTCTATCAGGATGCAACCGGACGGGCGAAAGAGCGCGCTGTTTCCCTCGGTATTGGAGTCGGTTCCGGTTATTTATTTGAAACGACATTCCAGAAAGAAGTGTATTCCGATTTAACAGGCGAACGTGGTACGTTAATGGGAGCAATACAGGGACTTTTGCTTGCGCAATACGAAGTATTACGTGAAAACGGTCATTCTCCATCCGAAGCGTTTAATGAAACGGTTGAGGAATTGACCCAATCTTTGATGCCTTTGTTTGCCGAAAATGGTATGGATTGGATGTATGCTAACTGTTCTACAACAGCGCAGCGTGGCGCTTTGGACTGGATGGGGCCGTTTCATGATGCGACAAAACCTGTTTTTGAAAAACTATACGGAGAAGTGGCAATCGGAAATGAGGCTCAACGTTCTATCGACTCAAATTCGCAACCCGATTATCGTGAAAAATTAAATAAAGAGCTGGCCGCATTACGTAACAGTGAAATGTGGCGTACAGGCGCTGTCGTTCGCAAACTACGTCCGGAAAATAATTAATGCCGGACGAAAGGAACGTGATGAATAATTAAAATTAGTCGATCATTTTAACGATTCTGTCGATTTTTTTTGCAAAACATGATTAAAATATATTACTTTGTACCAAATTTGAATAAATATCCTTTTTTTGATGAAGGATTGTCTATTTGAATCGTGATTTTGTAATCTTGGGAAAGATGATTATAAAGATACTTTTTAAGTATTAGGTTTTTATTTAGGTGGTTTTTTTGTTATCTTAGGGTGGCGCTATCTGCTGATAGAGCGCGCCACCTGTTTTGTTACAACATACGATAAGGTCTTTCAAGATACTAAAAAGTTAGCATTTAATGCAGGCAAAGCCAGTTTCTTCCCTACCGACGTTTATGTCAGTTCTTCTCCGACCTGTATTCCCTGCCTCTGTCGGAGGGTAGCGTGGATAATATACCGGAAGAGATGAGTGAGAAATCGGGAACAGCCTACAGTGAAATTCAAAACAGAATCGCAGCGAGCGAGGTTGTTGGCGCCGATGAGACCGGTTGCCGGGTAAATGGCAAAAAACACTGGTTTCATGTATGGCAGAACAAATGCCTGACCTTTATAGTTTCCTTCAAAAGCCGCGGCCATCGTGTGATCGAAGAATATTTTCCCGGTCGTTTTCTGTATTACGTAAGTGACTGTTGGGCTTCTCAATTGAAGACAAAAGCCGGTCGGCATCAATTATGCCTTGCTCATTTATTGCGTGAGTTGCTGAATTTTGAACAGGCTCTCAAGAGTGACCGGTGCATCTGTATTTATCCTCTATTATTTGTTTATTTTTGCAAATGTACGACTTTTTTGTTTTCTTTTCGTCTTACATATCGCGACATTTTCAGTTTGTGGTGCGATTTTCTAAAACCGTAAGCAAAACAACAAATCCAATTTTATTTTCCACAATATGCTCTTTCTAAAAAAATGACAGTTCCACTTTATAACCTTAAAATCCGCAAACTTTTTTTATTGAGAAAAAACAAAGATACAAAAAGTTTCACAAACAATCACTCTCTTACGCCCAAATTCGACAAATATGCGTATTGCGTCTATATGCTTGTTTATGCGAAGTTTGGGCCGTACATTATTTTTTATCTTTTATTATTTCCAATAGTCCATAATTATACTGCCGCTATTACTTTAATAATCTCTTCACGCCTTGCCGCAAACGCTAAAGCGGCTTGTATATGTACTTCTTTTAACAAGGGATAATCATCCAATATTTCCGAAACAGGTATCCCTTCAGATAACCACTGAAGAATATCTCCAACAGTTATTCTTGTACCCTTTATACAAGG
>JAIROL010000258.1 GCA_031257565.1 Tannerella sp. | reverse complement strand
CTCTGAATCTAAAACTCGTAGCCCGTAAAGCGCTGTCCCTGTGGAATATAGCCATTGACGCAGATTAAGCAGTTGTCAAAATCGCGACAATCCAATCTGTGCCAGGTCAGGAGTTCTGAATATGGGATATGCATCTGTGAATCATAACCGTAATCGTTGCCTGAAATGCGGTTATGAAAATGCTGTTTCCCGGTTGACCGAATGTCCTAAATGCGGTAGCCTTGAGATAGATCGTTTACAGCGGATTACGGGCTATTTGGTTGGTACGACCGACCGTTGGAACAGCGCTAAGCTTGCAGAACTGAATGACCGTGTTGTCCATGAATAAACCGACCCTGTAATGCCCACACCCATGCCGGAACTATCCATACTTCATATTGTGCACGATACCACCGTAGATGGTTCCGGTTTCCGGACGGCTATTTATGCTGCCGGTTGTGCACATCAATGTCCCGGTTGTCATAATCCGCAATCCTGGGATATGAAGAGCGGTTCATTCTACGCTGTTGATTCTTTATTGAAGATTATCTGTGAAAACGAGTTTGCGAATGTGACTTTTTCCGGTGGCGATCCATTGTTTCAGTTAGAAAGTTTCACCGAGCTGGCCCGCCTGATTAAAAAGGAAACAGATAAGAATATATGGTGTTATACGGGTTTTTCCTATGAGCAAGTCGTAAAACCCGCCCGATTATCGCAAATACTTCCGTTTCTGGATGTGTTGGTTGACGGAAGATATGTACAGACTTTGCGAGACGAAAGTCTGCAGTTCAGAGGAAGCAGTAACCAACGTGTCATTGATGTCCGGAAATCTCTGGTTGCAGGAGACGTGGTTATCCAACTGAAAATTATGTGAAAGCGTTATGTTAATGCCTGCTGGTATGCTTCGAAGTCGCCTTTGTCGATTTCTTTCAGTTCGATTACGATAACAAACGGCTCGGTTGATTTCCGGAGTTTTTTAGGGATAATCAGGTCGTAATAGGAAGCGCCTGATTTATCACGGTAGTAAGCGCCGGGCTTCCCGTTTCCATGAATGTTGACTTTTTCTTTTGTCGATAGGACATGCGCTTTGGTAATAGCATAAATCATATCCCGGTTTTTGCTTCTCGGAAGTTTGACGCGTATTAGGTTATTCATCGGTTTATTGAATACGGATAAATAGACCTTATCTCCTTTCTGGGTAGAATACCCCCAGTCCTGTTTTTCGAGAATGGAGTGATGCGTAGCGTATATGGCCTCTCCGTTTTTAGCCATCCATTTACCAATTTCCCTGGCGATGTCGCACTCTTCTTTACGTATATTGCCGTTTCCATCTGGTCCGAAATTAATGACAAAATTTCCATCTAAAGAATTAGCTTTAACAGCCATATCAATGAGATCGTAGGGCGTCTTTACATAAGTCCATGACCAGTCGCGGTGATATCCCCACTGATTTTCGGGTATCGTCATTACGCAATCCCAGTCAAAACCGTTGGTTTCAGCCAGATCTTTCGGCAGGTTACGTTCGTAGCGCTGGTCATGATCGTCGATCAGGTCTCCGTTGGCGTCCGTATGCCTGTTGCCAAATTCATCCGAACGAAAACGGCTTCCGATGATTAATCCCGGATGCTTATTCCTTAGTTCAAAGCCTAAAGAGTCAACCCATGCCGCATGCTTTACCCACGCCACATCCCACGAACCGTCGAACCAGAGGCCTTTTATTTGCGGATAATTGTCTAATAATTCAAGGAGTTGATTTCGCGTAAAAGATTTGAATTCTTCGTATTTATCTTCCTGCTCCTTTGTTTGAAACGGATTGAGGCCTTCTCCTGACCGGAATGCCTGTTTTATTTGCGGCGAATTGATATTGCCGCCGGAAATATAACCGGGATGTCTCCAGTCGATAATAGAGAAGTAAAGGTAAACATCTATGCCTTCTGCGGTATAGGCGTCAACAAGTTCTTTCACGATATCCTTTTTGTATGGCGTATTAGCCACGGTGTAATCTGTATATCGACTCGGCCACATGCAGAAACCATCATGATGCTTGGTTGTGAAAATCATGTATCCGGCTCCCATATCCTTCGCTTGCTTTGCCCATTTTTTAGCGTCGAAATGCAGGGGATTGAATTGTTTGTACAGATTGTCATACACGTCGTTGGGAATCTCCTGCCATGACCGTATCCATTCGGCAGCTCCGGTATACGTTTTCCCATTCCATACCCCTCCAGGTATGGAATAAACCCCCCAGTGGATGAACTGTCCGAGCCCGTATTCCCGCCAATGTTGCATGGCTGCATCGGTACGTTTCCCGATTCTGTGAGCGCCGTGTTTCAATGGGATTCGTTCCTTCTCATTTGTCTGCGCGAACCCCTGCGACAGCAATAAACTGCATAAAAGTATTGATAATAAAGTCTTTTTCATAGTTTAATAGCTTAATTGTAAATTTATGATGCGTAAAATTCATTAATAGAAAATTATTAAAGCCCTGCATGTTCTTTCAACCTTACTTCCGGCGCCTGATTACTCAAGTCTTTGTATGTCTCGGAATAGTTCCAGATCGCTTTATCCTGATATGTTTCGCCGTCTTTCTCTACTTTTACCTCCACCATGTTTTCTCCTTCGGTTAGCTTTACATCGGTGAAAATGTAATGAATATCCGTATACCCTATAGTTACGGTCGATATTTCCGTTCCATTTACAAAGAGTTTAGGTTCGCCTATATTTGAATAAACAGTTATCGGGGTTATTTCATTTCCTCTGTCGATTACCCTTCGTTGCGTGATGTATAAAACCGGTTCTTTACTCCAGTTTGCCTTATACCAGTAAAACGGGTCTTTTTTTGTTTTGCGGTCAAATGTGACCAATCCTTTCATATTTCGCGACTCTACCTGTCCCTGCGAGGACGTCGGCGTAGCAAAATCAAATGTATTCCATATATAAGAGGCGATTAAAAACGGGTGTTTTGAGATTACGTTCCAGTGTTCTTCATGAAAACGTGTTGCAAACGATTCGTTGTAATCTTTGTCGAACCCGCAACAATCGCCGCGATTGGAAACGATTTCTTTCTGCCGGTAGATATTTGCTTCCGTACCATATTCGGAGAAGATTATTTTATATTCGGCAAATTGTTTTTCGGAACGTTCGACCCACGGCAGCATACTGTCCAGCGTCCCGTTGTACCAACCAAAATACTGGTTAATTCCCTGAATATCCGCATTGTTATTTACCGGATGATCGATTTTATTGTAACCGCTCACCTGTACTGTATAACGATCCGGGTCTTCGCTCTTAGCGAGATCATTCAGGCTTTGCGTCAGATCGGTCGTGTAATTATGAGGATGATACACTTCATTGTGCAATCCCCAGACGTAAATGGATGGGTGATTAAAATTCTGACGGACGAGTTCTGTCAGCTGCTGTCGCGCATTGTTGGCCTCCTGTGTGGAAACGCGGTTCACAAAAGGAATTTCCGCCCATATCATGAATCCGATACTGTCACATTTGGAATAAAAATATTCCGACTGCTGATAATGAGCCAGACGAATGGTTGTTGCTCCGATTTCCTTAATGATTTCCAAATCCGTATCATGGTTTTCGTTGGTCAGCGCGCTCCCCAGTTGCCACCAGTCCTGATGGCGGCAAACGCCAAACATCGGCGTTTTCTTTCCATTCAGGTACATCCCGTCGCCGGCCTTTAATTCGAAATGGCGCAAACCTAAAGGCTGTGCCACTTCATCTATCACTTTCCCGTCCTGTATAAGTCTTACAATTACTTTATACAAATAAGGGTCTTCCAGTCCTTGCCACAGGCGCGGATTTTTTATCCGGAAATCCGCAGTTGCGGTTTGCCGTCCTTGTGGAGCGACTTCAACCGTACAGTCATTGAACAATAAAGCATTTCCTTTCATATCATAGATTGTGGTATTCACGCCGACTTTGCCGGATTTCCCGGTACGGTTGTCTATCTTTGTTTTTACATGAACATCGGCCGATTGCGCAGAAACATTTTTCTGACGGATATAAATACCCGGCGAAGCATAATCATTTACTGAAATATTAATTTTATTCGTGATAATAAGCTCTATCGGTCTGTAGACGCCGCCGTAGACGCCAAAAAGACGATGGTTTACCGGAATAACATCCGGACGTGACGAATTGTCGGCTTTCACAAGAATATGATTTTTTTCACCGTATTTTAACAGATCCGTTATTTCAATTGTAAAAGCCGAATATCCGCCCAGATGATTTCCGGCAAATTCGTCATTAACAAATACTTCTGCAGTAGCGCCGACTCCTTCGAAGCGAATGAAAAGGCGTTTGCCTTCCAGCGAAGCGTCCGGCGTATAGATTTTCTGATAGCAGGCCGTTCCCGCATAAAAGTCGTTGCGTTGGGTTTGCATATCTACATTATTCCATGTATGCGGAATAGCGACTTTTGCCCATGGAGCGTCCGCCTCCTTTTCTCCTTTTTTAAACTCCCAGTCGTCATTGAAAAAGAATTTCTTACGACTTTCTTCCGTGTTCACAGATGGATTTCCAGTTCGTGTATCGCAACTGTTCAACGCAAAGACGGAAAGAATGGTAAGGAAAATGGAATAATTAAATAAATTCTTCATATCTGTTTATTAAGGTTTCGTTTTTCATTTTGCAAATTGATAGATTTCACTTCCGGCCATCAGAAGAGCTCCAACGCCATATGCGGCAGTCATATCCTGCGTGACTTTTCGCGGATCCGCTCCGATAGGTTGAACATAGCCTAATTTGCCGTTTTCATCAACGACAGAAATGAGCGCTTGCCATGATTTTTCGATGTGTGGCATGTATTCTTTTTTATCAAGCAAGCCGTTGTTTACTCCGTAAGCCATGGCATAAGTAATCAGTGCAGTCGCGCTTGTTTCCGGCGACGGATAATTTTCCGGATCAAGCAGGCTTGCATGCCAGAACCCATTGTTATCCCTTAGCTCCAGTAAACGATCGATATGTTCCGCGAATAAATTTTCATAAAAAGGGCGATTTGTATTATCTGCAGGTATGTTTTTAAGCATACGTGCGATACCGGCGGCGACCCAGCCATTCCCTCTGCCCCAGAATACTTTTTGTCCGTTAGCTTCCTGTTTTTCAAAAAAGCTATCATCTCTGAAAAATAATCCGCTTTCTTTGTCATACAGGTGATTGTATGTATCCATGAGCTCTTTATGCATGAATTCAAGGTATCTATCGTCGTTTTCAACCGAAGCCAGGTATACATATACCGGCGGCGCCATGAAAAGAGCGTCGCACCACGACCATTTTTGTTTGTTACCGGCCCGCATTCCGTCGGCCGGCGGGTTATTCATAATCCAGTCCGCTCGTTTTTTTACAGAAGTTATCATTTCAATATTCCTGTATACGTCAAACATTTCCAGATAGAATTGTCCGATGCAGAGTTCATCTGCATGGTAAAGGCCGTACTGAGGGTATTCTATGAAATTTTCAGGAATTTTCCATGCATTTTTATTACCTATTTCCAGTAACCATTCATAGTAAGACTGGTTTCCCGATGTTTTAGCCCAATCGGCTATGCCGATATATAAAACTGCGTTTGTCCATGCATCCATACCGTGATCATGAAGAAAACCGGCGCTACCTTCTGTGGAGTATCTGAGATTATTAATCTGCCGGTCGGCAACTTTGTTTAGTTGTCCGGAAATATTTTCTTTACTTATATTGATTTGTGCAGTAGAGCATGAAAATATACAGGATAGAGTGAGAAAAAAATGTGTTATGACAAATGTTTTTTTCATTTTTGCGCGTATGTCGATTAATCATAAGTTTCTGCAAAAATATTGTTTTGAGAAATGTTCCGGTTTACTGTAATTGTTTTTTATTTTATCCGAATTGTTATTGTTTGGTATTTTTTTTATGTTTTACGGAAAAAGCCGAAGGCGTTTCATCGAATTCTTTTTTGAAAGCATTTGTAAAATAAGGTTGACTTTCTATACCAATACGATCCATAACCTGCCGTAATGATACATCTTCTTCGATGATTAGTTTGGCGGCTTTTTTCATTTTATAGCTTAAAATGAACTCTATAATGGATTTGTCGGTCATGGTTTTGATTTTTCTGTATAGCTTACTGCGACTCATCGATAACTGTGATGCGATGTAATTCACATCCATATCAGGATGATCAAGATTCTCCTCTATGATATGGATGAAATCCTGTAAGAATTTCGCATCCCGTTCATTGGACGACAGTTCGGCGCTATCGGCAAAATGATTTTTTGCATAATACTCTTTTACTTGTTGCCGGTGTTTGAACACATTATAAATAGAACGTTTCAGCAGTTGCAAATCAACAGGCTTTTCGAAATAAATATCAGCTCCCGAATCCGCTCCTTCCAGTTTGCTTTCAAGGCTTGTCTTTGCCGTCAGCAATATGAAAGGAATATGCGATGTTTCAATACTCTCCTTTACCTCTTTACAGAAAGCTATACCATCCTTTCGCGGCATCATAATGTCGCTGATAATCAGGTCAATTACTTTTTGCGACAGGATATTCGAAGCCTCCATGCCGTCTTTTGCCTGTATGACGTCATATTCCTCCGATAGATAGTCCGATATAATGTGCCGTAAATCATCATTATCTTCTGCAATCAATATTCTTTTTTTACTTTTTTGCCGAATTTGTCTTATATCGTTTTCAAGGCTCTCATCGAGGTCGTTATTATCGTTTTTTTTATGTAAGGCAGAATCTTTGTCTTGTACCGGGACGTCCATAAAGCTTTCTTTATCATAGATATTTTTGTTTACGGAAAGGAGGACCGAAATATCGGAGCCTTTTTCTTTTTCACTGTATATTTTTATTATTCCGCGATGCAGCAGAATAAGGCTTTTTACAAGGGCTAAACCGATGCCGGTACTTAGATTGGAATCAAAATTGACGGTGTTGGCTTTATAGAAGCGTTCAAAAATAAACTGAATGGATTCTTCTGATATGCCGACCCCCGAATCCCTGATCGTAATGGAGAATGTTTGTTCCGGAATAATATCGCCATTAACGACAAATTTGTTCTTATAGATTGACTTAAAAGGGGTCCGGTGTGTTTCAAGATTAATTGTTCCACCTTTGGGAGTATATTTGAATGCATTGTTTAGCAGGTTCATTATCACTTTTTCCAGGATATTTTTATCGACGAACAATTCTTCCGGCAATTCGGGATCGCATACGATATTGTAATTAATTTCTCTTTGACGAGCGTAGTCGGCAAAATCTTCGCCCAGTTTTTTTACGTAATGGTTTACATCTACAGGTTGGAGTTCTAATTTCATCTTGCCGTTTTCGACTGTTCTGAAATCCATCAGTTCGTTGACAAGATTCAACAGGCGTTTCGCGTTACTGCTAAGTATACGGTAATAATATTCTTTCAGTCCTTCCTGCCTCAATTTCTCTAATGATGCGATAATCAGGGAAAGCGGAGTTCTGAAATCATGCGAAATGTTGGTAAAAAACCGGAGTTGCGACTGGTGTATTTCTTCTTTCTTTTGTTTTTCAATATTTTCCAGATAGAGTTGCATCTCTAACTTCTTTTTGTCATTATAGTAGCGCAAAATGAAAAGCAGGATGGTTATGACTATGATGAGATAAACGACATAAGCCGGTTTACTAAGCCAGGGAGCCGGTTTTCTGTTAATTTTGATAACGGAAGGAATATCATTCCAGACTCCGTCGTTATTTGCCGTAAGTATTTCAAAATAATAAATATCCGGCGGGACTTTTGTGTACAGCGCGGTCCTGTTGTAAGCGTCGGTTTCTATCCATCTGTCATCATATCCTTTCAGACGGTATTTGAAACGGTTTTTTTCAGGTATCAGATAGTTGTCGGAAGAAAATCTGAGTCCGAAGTTAGTCTGGTTATGATTTAATATAATCTCGTTTTCATCACCGGCGCCGGCGGTTTTTACCTTGTTTGGAACGTAGTCTATGAGAAAATCGGAAATAATAACTTTCGGTTTATATTCGTTATGGGATATTTTTTCAGGATCGACCACTGTAAATCCGCTTGTTCCGCCAAAATATAACATCCCGTTTTTGCTTTTCATCGAAGCCAGCGGATAGTAAACCTGTCCTTGCGTGCCTTCTCCCTCATCAAACTTCTGCAAGTTATTTTGCGCGATACTATAACAATATAAGCCATTATCGGTTCCAATCCAGATGTTCCCATCATCATAGCAGATATTATAAACCGAATATATATTATTTTTCAGCAAATCATTCAGAGGTATATGCCGGCCGGTAGCAGGATCAAATTTGATAATTCCGTTTCCGATCGTTCCTATCCACATATAACCGGAAGCGTCCAGACAAAAAGTATACAGGGTGGCATATATGGAATCATTGAGTGAAAATTTCTCGATATCATACGTTTCAAGATCCAGTCTGTAAATTTTTTCGCTGCTTATGGCCCATAAATATTTTTCGTTTTGTTTCTGAATATCAAATATATAATCGTCATAGTCTTTATGATCCAGGCGGATGTGGGCGAATTTTTCATTTTTAAAGGAAAGGTAGGATATTTGTAGCTTTCGGTTTTGATAAGCAACCCATAATCCGGAATCGCTTTCGAGGATAATCTTTTTAATGTCGTTTACCAGCAGGGAAGCGGAATCCCCAGGAACGTTATTGTAATGTTTGATATGAATCGAATCTGTGTTATGATCATACGTAATGCGGCTGAGGCCTCCCATGAATGTCGCAACCCAGAAGTTATGTTCCGCATCCGTCGTTAACGATTTTATATTATTGGAGTTCAGGTTCTTTTTATTAGCGATATACTTAAATTGTCCGGTTTCTTTGTTGATAATGTTTATACCTCCGCCTTCGGTTCCGACCCATAAATTGGTATTGTCTTCGGCAAATGCGCTTACCGGAGAAAGGCTTAGCGCGCTGTTTTGCGGGGTATATGACTTGAATGCGTTGTTTTCATCTATATTCACATAGCAGATAGCTCCCGAATAGGTTCCTATCCAGATGTTTCTCCGACGATCTTCCCGGATCGTCCAGATCGAATTATTCGGCAGACTGAACGGATCTTTTTCCGAGTGTATGTAATGTGAATATTCGCGCGTTATCGGATTGAGTATATATAATCCGTTTAAAGTTCCGATCCAGATAGATCCTTTTTTATCAATCAGGAAAGAGCGTAACAAATTATTTTCTTCCGGAATAAAATCGAAGCGGTCTTCAATGTTGAATGTTGACAAGTCAATTTTGTATAATCCATATTTATGGGCGTATACCCATAATTTCCCCTGATGCGCTTTGGCCTGTCTTATATAAAGTTCCTTCTCCGATAATGTGCAACAGAGCGACAATTCGTTTTTTACATAATTGTAACGGTAGATTTTATTGGCGCTAAACAGGTACAGGTCGTCATTATGCATACAGAACACCGTATTTGTAGATGAAACAGCTTCTCCGTTCAGGAGGGGAACGACCAGTTTGCCTGACCGTATATCAAGTATATTCCATTTAGCGTTTGTCCAGACCCATAGATTATCCGCCTTATCGGTTATTAATGTTGTAACGCTTTTATATATCAGGCTGAAACTATCGGAATTTCTGTCATAGGAATAGAGTCCGTTATTTGTATTGACGTATATATCTCCGCGTGAATTACTTGTTATATTAAAGAACTCCCATTTTTTTGAATTATCGATAGACGCAAAACGGGCATAATATTTTTTGTATTCAAATCCGTCAAACCGATACAGCTCATCGTCCATTACCACCCAAATAAAACCATAATAATCCTGCTCGATACTTTTCACTCCGTCAAAATAGAAACCGCCTTTGGGGGACATGGTCCTAAACCGGTAATCTTCCTTTGCAAGAGCGTGCTGACAGAAAAGGGACAGTAATAATAACCATATATTGCAATACTTGCTATTCATGAACGGGATGTTTTATTTTGCGTTCAAAAGTACTAAAAAAAGGGGAGGCGTGCAAAAATTTCAGAGTTCCTGACCTGTAAAATCTAGCATCTTAAAAATAAGCAAGTTAAAGGCATTTATCAAACCGCCAAGGCCTTTCACTTCATCCAGTCGCCCGGCAAATACAATGACTTTGGCATGTTCTTCAATCAAATATTTCTTTCGCAGAGCCGATTTTTCTTCTTCTGATAGAGGATTATAATCATCTTCCAGTGCGTTATTTATTATTTCTGTTTTCGTCGTCCGAATATTCCCCAGCCTTTGAAAGACTTTTAATGTATGTCCGGCTACGCAAACCAG
>JAIROL010000228.1 GCA_031257565.1 Tannerella sp. | reverse complement strand
AAGGGGAGGATTGCTTGAGGCATAATAACAATATTTAATGGATTTTAGATTTTACTGCAAATCTAATAAAAATGTTTCAATTAAAAAAACAGGACACTTTCTTTTCCCAACAACTTTTTTGTTTATTGCTTATTTTTAATACGTTAGCTTTTACAGGTCAGGAACTCTGAAGTTGCGCCGTAATTGCAAACCTCGATATATGCTCCGCCGGCATTTTGAAGTTTTAATAATACGATCTTTTTACCATTCATTTTTCCTCCGTTTATCGCCCGCCTTCAACTTCTTCCGTATTGCTATTAGTGATATTGTAAGTTATTGTCATCAATCCTTATGGCAAATTGAAATTGTTTTCACAATATCTCTATCGACTCGCCTTTTTTTAATTCAATGCTTACTATATCCTGCGCTGCTGTTGGAAAGGTTTTTCCATTCGTCAGAAGTTTTTTCCCGCGGGGAATTTTCACGGCAAAGGTATTATCGACTGATGCGATGATTTCCGCGCGTTTCACATAGCCATTTTGCCATTCCAGATTCGCCGATGCGCCTCCGCGTACGCAAAGTCCTGCAAAAGCCCCGTTTTTCCACTGTTCGGGCAGCGCGGGCAAAAACTCAATGTAGCCTTCGTGACTTTGCAGCAGCATTTCGGCTATACCGGCGGGCGCGGCTTCGTTGGCGTCGAAAGAAAAGATGTCTTCTCCGGCTCCGGCTACGCCTGCGGGCGAGCAGGTAAAGAGATTTTCCCGCGAAAAAACGGTTAACAGCCCTTTGATATTATTATAAGCGTTATCTGCTTGTTTCAGACGGGCATAGAAACAAATGTCGTTCGCCCGGCTCCATTCCGTATCTTCATAACCGGGCGCCTGCGTCCGGCGGGCAATGGATTTCGAGGCAGCGGCGGCCAGTTCCGGCGTGCGTTCGAGCGAAATCTGGCTGAAAGGATACAGGGACAGCAGATGCGAAGCGTGCCGGTGTTCGGGATGCGCCAATTCGTAATCTTCAAACCACTCCTGAACGGCGCCGTCTTTTCCGGTTTGAATCGGCGGCAGTTTCGCGACGGCGGTTTCCAGCGACCGGCGGAAATCGCTGTCAACGTCCAGTATTCCGGACGCTTCTATACAGGCGTTGAATGTTTCGCAGACCATAATCCGGTCGATGGTTGGCGTTAGCGACATGCACCATTCGCGTCCGTCGAGCAGGAATGAATTTTCGGGGGAAATACTCGGCCCGGTCATCAGATAGCCGTTGCGCGGGTCGGCGACAAGATAATCAAGGAAGAAAACGGCCGCCTTTTTCAGGACAGGATACGCTTTTTCGCGCAAGAAAAGGCTGTCGTGCGTAAAACAGTAGTGGTTCCAGAGGTGCGAAGCCATCCATGCGCCGGAAGATGGGGCCAAACCCCAGTTTACGCCCTGTCCGGGAGCCGTATATCCCCAGACATTGGCAACGGTATGGGCCACCCAGCCGGGACTGCCATAGACTTTCATGGCCGTTTTTTCGCCATATTCGGCCAAATCTTCCAGGTAGGAAAAGAGCGGGGCGTTACATTCGGCGAGATTGCCGACATTGGCCAGCCAGTAGTTTTGTTCGGTATTGATATCCAAGTGATAATCGCATGTCCAGCCCATGTTACAGGCCAGGTTATCGTTCCATACTCCCTGAAGGTTTGCCGGCAGGGGCGAATTTTCGCGGGAAGACGAGATTAATAGATAGCGCCCGTACTGGAAAAAGAGCGCCATCAAACCCGGATCGTCCGCGCCCTGTTCCTTCATCTGTTTCCGGCGGACGTCGGTGGGCAACCTGTCCGAATCGCTTTGCCCCAGGTACAGTTTTGTCCGGCTGAAGAGGCGGGTATAATCGGCGATATGCGCCTGTTTGATTTCATTGTAGGATTTCGAAGCGGCGTTTTGAACGGTTTGCCGGCAAAGTACGGCATAATCCGGGTTTTTATAGTTGGTCCGCATGTCGATTACAATCAGAGCTTCCCGGCAGTTTTCGACGTGCAATGTCCCGTCTTTTGCCGTAATACGCCCGTCTTTGCCGACGATGCGTATAGTTCCGGAATAGTGAACGCCTCCCGGCCCGAGCTTCTCAAACAAAGCCTGTCCGGTAAACGAAAGGGTATTGTCCGCGGCTGTTACGTCCGATTTGCGCAGCAAGCATAGTCCGGCTTCAAAGTTCAGGGCGTCTTTTCCTTCGGAAGACAGTTTGATAATCAGGACATTGTCCGGATTGGAACAGAGATATTCGCGGGTATAGCGCGTTTTGCCGACCCTGTATGTAATGGTAGTAATGGATTCTTCGATATTCAGTTCGCGTTTATAGTCTTTTATTTCACCGGAAGGTCGATGAAATTCGAGTCTCAAATCTCCAAAGGGAAGATGGGTGCCGAACGAGTGTGGCGTCCCCGACAGATATTGTGTTCCCAGGTGATTGCCTTCAGGGATTTTTCCTTCAAAAAACAGTTGACGGATATTGGCCAGCTGTTTTTTTCCGCAGACCTGCTCCTGATTCTGGTCGGGCTGTCCCGACCAGAGGGTAATTTCGTTCAGGGCGACGGTTTCCGTATCGACTCCGCCGTAAATCATGGCGCCCAAGCGTCCGTTTCCGACGGGAGTGGCTTGCATCCATTCGGCGGCGGGTTGTTGATACCAGAGCGACAGTTTTTTCTGTTCTGAAGTACAGGAAGTCAGCATAACAATTCCTGCGAATAATAAATGAATCCGGTTTTTCATGCGTACTTTTTTTATTTTTTAACATTTCGGTAACATGGAACTCACAGCATGTTCATAACTCTTTGGCGCAAGCCGTTTTTTTTAACGCTTCGCTAAAAAACCGTTGGTTCATGTTCGTTTCTTTTAAATACTAAAAAAGTTATGTTTCCGGGGACAAATATAGTAGAAGTTGCGCGTAATACAAAATAAGCCTGCTTATTTTTACTGCCGGGACATTGCGATATTCAATCCCTGACGGACTTTACTGTATTTATTGCAGCATCAAACACATACTGACAGACTTCCTCAGAGCCGTTTATCTGTTCGATAAGCATATCTACGGCTTTTTCGCCCATATTCCTGATGGGCTGTTCAATATAGTGTATCGGTATATTGGCAATTTGGAAAGATTCGATTTTATCGAAACATAATACTTGCATATCATCAGGGATCTTTATCCCTGTCCGATGCATGTATTTTATTCCTGTTATACAGATTCGGCGCGAACAGAAAAATATGGCGTCAACTTTAAACGGCTTGTTCTTCAAATCGACAATAGCTTGTTCTATTTCTTCTTCCTGTTTCTCATAATCAACATTAATGATGAGGCCGGGTTCGTACAGGCCATTACGTTTGAGGGCGTCGATGCAACCGTTTCGTCTCTCCGTCAAGGCATTCAGATGGATGTCATAGCAGATGACGGCTATATGCCTGCACTTCATATTTATCAGCGCTTCAGTAGCTTCTGCAGAGGCTTTGTAGTTGTTTACGCCGATGTAATTCGCTTCAAATCCGGGATAATACCTGTCAATCTGAACCATTGGGATATTGTTATTGAAAATCTTTAACGCGATATCCTGTCCGTTGTCGACCGGCACGAAAATGATTCCATCCACACGCTTGTTCAACAGGATGGTTATCAAATCGTCAAATTCATTGAGGTTTTCGTTTGTATTGGTAGTAATGACGATATAGCCATATTTTTTTGCCTGTTCCTGAATGTGGAAAGCGAGGCGTCCGAAAAATTCATTGGAGATATCGGTAACGACAACGCCTATCGTTTTGGTGAACCCCGTGCGCAAGCTGCGGGCGATCTCGTTAGGCTGGTAATCCATATCCTTTGCTGTCCGGACGATTTTCTCGCACAACTCCCTGCTCACTCTTTTATTCTTCGCTTTTCCGCTTAACACAAGTGAAACGGTCCCTTTCGAAACGCCTAACCTGTCTGCTATATCCTGCATTGATACCGTTGCCATCCTGTTTTTTTTTTGAGCTATATTTTATGCAAAAATACTACAATTAAATTTTCACACAATATTTTTCCGAATAAAAACCGGTCTTATATGCTTTGCCCGTGATAAACTTGCGAGATAAAAAGCAGAACGCAAATATACTTTGCTCATGATAAACTTGCGAGATAAAAAGCAGAACGCAGAACGCAAATAAGAACCACAGGGCGGTTTGTAACGCCATCTTCCGACAGCTTCCTGCTTTCCTGCCTTTTGCTTCCTGCTTTCTGCTTTCTGCTTTTCTGCTTTCCTGCTTTTCTGCCGACATACCACAAAACCATTCCGCGTGCAGTATGGCGCAATTCGTTTGCGCCTGTATAGTATGCGACAACGGGGACGCTTCTGTACGCTCGCCAACCGGAAAATGAACGAGATGTCTTCGCCAGAAAGCGTGGACAGCGACGGAGGGGGGGGTGATCCGTCACAATACGTTTTTTTGCTTTGCAACGCTTACGGTAACCGAACTTTTTTGTACATTTGTCCCGATTCATTCATTTCATCATTGCAAACGAAAAAAAGCAAAATTATGGACAGACGTCGTTTTTTCAATACCACCGGACCCTGTAACCCGGAACGTCATTACATGTTGCCGCCGGAAGACCGGCTGAAAGGCGCACAACTGCACCGCTATATCAAGGATGAACTCTACTGGGTACTTCATGCTCCGAGGCAGACGGGAAAGACCACGTTCCTGCAAAGTTGGGCGCGCGAGATCAACGCCGGCCGCGATGCCGTCGCCTGCTACGTCAGCGTGGAACGATGTCAGGAGGTGCCGGAGCCTGAACGGGCGATGCCTGCGATATGCAATGCCGTCAGGGAATATGCCCGCATGTCGGAGTTGGCTGTTCCTGAAGTGAAAACCGACGACCCAAGCAGTATGCTGAGCGACATCCTGATAAACTGGTCGGCGCTGGTAGCGCCCAAGTCGCTGATCGTGTTGTTTGACGAAGTCGACGTGCTTGTAGACCATACGCTGGTTAGCTTCCTGCGGCAGCTGCGGGGCGGGTT
>JAIROL010000088.1 GCA_031257565.1 Tannerella sp. | reverse complement strand
TGGCGATAACCTAACTCACTGTCAATCATTTTCGCTAACCCGCAACGGGAAAATGCTTCGTTGATAAAATTTATTCCTCCAAAAGGAGTGATGGTTTGTGAAATTTTTTCTACTTTTGTGCTTGTCATATTTTTACTGTTTTTTTTATTTAGAATACAAAGATAGTGAAAATAATTGACACCGTATAGTTTTGGCAATCAAAACTATACGGTTACATTAAAAAAATATTTGCGGATTTAAGGGAATATATTTCCCCTGAAAAATTTAACGCGTTTTTGTTTTATTGTTCGAAAAATGATTATCTTTGCAGGTCAAAGCGAACTGTATAGTGATTTGTACGGAATTTGCTTTGTTTACGATGGATAGGATTATTGGGCATATAGAGCATTTATTATTACGGCATGACTGTGTGATAATACCGGATTTTGGAGGATTTGTCCTTCAATCCGTGTCGGCTGTGTATCTGGGCGAAGAACACTCTTTCTTTCCGGAACGAAAAGAAATCGTATTCAATCCGACGCTGACACATAACGACGGACTTCTATTGGAGTCGTATATGCAGAGCTATTCGGTAGACTTTAATAAAGCTAAGCAATTAGTCAGAAAAGACGTTGCCGAGATGAAAGAATATCTTGATGATTATTCGGAGTTACAGTTAGGTAAAATCGGGCTTTTTATAAAGGAAGAAGATCGTTTGATTTTTATACCGGGTAAAAATAGCGATGTACAATTTAGTACCCGGTCATACGGACTACCTGTTTTTCATTATCTGCCGTTATCTGCCCGTATCCCTGTTATGGTAAGCTCGGTTAATGCGCCTTCGACAGGGACAGGGACAGGCGCTGAAACCGCATTGCCTGCAGACGCGGTAAAACGCGGAAAAAACGTGATTTACAGTATTCCTGTGACACGGACATTTTTGCGCATGATAGCTGCTACGGCTGCAGCTATATTCTTATTTTTGTTTATATCCACTCCGGTGAGCGACGTTAATAAAGCATCTTATTCAGCCAGCTTTATACCACAGGAGATAATGCCTAAGAAAACGGCTGAACAAATCGTTTCCGAAGCGCTTTCTATTTACAATGACTTGGCATACAATAATTCTATTTCGGATAAAGCCGGATATGTCCCGGAATCGGATATGAAAGCGGAAAGCGTTGTTTCCGAGAAAGAAAAGATGTTATCCCCAGTAAACAGGTCGTCGTCGGAAATTGACGGCAAGGCGGGCGTCATCATGACAGAGAGCGCATCTCCGGAATCCATGTCTTCGGAAAAACCGGCTCCGGTCATCGTGGCAAATACTGAAAAGAAAGCGGAGGCGACGTCTGCTTCCGCTAAATCAGCCTCCTCAAAGTCGTCTTCTGCAAAATCATCTTCTAATAATACCGGTAGCGTAAAATATTATGTCATCATAGGAAGTTTTAATAATAAGTCACAGGCGCAAAGTTATATCAAGCGACTGCAAGGCGCTGAAACTGCTAACGCCGGAATACTTGCCAGAGATGGTCGTGCGCGCGTTTTTGCTCAGATTTTTGCAACGGAAGAAGCTGCTCAGGCGTATCTGATTAAAATACGTCGGAATCCCAAACATGAACAGGCGTGGATATATAAAGGATGGTGATAATGGAGGATAAAAAAATATAATTCGTGATGAAAACACCAAATAATCTCATTAATAAATCAAAAAAATATTAAGTTTTAAAATTTATGGCAGAAGCAAAAGAAAGACTATTCTCGGAGTTTCCGCCCGTGTCTGCTCAGGAGTGGACAGATAAGATTACAGCCGATCTTAAAGGGGCCTCATTCGAGAAGAAGTTGGTATGGCAAACCGGCGAAGGATTTGATGTAAATCCTTTTTATTGTGCCGAAGACATTGAGGGCATGGCGACAACAGCGTCGCTTCCCGGTGAATTTCCGTATGTTCGCGGAACTGAAATCTGTAATTCATGGCTTGTACGTCAGGACATTGATGTTACTGATTGCAAGTTGGCAAATGAAAAGGCAAAGAGTTTAGTAGCGAAAAGAGGCGTTACGTCGCTTGGATTTCACCTGAAAGAAGATAAGGTAAGCGCGGAAAATATAATATTGTTGCTGGATGGTATTTGCCCGGAAAATACAGAACTGAATTTTAAAACATGTAATTGTAAAGCTGTTGAGCTGATCGGCATACTTGCCGATTATTTCAGGACGATAAATGCGGATGCGTCTAAGTGTAAAGGTTCCGTAGCGTATGATCCGTTTAAGAAACCGTTGGTTAAAGGAGTGGCGCTTGACGGCGAATGGGTAAGCGAAGCCGTAGCCGTAGCGAAGGCCGGCGAGGCATTACCGAAATACCGCGTACTGGCTGTTAACGCATGTTACCTGAATGACGCAGGTTCGTATATTACACAGGAACTGGGTTATGCGCTTGCATGGGGTAATGACCTTCTGTCTAAATTGTCTGAAACCGGAATTCCGGTAGAAAAAGCGGCTAAAAAGATAAAATTTAATTTTGGTATCACTTCCAATTATTTTATGGAGATAGCCAAATTCCGTGCCGCCCGTTGGTTGTGGGCTGAGATTGTAAAAGCATACAATCCCCCGTGCGATTGTCCGGATGGATGTTGCGGAGATGATTGTTGCAAGGATTTCTGTACATGCGCCTGCAAAATGAAAGCGCACGCACGCACATCAGCGTGGAATATGACAATATTTGACGCTTATGTAAATATGCTTCGTACGCAAACGGAAGCGATGTCGGCTGCTATCGCAGGCGTAGATTCTATTACCGTATTACCTTATGACGATGCATTTAAAACGCCGGATGAATTTTCGGAACGTATTGCACGTAATCAACAGTTATTACTGAAAGAAGAATGTCATATAGACAAAGTCGCGGATCCGGCGGCCGGTTCGTATTATATAGAAATGCTTACACAGTCGCTGGCAGACGCCGCATGGAAATTATTCCTTGATGTTGAAGAAAAAGGAGGATTTGCTGCCGTTGCGGATAAAGGCGAAGTTCAATGCGCCGTAAATGCGTCAAATACTGCCCGTAGAAAGATGGTTGCTACACGCCGCCTGAGTTTGCTCGGAACCAATCAATATCCTAATTTTACAGAAAAGGCGGGAGGTACAATAGCCTCTTCGGATTGTGATTGTGACTGCGATTGTGGCTGCGATTGTGGCTGCGATTGTGATTGTGCTTGCGGCTGCGATTGTGGTAGCGATTGCGACTGCAATTGCGACTGCAATTGTGACTGCGAAACCGGAACTGTTAAAAGACTGGATTTCTCCCGCGGAGCATCGGATTTTGAAACGCTCCGTCTTGCAACCGAAAAGAGCGGAAAGACGCCAAAGGTCTTTATGCTTACAGTCGGAAATCTTGCCATGCGTCTGGCGCGTTCGCAGTTCTCTTCGAATTTCTTTGCCTGCGCAGGGTATGAGATAATAGATAATCTGGGATTTGAAACTGTTGAGGAAGGCATAAAAGCTGCCCGTGATAAAAAAGCCGATATCATCGTGTTGTGCTCAAGTGATGATGAATATGTAACATTCGCTCCGGAAGCGTATCGTCTGATCGGAGGAAAAGAACTCCTTGTGATAGCAGGAGCGCCTGCCTGTATGGATGACCTGAAAGCTACAGGTATTGAATATTTCATTCATGTGAGGAGTAATGTGCTGGAGACTTTACAGATGTTTAATCAGAAGTTAATACATGAACAGGTATGAAACCGGAATTTAAAAATATAGATATTAAAACGACCGGTTTTGCCGCTTTGAATACGGCAGAATGGGTTAAATCCAAAGGCGTTGAAGCCGACTGGAGTACGCCTGAGCAGATTCAGGTAAAATCCGTATATACAAAAGAGGATCTTGACGGAATGGAACATTTGCATTATGCCGCAGGTATTCCTCCTTATTTACGTGGTCCTTACAGTGGAATGTATGCGATGCGTCCATGGACTATACGTCAGTATGCCGGATTCTCAACGGCAGAAGAATCAAATGCGTTTTATCGTCGAAACCTTGCATCAGGACAGAAAGGTCTCTCCGTAGCATTCGACCTTCCGACACATCGTGGTTACAACGCGGATAATCTCCGGGTAGTAGGCGATGTGGGAAAAGCAGGCGTTTCTATCTGTTCTCTTGAAGATATGAAAGTTTTGTTCGACGGTATACCCTTGAACAAGATGTCTGTTTCCATGACAATGAACGGAGCTGTTCTTCCTGTTCTTGCGTTCTATATAAATGCAGGGTTAGAGCAGGGAGCTAAGCTTGAAGAAATGGCCGGAACGATTCAGAATGATATCCTGAAAGAATTTATGGTGCGTAATACATATATATATCCGCCGGAATTTTCGATGCGTATCATTGCGGATATTTTTGAATATACATCTCGGAAGATGCCTAAATTCAACTCTATTTCAATATCCGGTTATCATATGCAGGAAGCGGGCGCTACGGCAGATATAGAGATGGCTTATACGCTTTCGGACGGTATGGAGTATTTGCGCGCAGGTATTAATGCCGGTATCGATGTGGATGCTTTTGCTCCGCGTCTATCGTTCTTCTGGGCAATCGGAATGAATCATTTCATGGAGATTGCGAAGATGCGTGCGGCGCGTATGTTGTGGGCTAAAATCGTAAAAAGTTTCGGCGCTAAGAACCCTAAATCACTGGCTTTACGCACGCACAGTCAGACTTCCGGGTGGTCGCTGACGGAACAGGATCCGTTTAATAATGTCGGACGCACATGCGTAGAAGCAATGGCCGCTACGCTGGGGCATACGCAGTCGTTACATACGAATGCGCTGGACGAAGCAATTGCATTGCCAACGGATTTTTCTGCACGTATCGCGCGTAATACGCAGATTTATATTCAGGAAGAAACTCAGATATGCAAAGAGATTGATCCATGGGCAGGTTCTTACTATGTAGAGACGCTTACGAACGAACTTGTTCATAAAGGATGGGCGTTAATACAAGAGATTGAAAGTATGGGGGGGATGGCGAAAGCGATCGAAACGGGCCTTCCTAAAATGCGTATCGAAGAAGCGGCAGCTCGTACGCAGGCGCGTATTGATTCGGGCGTTCAGGCTATTGTCGGCGTGAATAAATATCGTTTGGAAAAAGAAGATCCGATTGATATTCTCGAAATCGATAATACGGCGGTTCGTGAACAACAGATTGCCCGTTTGAAGGAACTGCGCGCAAACAGGGATGAGGCTGCTGTACAAAAAGCGCTCGCAGATATTACGGAATGTGTTGAGACGAAAAATGGAAATCTTTTGGAATTGGCGGTTCAGGCCGCCGGTCTTCGTGCATCATTGGGAGAGATATCTGACGCCTGCGAAGCTGTTGCGGGACGTTATAAAGCAATAATCAGAACAATATCAGGCGTGTATTCATCAGAAACAAAGAATGACAGCGAGTTCAAAAAAGCTTGCGAACTGGCGGAGGAATTTGCAAAAAAAGAGGGACGTCAACCTCGTATTATGATTGCAAAAATGGGACAGGATGGCCATGATCGTGGCGCTAAGGTGGTAGCGACCGGTTATGCGGACTGCGGATTTGACGTGGATATGGGACCCCTGTTCCAGACTCCGGGAGAAGCAGCCCGTCAGGCGGTCGAAAATGATGTGCATGTATTAGGCGTATCATCTCTTGCCGCAGGTCATAAGACGCTTGTTCCTCAGGCGATAGAAGAGTTGAAAAAACTCGGACGCCCGGATATTATTGTGATAGCAGGCGGCGTTATTCCTGCACAGGATTATGACTTCCTTTACAAAGCGGGAGTAGCGGCTATCTATGGACCCGGAACTTCCGTAGCTAAAGCGGCATGCCAAATTCTTGAAATTTTGTTGGGGGAATAGTTATTATTTACAAACAGGCGATAAAAATTTAATTTTAGTTTTATGAAAGGTTTAAAGTACTTATTTGCGTTAATTGCTATGTTTGCAATGGCGTCAACGGCAAATGCTCAGATTCGTTTCGGAGTAAAAGGCGGCGTGAGCGTTTCAACGGTGAAATTTGATAAAGATATTTTTAATTCGGATAATGTGACCGGATTTCATGTGGGGCCTTCTTTGGAGGCTATGTTCGCAAAAGGCGGTTTAGGCTTTGACGTTGCGGTATTATATTCTCAGATCGGGTTTGATTCTGATGTCAGGGCCGTAAAAAACGATTACCTGGAAGTTCCCGTAAACCTGAAATTTAAATTTGGAACTCCCATGTTCAATCCTTATTTATCTGCCGGTCCCTACATCGCTTTTCGTGTTGCAGGAGATAAGACCTGGGACATGAATGTGGCGGGAATAAAAGAGCAGCTTAAAGCGCAAAGTTTTGGCGCCGGATTGAATTTTAGCGTTGGAGCGGATGTTTTTGATTTCTTGCAGTTAGGGGTTACCTATACCTTGGGGTTAACCGATGATTATAAAACATTTGTTTCAGAAGATTCGAATGATAATAACGGAAAATCTCGTATATGGAAGATTAGCGCGGCTATTTACTTTTAATAATACCGGATTTGTGAAGATGATATTTCCGGATAAGACATGAAACGAACATGAACCAACGGCTTGCGCCAAAGAGTTATGAACATGCTGTGAGTTCTATGTTTCCTTAGTGTTAAAAAATAAACAATGTACACATGAAATACGCGGAAGTTGTACTGCCATTACCTCTGGCCAATACTTATACATACGGTATTCCGGAGGTAATGATGCATGTGATCCGTACATACTGTCGCGTAGTTGTGCCATTCGGGAAAAAGCATTATTATACGGGCGTCGTTACAAAAATTCATGATGAATGTCCGGGACAAAGTTATGGGGTGAAAGAGATTTTTGTATTGCTGGATGAAAGTCCGGTAATACAAAGTTCACAGTTATCTTTCTGGCAGTGGATTTCTTCTTATTATCTGTGCTCATTGGGAGAGGTTTGTCGTGCCGCTTTGCCTGCAGGATTAAAAATAGAAAGTGAAACGGTCATTACTGCAAATCCTGAATATGAAGCAGATAGACCGCTTAAGAGCAACGAACAAAAAATCCTGGATACATTATCTTTATCATCCGGTTTATCTGTATCGGAGTTGGAGAAAAATACCGGATTGAGAAATCTTTTCCCTGTTATTAGCGCTTTATTGTCGATCGGCGCAGTTGAAGTAAGCGAAACATTAAAGCGGGGTTTTAATCCTAAGATGGAAACGTATGTGCGTCTGGCTGACAATATACGGACCGAAGCCGATCTGCAAAAAGCGCTGACGTTAATAAAAAGAGCGAAACAGCAGGAAAAGTTGTTTTTCGATTACCTGGAGCTTAGTGGGATAGCCGCTTTTCTGAGAAAAGAAATTTCAGACGCCGGAAGCGATTCAGACGTTAACGTCGAGAACAACGAATATTCCGATAAAGATGATCTATTAAACGAGGTAAAAGCAAAAGCCGTATCAAAAAAGATGTTGTTAGCATGTTCCGGTATTAATACTCCGGTATTGAACGGACTGATACAACGTGGCGTTCTTGTAGCGGAAGAAAAAAACGTAAGCCGCTTGGAGACTTCGGATGTGAATACTCAGGATGCTGTCGTATTATCTGAAGTACAACAAAAGGCATGGAGAGAAATAAAGAATTCCTTTGAAACAAAAGATATAACATTATTGCATGGCGCTACTTCGAGCGGTAAAACAGAGATTTATATTCATCTGATTCATGAGGTGTTATCGGGAGGACTGCAGGCGCTTTATTTATTGCCGGAAATAGCGATTTCAACTCAAATTACAGCACGTTTAAGAAAAATTTTCGGCGAGAAACTGTTGGTTTATAATTCCGGAATATCTGACAACGAAAAAGTAGAAATCTGGAATTGCTTACTGCGGTCAGACGAATCTCGGGTTGTGTTGGGAATTCGTTCCTCCGTATTTTTGCCGTTTTCCCGCTTAGGGTTGGTTATTGTGGACGAAGAACAGGAGGCTTCTTATAAACAGCAGGATCCCGCTCCTCGTTATCATGCCCGTAATGCGGCTATGATGCTGGCCTTTCAGCATGGCGCGAAAACCCTGCTCGGATCAGCGACTCCTTCGTTGGAGTCATACTTATGGGCAAAGAATGGGAAATATGGCTTCGTGACATTGGACTGCAGGTATGGGGGAAGTTTGCTTCCGAAAGTTGAACTTGTTAATACAAGAGAACTTTGGCGCAAGAAGCGTATGAAAAATACATTATTTTCTCCACTGTTAAAAGAGAGTATTGATGAAGCTTTATCTAACAATGAGCAGGTTATTTTATTTCAGAATCGTCGCGGTTTTGCTCCTTTCACCATTTGTCGGAATTGCGGGGAAATACCGCATTGTATAAATTGTGATGTGAGTCTGACTTATCATAAGCAGATGCATCGTTTGGTTTGTCATTATTGCGGTTATTCTATTTCTTTTCCGTCAAGATGCCCCTCCTGTGGTAGCGCGGAACTGAAAATGCAGGGATTTGGCACAGAGAAGATCGAAGAAGAGGTCGCTTCGTTATTTCCTTGGGCTAAAACTGCGCGACTTGATATCGATGCGGCTCGTACAAGAAGCGCATATAGACGGATATTGTCTGATTTTGAGGAAGGGAAAACGCAGATACTGATTGGGACTCAAATGGTATCCAAGGGGCTTGATTTTGCAAATGTCAGCGTTGTAGGAATACTGAGTGCGGACGGGATGATGAATATTCCGGATTTTCGTGCGTATGAACGCGCATTTCAACTGATGTTTCAGGTAAGTGGACGCGCCGGACGACGTAAAAAACAGGGATTGGTTGTGATACAGACGTCGCAGTCTGACAATCCCTTGTTACGGATGGTACAACAATTTGATTATGAGGGAATGGCGCGAACGCAATTAAAAGAACGCTATGATTTTCACTATCCTCCCTATACGCGTTTGATTTGGATTGTTCTGCGCAGTCGGAATGAAGAGTGTTTAGATAAGATTGCAGAAGCGTATTTCGGGAAATTAAAAATTCGCCTTGGGGGTAGCGTCTCCGGGCCTGTATACCCGCCGGTAACGCGCGTTCAGACATTGTTTGTCCGCAGAATAATGCTTAAAATGGACGTCTCCTTATCGGTACCCGACACGCGCAGAGTATTAGAGGAAGTACGGACGGAAATGCTGCAAGTACCTCTTTTTAAACAGATACTTCTGCATTATGACGTGGATCCGCAGTGATTGCCTCTTCATTCTCCTTTCTCATTGTGTTCTTGCAGTTCCGGATAGCTGATACGCGTATGATACATTATTTTCAGCTTTTTCAGAAATACGTTTTTTGTGATTTCGATATCTTTGAATGTTATCGGCGCATTTTTCATTAAACCGTCGGCTATCTGGCTGTCAATTATTTTATCGATTAACTCCCTGATGTTTTCATCCGTGTATTCTTTAAGGCTACGCGATGCGGCTTCTACGGAGTCGGCCATCATCAGTAAAGCCGTTTCTTTGGTAAACGGATTCGGACCGGGATAGGTGAAGGCTTTCTCATTAACCGGTTTGTCCGGAAAAGCATTTTTGAAAGAGTTGTAGAAAAATTTTGTTTTTCCTCTTCCGTGATGTGTTTCTATAAAGTTAGTAATGGCTTTAGGGAGCATCGCTTTTTCTGCCATTTTTATTCCGTCGGTTATATGAGAAATAATGATCTGAGCGCTTTGTTCGAAAGATAATTTTTCATGTGGATTAAACCCTTTTTGGTTTTCTGTGAAAAATGCGGGATTATTCATTTTTCCGATATCATGATATAATGCGCCGGTACGAATAAGTTGTGTATCCGCGCCGATTTTTTCTCCGGCTTCCGAAGCAAGAATAGAGACTTGCATCGAGTGCTGGAATGTTCCCGGAGCCGTTTCTGAAAGTTTTTTTAGCAGGGGGTTGTTTATATTTGAAAGTTCTACTAAAGTAATCGGCGAAATGTATCCGAATATTTTTTCCAGCATGTAAATGAGTACATAAGAAAACATTAACAGGAAGAAATTTATGCTGAAATAGATCATCATTTCCCAGTTTATTTTATTGAAATCGCTTTCCTGATACAGTACGAGACCAAGATAGAATACAACATAAGAAATGACGACAAATAGAGAACATGTGAATAACTGCGAACGCTGCGATAACTCTTTAAGGCTGAAGATGACGACAATTCCGGTAAGAGTCTGCAATAATAGAAATTCATAGGGAAACAAGGCTGCCAGCGAACAAATAAGAATGGTGATCAGGTATGCAAACAGAGCTGTGTGGGAGTCAAAGAAGGTTCGTATTACGACAGGTATAATTGCATACGGGAGGATATAAATATTGATCAGATTATGTTTGACGCATATTTCAGATAACAGGCATGCAACGAGAATACATAATAATATAAACGTCAGATTTTTGCGCTTGTAGAATATCTTGGGATTAAATGTCACCAGGTATAATCCGAAACATGCAAAAATACCAAAAATGAGAATGAATTGTCCGATAAGTATGATGTTCTGACGTTGTGCGCCTCCGGATTTTGTTTCGTGAACTGTTTTTAATGAGCGTAGAACGCTGTATGTATGACTGTCAATTACTTCTCCCCGGTCGACAATGCGCTCTCCTGCCTGTACAATATGGCTTGACAAAGGAATATTCTGAAGTTGGTCTTCAAGTACTTTGTTTGATGTTTTCGCGTCATAAAAAAGATTTTCCGTCAGATATTCATTGATATTACATTCTATAAGAAAGTCTTTCTCTATGTATGCAGGAGCATTATTGAGAATATCTTCGTATGCGGTTTTAACAGAATAAATGTCGGACAGGTATCTGATTTCTGCAATACTATTTGTAAGAACGTTGATGCGCGCGCGGTTTTCTTTCCTCATTAATTCAAGATCTGTTGCAGAGGCAATGCCTTTATTATATGCGTTCTGCAGACTTTTATCCACATATCTGAGTACAGGCAGGGGTACTTTGGCTTCCTGCAGAACGGACGTCTGATAGGTCCAGTTATCTATCTTCAGATTTTCTTCCTCGGGATTATACCGGAAATAAGGTTCAAACTTTTTTTGCAGACTGTCTCTTGTCGCCTCTATTTCGCTTGCTTCCTTATATATCGGGAAGTCGGACGGGGCTGTCAATAATCCGTATTTCCATGGTTTGCCTTCATTAAACTGATAACGAAATTTTCCTTCGCGAGGGAAAAAAAATACAATAATGAACGCTGTAATTATAATATACAATGCGGATAGCGCAGTAGATTTCTTTGTGTTCATAACGTTATTATTTGCTTATGGTATTGAAAATATAAATTTCTTATGGCGAAATTACATAAAAAATTTAGTATAAAAAAAAAAAACGTTATTTTTGTGCCTTTCTATAAATATTGTAATTTTATATTTATGTCGGAACGAAAAGTCAGGGTGCGCTTTGCGCCAAGCCCAACAGGTCCTCTTCATATCGGAGGGGTACGTACAGCATTATATAATTATTTGTTTGCCAAGCAACATAAAGGCGATCTGATACTTCGCATAGAAGATACGGATTCTCAGCGATTCGTACCCGGTGCGGAAGAGTATATCGTCGAGTCTTTTAAGTGGCTTGGTATCAGGTTTGACGAAGGAGCCGGATACGGTGGAAATTACGGCCCCTACCGCCAGAGCGAGAGAAAAGAAATATACAGAGAATATGTTGACCGGTTACTTGATGCAGGTTTAGCATACATCGCCTTTGATACGCCTGAAGAGCTTGAGTTAAAGAGAAGTGAAATCTCTAATTTTCAATATGATGCATCTACCAGAATGCAGATGCGCAATTCGCTTACTCTATCTGCCGGCGAAGTAAAATCGCTTATGGACGCAGGAGATCGTTATGTTGTGCGCATAAAAATAGAACCGAATGAAGACATTCATGTTCGGGACCTCATACGTGGCGATGTAATTATTAATTCGTCTGTTATTGATGATAAAGTGTTGTTTAAATCAACCGATAATCTGCCCACTTATCATCTTGCGAATATAGTTGACGATCATTTGATGGAAATTACGCATGTGATACGCGGTGAAGAATGGCTTTCAAGCGCGCCTTTGCATGTGTTGCTCTATCGTTATCTGGGGTGGCTTGATACAATGCCGGCCTTTGCTCACCTGCCTTTGTTGCTTAAACCGGAAGGCGGCGGTAAGCTGAGTAAGCGTGACGGCGACAGGCTTGGTTTTCCGGTATTTCCTCTTGAATGGCATGACCCGAAAAGCGGGGAGGCGTCTTCCGGATACCGTGAATGTGGTTATTTGCCGGAGGCTGTCGTCAACTTTCTGGCATTGTTGGGATGGAACCCGGGAAATGATCAGGAAGTGATGGCAATGGATGAATTGGTTCAATTATTTGATCTTGCTCATTGCAGTAAGAGTGGAGCAAAGTTTGATTACGAGAAGGGCAAGTGGTTCAATCATCAGTACATTCAGAAGCGGAGTAATAAAGAGATTGCGGAAATGTTTATTCCGGTACTTGAGAACCATGACATTAAAAATCCGAATCCTGCTTATGTGGAAAAGGTGGTCGGTATGATGAAAGAACGGGTTAATTTTATTCCTGAATTGTGGAAACAAACATATTATTTTTTCATGGCTCCTGCGGAGTATGATGAAAAGACCCGTAAAAAGCGCTGGAAAGAAGATAGTTCCGTGCAACTGACTGAGATCATTGAAGTGTTGAGCGCATGTGAACCTTTTGATATTGAAGGAACGGAGGAAACGGTCAAATCCTGGATTGAAAGCAAGGGATATAATCTCGGAAATATAATGAATGCCATACGTCTGACTCTTGTAGGACAGGGGATCGGTCCTCAAATATTTCACATTACGGAAGCTATCGGAAAAGAGGAGACAATAAGGAGGATAAGGAAAGCGATAGAAGTTTTGGGTTGATAACGATTCCTGTTTGATTCAAAAATCAGATATAAATTGTTGAAGCGCTAAATATTAATAATAGTAGAAATAAAAAACGTGCGTTATTTATATACTTTTGCATTGCATATGTATGCATTATCGGTCGAACTGGCTTCCTTTTTTAACCGTAAGGCGCGGATGACGCGTATAGGACAGTGGTATACCAATGGAATTCTACGAAAAAACATCGATCGTGACGCCAAATATATATGGTTTCATGCTGCGTCACTGGGGGAGTTTGAGCAGGGACGCCCAATGATCGAGACGATAAGGAAGCGTTATCCGGAGTATAAAATATTGCTTACCTTCTTTTCTCCTTCAGGTTATGAAGTCCGCAAAAATTATGATGGAGCTGACGTTATATGTTATCTTCCTTTTGATACGCCTTATAAAGTGTGTAAATTCCTGAATCTGGCAAATCCGTCTATTGCTGTTTTTATCAAATACGAATTCTGGCTTAATTATCTTACCGAACTGAAAAGACGTGGCATAAAAACCTATCTTATCTCTGCCGTATTTCGTCCGGGTCAATTATTTTTCAAATGGTATGGCTGGTGGTATCGTAAGGCATTGTTGTGTTATGAGCGTCTGTTTGTTCAGGATGAAGCATCTAAAAAGCTGCTGGCCGAATACGGCGTTAATAATGTGGAAGTATGCGGCGATACGCGTTTTGATCGCGTATTGGAAATACGGCAAAATGCCCGCTTATTGCCGGAAGTGGAAACTTTTGCCAAAGGAGACAAGCCTGTTTTGGTGGTCGGTAGTTCATGGCCGGAAGATGAAGAGCTGATAATACCCTATTTCAACTCGCATCCGGAAATAAGATTGATTATAGCTCCGCATGAGATTCATCGCGAGCATTTATTATATATACAATCATTATTGAATCGTCCTTCTATTCGTTTGTCGGAATCAACCGAAGATATGTTGCAAATACATGATTGTCTTATCATTGATAGTTTCGGACTCCTTTCTTCGATTTATCATTATGGTCAGGTGGCATATATCGGAGGCGGATTTGGAAAAGGCATTCATAACACATTAGAAGCTGCCGTTTATGCTATTCCTGTTATTTTTGGGCCTAAATATCATAAGTTTAAAGAGGCTTCCGGATTAATAGGTTGCGGCGGCGGTTTTTCAGTAAGTAACGAAGCCATGTTTGTCAGCCGGATGGACAATTTTATCTCTGATCCGGAATTACGTCGTAACGTCGGGATTGCTGCGGGGCATTTTGTACGCAATAACGCCGGCGCTACAGACAAAATACTGTCGTTCTTGACATGATCCTTATTCTTTCTTTCCGGATAATAAATCGTTTGTATCTTTGATAAATCGCTCGTAAGCGATACGTTCATCGTCCGACATTGGGATTGTATCGGCGACCGCAGGAGGCAGGATTTTATATTTCGGAAGTTGAACCCATACCGGCGTATAGGAAGGTATTATTTTCAACCGTTTATTTTTTTCTTTTACAAGATCAAGCGCGACAATAATCCCGCCGTCTTTATAGCGTTCGCGTTGATTTGAAACAAGATTACCAAGCGAATATACCGTAATGTTATTAACGCTTCCGTCTTCTTCTTTATTAAAGGATACAGGCTGTACGACATGCGGGTGACTTCCGATAACAATCTCCGCGCCATACCGGTGGCATAACTCGGCCAGCGATTTCTGTTCGCTGTTCGACTGTCGGGAGTATTCGTTTCCCCAATGAAAAAAAACAATTATGGCGTCTGTCCGACTCCGGTCTATTTGCGCTATATCATGCGCGATCGTAAAGGAGTCTATTCTGTTAATGCTTAATCCGTCCGGCGTCGGTAAACCATTCGTTCCATAGGTGTAATTGAGTAATGCTATCTGTATATTTTTTATTTGCAACATCAGCGGATGTCTTTTAATAAAATCATTACAACCGGCGAAGACGCCTGTGTGTTTTATATTGGCGGAATCAAGCAGTGAAAGAGTGGCGTATACTCCCTGCTTACCTCCGTCAAAAGCATGGTTGTTAGCCATTACGGCAACATCGATACCGGCGCTGTACAGCGCTCCGGCCAGCTCTTTAGGAGAACGGAACAATGGATATCCGGTGTAACAGGCGGAAGCGGTAAGCGTCGTTTCGAGATTGACGAAGGCAAGATCTGCCTGTTCGAATATGGGCTTTACATATTGAAAAGACATGGAATAATCGTATCCTCCACGGCTGTCTTGTGCAGCATAAACCTGTGGATAGTGCTGCATTAAATCCCCGCTGAAAACGAGACGCGCCTGTTTGGGCGTTTTATCAAGAATTTCTATTGCCGCATCAAGCCATGTATCTATATCCGCCGGATAATGCTGCTTTTCTGTATATGTATCGGACCTTTTGTGTCCTAATCTGACCACGACTGCATTTTTTTCCGGTACAACGAAGATGTATTGTCCCATGATTCCACGCATATAAGGAATACTCATTCCGTTTTTTTTAAGCGTCCAGAACTGAAAGCCATAATGTCTGTTGATCTCGTTATGTTCTTTATCGATCAGACAACTGTCGGCTGTTATTGCTTCCCGGATATATTGCTCGGAAATGATTTGTTTTCCGTTCCATTTCCCGTTATTGAGGACTAACTGTCCAAGACGGGCGAAGTCGCGCGCGTTACTGTTAAAACAGCAATATGCTTTTTCCATGCCGCCTTTGCGGTCGAGCGACCACCATGCATCCTCTTCTGCTTGTAATGGAGTCCATATTCTTCGTGATACAAATGAGCAAAGGTTTTCGCCTGTGGCTTTTTTTATTATGTAAGCAAGCAATTGCGTTACGCCGCTTTGATAGATGAAATGAATGCCCGGCTCTTCGATTTCTTTCATACCAAATGTGATATTATTCAGGTTGTTGCCATAATACAACTGCGTGGTCGGAGAAAATACGGACGAATAAGACTCCTGGAAATCCAAGCCTGCGCTCATGGTTAACAAATGTCGCAGTGTTAGCGTTTTTCCATGATAACCCTTAAATTGTGCAAAAAAATCGCCGACCGGTTGATCTACGTCACGAATAAAGCCGTCGTCTATGGCGCATCCGACAGCCAGCGAAACAATACTTTTCGCTATAGAAAAAGAATTGCTATGCGACTGATGCGAATAATTATCCCAATATTGTTCGAAAAGCAATTCTCCGTTTTGTATGATTACATAGGCGACTGTACCAAGTTTATCGAAGTCTTCGGCATATTTTTCCGGAATAGAATTTTTATTGTAATAATCGGATAATTTCCATGCTTGCGGGGATCCGGCTTTGATAACGCGGTTTTCGAAGATCGGATATTGGTCAATTTTGGGCATGAGGTGAACCGCGGCTTTCCTTATGTGATAATTGAAAGGTAAGGCCAGCCATATTCCCATTACGCAAAAGAAAATGATAATAATGGATATAATCTGTTTTGTTTTTTTCTTCATAACTTGGAAACATTCATTGTTAGCCGTTATTCTTTATACCATGATGCATACATGCGGTAATTACGTGCAATTTTCCGGTTTATTTCTTTGGATTGTTCCGGATCGACTTTTTTCACGAATTTGGCCGGAACGCCGGCATATATACTTCCCTGTTCGACAATCGTATTGCTGAGAACCACTGAACCGGCTGCGATGATAGCTCCTTCTCCGATTACCGCATGGTCGAGCACAACGGTTCCCATTCCGACGAGCGCCCCTTTGCATATTTTTGCGCCGTGAATTGTCGCGTTATGTCCTATAGATACATCGTCTTCTATTTCTACGATTGATTTTTCATATAATGTATGTAACACGGAACCGTCCTGAATATTGACTCTGTTGCCTATGCGTATGGAGTTTACGTCTCCGCGCAAAACGGTTCCGAACCATATACTGCAGCCGTCGCCTATTACCGTATCGCCGATTATGGTGGCATTATCGGCTAAGAATGTATCTTTTCCGATAACGGGAGTAAAACCCCTTACTGATTTTATGAGCGCCATAAACTGATGTTGTTTGCAATAAATAATATTTTATTGCTGCAAAGGTACGCAAAATTTTCGTACAAACTTTTGTAATGTACGTCCTTGTCCCTATTTAGACCGATTATTTGCAAGCAATGCGTATTATCGGGAAAAATGTAGATATTGATATTATCCTGAAAAACAAGAATACGTTGTTTTTTCTGAAAAACTCGACAAACGTTCTTTGACATATTGATTTTTTTTTTATAATTTTGCAACCGGACAACAGGTACATTTTTTTATGATTTTAGCGAGTGTGCATAAATATAATATTCGATAGTACAAGTTGTTATATAGTGTACTGTCGGATTGCTTATAGCTGCGAAAGCGGCATTGAGACCAGGGGTAAAATTTAGATAAATCAAATTTTTTCATTGTCGGATTGCTTATAGCTGCGAAAGCGGCATTGAGACACGCCAAGCATTATGTGAACAGTACTTTTAATAAAAAATTGTCGGATTGCTTATAGCTGCGAAAGCGGCATTGAGACCTCATTCCGTTTTCACAACGGAGAGCCTTACTTAGTCGGATTGCTTATAGCTGCGAAAGCGGCATTGAGACGTTCCACCGACGGTTATTACATACCTTTCCCCAAAAGTCGGATTGCTTATAGCTGCGAAAGCGGCATTGAGACAGAAGGGAAGTGACTTTCCCCTCTTTGACGACAAAGTCGGATTGCTTATAGCTGCGAAAGCGGCATTGAGACTTATCACAAATCACATTGCCGCCGTCGTCCTTGAGTCGGATTGCTTATAGCTGCGAAAGCGGCATTGAGACTCAAAAACCACGGAAAGATCAATACCAACCCGGTGAAGGTCGGATTGCTTATAGCTGCGAAAGCGGCATTGAGACATAATACAACGGCATCTTGTACAGGATCAGAACTCCAATACTACCCCTATAACAGTAAAACCTGTCTGACAATATCAGAAGTTGCTGCTCGAATAGAGTTGCAAGTGCGAGGATGGATAAATTACTATGGTAAATACTGTGCGAGCGACTTGAAGTCGTTTCTTGAGGAAATAAACCGCGGAATAGCCCGTTGGGCATGTCGTAAATACAAACGTTTTCGTGGAAACAGATGGAAAACTCTCTATTGGTCAGGACGGCTGGCCAAACGAGATAAAATAATGTTTTATCATTGGGAGTTGGGTATAACCCCGCCGATATCTCATAAGGGTTGAATAAAGAAGAGCCGTGTGAGGGGATACTTTCACGCACGGTTCTGTGAGAGGCTGGCGCAGAAATGCGCCGGCCTACTCGACATCAGCCGTTTAATCAGCCGTTTAATCAGCCGTTTAATCAACGCTTGAAGCCTGGGGTGAAACTGATAGATGGAAAGATAGCTCACCAAACTTTTTACAGTAGTTACAATGAATTAAAGACTCGTAAGCCATTGCCCAAGACGCCTGCGCCTCGCGTGTGGAATAAGTAGTTGATCCTTTATCAATATCTGTGCACGAGATATCCAAAAGGAATAGCGCTTTTATCGGATGTTGAATAATAAAAAGGAGATCCTCTGAACGTTGTCAGACGATCTCCTTTTTAAACATTTCCGGAACGCTTATTCGAGGAAGAGTTCGATAACGGGCGTATATACGTCGGGTTTGAGGACGGGGAGGTTCAGGGTGACGTTGGCTCCGTCGACGCGGTAACGTACTTCCGAGGCGTCGTGCAGTAGTTGGGCGTATTTGAATTTTCCGGCGAATCCGTTCAGGTGTAACGCGCTGATCGGCCATTCGAGGATATGGACGTAGAGTCGTTTGGCGTTGGGATTGTAGGTGAGCAGGCAGTTGCCGGGCGGGGCGAATTCGTCGGGCGCCTGCGTGCAGCCGTAGATTGAGCGGCTATGGTATGACATCCATTGGCCTATTCCTTCGAGGCGTTCGTTGGCGCGTCGGTCAAACAGTCCCCGCGCCGTGGGTCCGACGTTGAGCAGCAGGTTGCCGCCCTTGCTGGCTACTTCGATCAGCATGACGATCAGTTGAGGAACGCTTTTCCACGTGGTCTCGTCGCGGTGATACCCCCACGAGCCGGAAAACGTCTGGCAGGTTTCCCACGGTACGCGCTGTCCGTTGACTGTCGGCCATTCGGTCGGCATGTATTGCTCCGGCGTCTTGAAGTCCCATCCCCATTCCGTATCGTTCAGGTCGGCACGGTCGTCGATCAGGATGCCGGGTTGCAGTTTCCGGATGAGTCGGATAAGGTTTTCCGAATCCCAGTCGTCGTGTCCTTTGCCGTTTTCGCCGGGATAGGAGAAGTCGAGGAACAGTTCGTCGATTTGGCCGAACTGCGTCAAGAGTTCCGTTAGCTGGTCTTTCAGGTACTTCTGGTATTTCTTAATGTCTCGCTTTTCATTGGCGGCTTTACGTTCTTCCGGATCCCCTGGTCCGTTCGGGTGGATGCGGTCATAGGGAAAATCCGGGTGATGCCAGTCGATCAGCGAATAGTAGAATCCGATACGGATTCCTTCGGCGCGGAAAGCGTCTACGAAGGGTTTTATCAGATCTTTTCCATAAGGCGTGTTGGTGACTTTGTAGTCGGTGTATTTGCTGTCCCACAGGCAGAATCCTTCGTGATGTTTTGCCGTCAGCACGACATATTTCATACCGGCTTCCCGCGCTTTGGCCGCCCATTCTTTCGGGTCGTACAGATCAGGATTGAAAAGGTCGAAGTATTTTTGGTAATCCATGTCTGAAATTTTTTCGTTCAGCTTTACCCACTCATGACGGGCGGGCAAGGCGTACAATCCCCAGTGGATGAACATGCCGAAGCGGTCGTGCGTCCACCATGCCATGCGTTTTTCTTTCTGTTCTTTCGTCTCTTTCGCCCACGACGGGGTGTCTTGAGCTTTTACGAGGGAGAGCGCGTTCAGCGCGATTCCCAGTGCAAATAAAATGGTAATTTTCTTCATGTTGTTTTTTTTATTTTAATGAATGTTGAAGCAAATGTAGTGAAAAATATTGAGGTGAAAGCATGTTTGATTAAAAATCTCGTATTGGTTCTTCTTGCGTTACCGGTTCGGGGAAACGTCTGTCGTTTTTTCCGGATCAAACGTATCGGGAGAGTTTTCCGCCCGAAGTCCGGTATCATTTCAATTGTTCTTCCGATCACGCTTACGGGCGCTTCCGGGTACATGGTAAACCAGGTTCATAATGCATGTAAAACTTTTTCATCTTATGCGCTTGGAAAAACGATCTGTTTCATGTATTTTTGTAACCGTTAAACTTAAAAGAAACAAGAAAATGCATATAGCGAATCCCATATACGATGTAGTCTTCAGGTACATGATGGAAGACAACCGCGTAGCCAAAGCTTTTCTGTCGGCGATCATACAGGAGGAGGTCGTGGAACTGGATTTTGCGCCGCAGGAACACACGATCCGCGTACCCCCAAAAAAAGAGGAGCAGCCGACGGAGAAGAAAGAAATAAACTTTACGGTCTGCCGGTTCGACTTTTCGGCGCGCATCTCCGTTCCGGACGGCGGCTACAAAACCGTATTGATTGAATTGCAGAAAGCCAAGTTAGCGTCTGACATCATGCGTTTCCGCCGTTACTTAGGCCTGCATTACCGGAATCCGAACAACGCTTACGGCTCAG
>JAIROL010000078.1 GCA_031257565.1 Tannerella sp. | reverse complement strand
AGTTAATCCGATTTTGAACTTTTGGAGCGGAGAAAACGGCGCCACCTCTGCTCTTTGGCGCGGTATCAGAGACTGCAATATTTTTCTTGAGAATGTGGACAATGTACACGATTTACCTGACTACGAGAAAACGAGATGGAAGGGGGAAGTCAAATTCCTTAAGGCATATTATCATTTTTATCTTTTCAGGATGTATGGCCCTATTCCGATTGTGGATATGAATACGCCTATAAGCGCGAGCCCCGACGAAGTGCAGTTTTATCGCAATCCGGTAGATGATGTGGTAAAATATATTGCCGACTTGTTCGACGAAGCGGCAGCAGAGCTTCCTCTTGAACGGGAAATCATCGAAGGTACGGAAGCCGGAAGAGTAAACAACCTCATAGCAAAGGCAATGCGTGCAAAAACGCTGATATATGCGGCGAGCAAACTGTTTAACGGCAATACGAACTATTCCAGTATGATTGACGAACGCGGGGTGCAACTGTTCCCACAGGAAGAAGACCACGAAAAGTGGAAACTTGCCGCCGACGCCTGCCTGGAAGCGATTGAGATGTGTCATGCTCAAAACAAAAAACTGTATGATCTTGTAGAACCACAGCTAAGTACGGCAAATGACACGTTCAAACTGCAAACAACCTACCGGCAGGCTATCTGCGACCGCTGGAACAGCGAACTTATCTGGGGCAGCGTTAATTACGACTGTAACACGCTTTCACGTAATGCGCAGGCAAAAGTTATGTCTTTGTGGACAGGGAACCCTATCCGTTCCGAATGGGGTCCCAGCCTGAATTTAGTAGAAAAATATTATTCCAGTCATGGCGTTCCTATTAACGAAGATAAAGAATGGCAGGCAAACGGGTGGTATGATGACCGGTATAAAGTACGTCCCGAACCTTCGTCCGGCGCCGAAAAATATTTGATTAAGGAAGGTCAAAAAACCGTGTACCTGCATTATAACAGGGAGGCGCGTTTTTATGCCAGCATAGGTTTCGACCGAGGTATTTATTTTGGTAACGGATACATCAAATTTCCCGAAGATGTGAAACATCTTGAAACCCGTCGTGGGGAATATTCCGGAATGCTTACTGCCGGAGAACATTCAATTACAGGGTATCACGCAAAAAAAATGCACAGTTACAAGAATGCTCAGACATCTACTTCAGCGAGTGTCGAGCATTATCCTTTCCCGATTATACGTTTGGCAGACCTGTATCTCCTGTATGCGGAAGCGTTGAACGAATACAGCGGACCGAGTGAAGAAGTATTCAGGTATATAGACGCCGTCCGTGCGCGCGTAAGGCTCGAAGGCGTCAGGGAATCGTGGGAAAAATATTCGACGAATCCACAGAAACCCAACAATAAGGAAACGTTGCGTGAAATTATTCATCAGGAGCGCACAATAGAACTTGCAATGGAAGGCGAACGCTTCTGGGATATTCGCCGCTGGAAAAAGATCAGCGAACTCAACGAAAAGCCGAGGGGATGGAATGTTCAAGGCGAAACGGAAGAAGATTTTTACAAAGTCACTACCGTTACGCAACTGAATATGAATGAATTTACGGTCAAGGACTATTTCTGGCCCATCAAAGAAAGCGAACTGTCGGTAAACAGGAAACTTATGCAAAATTACAGTTGGTAAAATTTTAAACAATTATACAGAATGAAAAAAAATATATTTATAATATTATTGCCGGTCGTATTTTTCGCTTGTCAAGCAGAAGAACGACCCGAAATAATTATGGACAATATTCCTCCCGCTTCGGTAACAGATGTGCAGGTGAGGAATACGCCAGGAGGCGCTGTTTTGAAATATCAGTTGCCCGACGACGAAGATTTGCTTTATGTCAAAGCGCTCTATTCGTGGAAAGAAGGTCATCAGGCTGATGTTAAAACTTCCATGTATAACGATTCTATTGTAATCGAAGGCTTTGGAGACGAAGACGAACACGAAGTGCAGCTTGTGGCTGTCGATCGCAGTAAGAACGAATCGGCGCCGGTGCAAGTAACCATCAAGCCGTTAGAACCTCTGGTATTTGCTATCAGAAAAACCTTGAAAGTGTATTCCGATTTTGGCGGAGTACATCTCTACTGGGAAAATCCCGACCGTGCGAATATATCTGTTATTATAGAAAAGAAAGACCTCGACGAATACATTCCGGTCGAAACCTTTTACAGTTCTGTTGTAGCCGGCGAGGGCGTTTCACGGGGGATGGATACGATTTCATGCGATTTCAGGGTTTATGTGCAGGACAGATGGGAAAATCAAAGCGCTCCTTTGGACACGATTCTGACGCCACTGTTTGAGGCAAAATTCGACCGGACAAAGTTCCAAGCCATGTATCTCGACGGAGACGAACCTTCGGCATGGGGATGGGTTTTGCCCAATCTGTTTGATGGAAGTACAGGTTCGGGATTTCATACTGATCCGGGGACGACGGGCAACTGGCCCCACGTGTTTAGTTTCGATATGGGTGTAAAAGGTAAAATAAGCCGCATCATATTATGGCCGCGCAGCGGATATTATTATTTTCATGGTCATGTGAAGCATTTCGACCTGTGGGGAACCAATGACGCCGGAAATCTGAATGACTGGAATTCATACGTCAAACTGGTGGACTGTGTAGGTATCAAACCGTCAGGATTACCGGTGGGATCGGTTAGCGACGAAGACAGAGAACATCTTGCCGGAGGCGAAGAGTTTGTTTTTCCTATCGATGCGCCGCCGGTTCGATATTTGCGTTATAGAGCGCTGGAAACCTGGGGGGGAGATCATCTTCTCCATATAATGGAAATTGAGGTTTATGGCAGTATAGAACAATAATAACAGTTTAATACAAAAAAAGAATATGAAATATTTATATAAAACATGTATTGTTGCGGTTTTTGCAGTCTTTTGTCTCGTATCCTGTGATGACATGAACGATATGCATCTTGGATATTTGGAGCGCGGAGAAAAAGTATATGCCGCCAAAGTGGACAGCGTTTCTCCCAATATCGGATACGGTCGTATTGAAATGGAGGTGTTTGTCTATACCCAGAAAATAGACCATATACGCTTTTTCTGGAATGCGCGAAGCGATTCCGCCGATTTCGATATCGGCAGGGCGGGCGTTTTTAAATGCCTTATAGACAATCTTTC
>JAIROL010000229.1 GCA_031257565.1 Tannerella sp. | reverse complement strand
TTTCTGTCGCTGAACGAATATCTGCTGAGCGCCTACAGCGAATATCCGCTGTCGGGAATTGCCATATTGAAGGAAAAAATGAGCCGGCAGCTCCGGTCGCTCGACGCCGGCGGCTTCGCCCAAAGCGTCCGCACGATGCTCGAAAATATCCCGTATATCCTCCACGTCGGCAATGAAAAGTACTATCATTCGCTCTTCCTGTCGTGGATGCTGACGATGGGCTTCGAGGCGCACGGCGAAGTCATGACCGGTAGCGGACGCATCGACGCCGTACTGGAACAGACGGATACCGTCGTCGTCTGCGAACTGAAATATCATGCAAAAACGAAAACGGCTACCCTGCTCCGCAATGCAATGAAACAGATTCACGATAAAAAATATTACGGAAAATACTTAGACAAAGGCAAAAAGATCGTCCTGCTCGCCCTGGCGTTCTCCGGAAAGGAAGTCGGCTGCAAGATGGACGCTATGGAGAAAGGAGAGAACCGGGGCAAACTGTAAGCGTCGGTACGGTAGGGGCGAAAAATTGCTGCTCTTTATTTTTTACCGGACAGTAGTGAAAAAAAATAACAAATATAGTTTATCGCTAATTTTTTTTAGTATATTTGTGCCTTATCATTGTTAAATATGGACACGCCATACATACCTCAGCCCACAGATACAAGTCGGATCATATTACCTGACGGCTTAATGGATATAGCGGAACAGCTGGGGAAACAAATACATGAGACCTGGGCGCGGCAACGCATAGCGGAAGGGTGGAAATACGGCAAAGAACGTAACGACAAACGGAAAGAACACCCTTGCCTTATACCCTACGAAAAATTGCCTGAGAACGAAAAAGAATACGACCGGAATACGGCATTTGAAACAATTCGCTTTCTGCTCGGCAAAGGCTACCGAATAACACGCTAATAATTATACAATCAGGAGGAATAAACATGGAAAAAATGACTTTCGGATGTTGGGGACATGCTTTCAATAGAAGTCTTTCATATACGGATAAAAACGGAAGGTATAATGAATTTACGCTCCCCGGAGGCGCAGCGCTTATTCAACAACTTTTAAGCGCCGGAGAATTAACCCGATACGAACCTTTAGACAAAACCGTTCGCTGTGAACGTTTTGAACTGAAACAATTTGAAGACAAGCAAACCCGGAAAAGCTATTATACCGTCAATCGTTACCTTGGATTCACAGAAGGAAGTACGACGCCGCTTTCCTGTGATGCAAAATACGCCATCGTATTCGACAAAGGACTAGGCCTGATAACCTTACCCCCGGAAAATATTCCGGTTCTTTGGGCGTCGGATAAGAATCTGCCTGAAAAGGAGATCGTCGGTCGAATGGCGGAGCGTTGTTTCCTGATGCTTGACGCCAATGTTTTGCGTAACAGCGGCGCCATGATCAGCGCCCGGATTTCATGGGAACGCAGCGTTACCGAATTACTCTGGCAGTTACAAAACAATCCGGCGCTGTCATGCCTCTGTAAAGCGCCCCATATCCTGATTACATTTGCTGAAGACGGCGCGGTTTATATCAGACGGGAAAATAACAAAACCAAAGCCTCTCTGGTTCTTGCACATGGAAACGGCGAAGGATTCCTGCGAGGAAAAATCAACAATTCAATCAACGACAGTTTCGCTCTGATGACAGTAGGCCTGGCATTACAATTTCCGGAAGTAATCGGCGGAAAAAAAACGTTACAAATATTACCGGTTTTGAAAGCCGCTGAAAACCTGCTAACCAACGGTTATCCGCTTGAAAAACTCCGGGAAGGGAAATTAGATATGCCGGAAATTGAGACGGACATGAACGAAATGCCATTTGAAATACCTTTTGATCCGGAGCAAAATGTTGTCGACCCTGATTTTTGGCGTATCTCCAATAGCGCGAGTAACAAACGCATCTTTGACATGGCATGCGAATATGTGCTAAAAGGCGCTAAAGTCATTGAAGGCCTGCCGTTGCTCTCATTCGGCGGGCTGACGACCATTGACCGTTGGGAAATAGAGGCATTCCGGAATATTTGCAATCTGATTGAGAATTACGTCGGCTCGGACAGCGTACGCCCTCTTTCTATCGCCGTATTCGGCGCTCCGGGAAGCGGAAAATCGTTCGGCGTTACCCAAATTGCTAAAAACATATTACCGGGCAAAGTCGAGAGATTAGAGTTCAATGTATCACAGTTTGTAGATAACGCGGATATCGGAATAGCCTTCCAGAAAGTGCGCGACGTAACGCTGGAAGGCAAATTGCCCTTAGTATTTTTTGACGAATTTGATTCCGACCGGAATGGTATTCAACTCGGTTGGGTTAAAAATTTTCTGATGCCGATGCAGGATGGTAAATTCAAGGACGCAAGCGGCGAACACCCGCTGGGAAAATGCATCCTTGTTTTTGCAGGCGGCACATCCTCCAGCTTCGAGGAGTTCGCGCGGCCCATGTCGTCGGAAAATCCGGAAGAACAAAAGAAGTTCAAGGATATTAAAGGCCCGGATTTCGTCAGTCGCCTGCGAGGAACAATCAATGTGCTAGGCCCGAATCAAACCGGCGCAAACGATAAAAACTATATTCTGAGGCGCGCTTTACTCCTGCGCAGCCTTTGTGAACGTAAACTGAACATGAAAAAAGGCGGAGAGGCTCCTCTGAACAAAAATATTCTCTGGGCCATGCTGCTTGTTCCCAAATACAAACATGGCGCACGCTCTATGGAAGCCATTATGGACATGAGCCGTATCGAAGGAAATGTATGGGAGCCTGTTTCCCTTCCGTTTTATTCACAACTGTCGCTCCATGTCGATGCCGACGCCTTTATCCGGCTGGTCCTGCGCGAAGTAATCCTGAACGGCTATCAGGAAAAACTGGCAATCGCCATACACGAAGATTTTTGCCGGAAAAATCCAACCTCCGACAATAATATCCCCTGGGAGGAACTGCCCGAAGACATCAAAGACAGCAACCGCGACCAGGCTCGCTGTTTCGGACGATACCTGGATATAACCGATTATGATTATGATTCGGGCGACACGCCATTCCTGTCGGTAGAAAAGTTCAGCGAGGATGAAATCTTGAAAATAGCCAAACTGGCGCACGAAATTTGGATAAAAAGCAAAATAGACGCCGGATGGACGTATGGAGACCGGAAAGACGCCGTTAAGAGAACGCATCCGCTTCTGGTGGATTGGGACGATTTGCCGGAAACGGAAAAGCAGAAAGATAAAGACATTGCGGAAAACATTATTCCGATGATGCGGAGCGTGGGATTGAGAATCTATAAAGCGGTTTAACTTTCCAACGAACAAAATACCCTACTTATGGGGTATAATAAGTATTGCGGAAAATGTAATTTTGTAGCGAGATAATTCTTGTGTAAAATAAAAAATCAATTGAAAAAAGGAGCGACTATTATGGGATTATTTAATTTGTTTAATAAAGAAACTACTCAGGGAAATGATCAAAAGCATTTCAACTATGTGTTTATCGTCCGACGGAAAGCCGGAAAACTTCCTTGTGATACCGAGCATGGATGGGATGGAATTATGAAAATGTGCCAGAATGTGGCAAAATTCAAAAAAGCCAAAATCGTGCATCCAAGAGACTGGGATAATGAGCCGTACGAGGATCCCCTATTCGGTCTCAATTGTGGCTTACTTGATAAGTATATTAAAGCGCCGGATGCCGGAGTAAATATTAATTTCAGCGACTTGTTGGCTTGCGAGAACAGTATGTCCAAACGCTCGGATAACAAGGAAGAGCTGAAGTTTTCCTGTTATAACCTCCTGGCTTCCGGGATATCAAAATATATCATCACCCCCAATATGAATATTCTACTTAGAAACGCCGCTTTTGACGCATCGGTGAAGTTTGCAAACAGAAAAGGTTTGTTCGTGCTCCGTTTCGAGGACGCCAAACTTGAGGTGGCAGATGGAAAAAACCTGAACCGTGACATTTGCGAAGGAATAGCTTTTGTACACGTTACAGGAAAAAGACCCGGATAGTTGAATTTCATGAGATTTCGCATATATGGAATGGAGGGATGTTTACGTCTTTGTCAGTAGCACGTTCAATGATATGCACGCCGAGCGGGATTTTCTGGGAAAACGGGTGTTTCCGCAACTTTCGGAATGGTGTGCCGATCGAAAATTGAATCTGATTGATATTGATCTGCGTTGGGGTGTTACAGAAGCGGATGCCACTAAAAACAAACGCGTAATTGAAGTATGCCTGAAAAGCATCGACAAATGCCGTCCGTTTTTTCTTTGCTTTATGGGACAGCGGCGCGGCTGGGTTCCCGATCCCGCTAAAGGCGAAATAGGCAAAGAAACAATGGAAATTTTTCCATTGTTGAAAAATCATATTGGCGAATCCGTGACAGAAATGGAAATCACGCACGCATTGATTGACCCATTGCATAATGGTACATTTTTTGATGAAGAGCATACCGCTCATGATGGAAGCGCCATTGAATATGCATTTTTCTACCAGCGTAATAAAAGTTACTTGAAAGATATTTCATTTGCGGATACCAAAGCGATTTATGAAAACGATAACGACAAGCCAAAATGGAATGAGCTTAAGATACCTGAAGATAAAACACCCCTTTTGTATTACGCATCGTGGAACAAAGACAGGCGCACGCCGGAAATAGCATTGCCATTGAAACTGTTCACTATTGCCGAACCAAACACTCCCGAATGGCGCGAAGCGCATAGATTATGGGCTGAACGTTGGAATAAAGCGGGTATCAAAGTGAATGAAGACGGCGCTGTTTCTAACGAAATGCTTAAAAAAGCAGAGGATTATAATAAAAAACTAACGTCCGGTCGTTTGGATAATTTTCGTGATGATTCACATCGGCCTTTATCCAATATTATTTTCAATCAGTTAAAAGAAGCCATCGCAATAAGATACGATGTTAGCGAGGAAATTCCGGTACTAACCCAACAGGAGCGTGAGTTGACGCAGCAGGAACAATTTTTGCGCAGGGCGACGCAGGGATATGAGCCTGTTGAAAGAAGTTATGATAATTTGGATAAGTATGTCAGTTCCGGTCAAACCGAAATATTTGCCGTTACCGGAAAGACAGGCTCCGGTAAAACCAGTTATTTGGCGCATTGGATAAAAAATAATTCTCAAAAGAATAGCTTGTGCGTTATCTATCGTTTTATCGGTGGAAGTGAAAATTCCTGTACCGAAGATGGACTAATTCGCTCCATTATGCAGGAAATCAGGGAACGCTTTGACCTGCAACAGAATATCCCGCTCAAAACGACAGAAATGATGGACGCGTTCTCTGCTTTTTTAGAGCAGGCAGGACGCGTCAAAAAAACGGTTGTCATCATTGACGCACTGAATCAACTACAATCCGGTTTATTGGGGTTAGACTGGATTCCCGCTCAAATGCCAAAGAATACAAAATTGGTAATAAGCCTGCAAAGCGGAAACACACGAGCGGATGACTTCATTCGAAAAAAGGACAACTGGTTTTTTTACCATGTTAATCCCGACGGAATTTCTGTTCCGATGCGAAACAGGATGATACGGTCGTATTTTAATCAATATTTGAAAAATCTGGACCAAGATGTTATTGGGACAATTGCAAATCTCAAGGGGGCAGAAAATCCATTGTTTTTACGCATCATTATTTCAGAGTTACGTTTGTTCGGCAGCTATTCCAACCTGCGTGATTTCGTACTGAAAACATTTGGATATCAACCGGAAACAGCTTTTTCTGCCGTATTGAAACGCATCGAAGAAGATTCAATTGATTTTCCTGTACCGTTGGATATTTTGCTTCCTCACGTCCTTGCATGGGTTGCGCACAGTCGTTATGGGTTATCCTGTAATGAATTGGTAAAGCTGCTGTTAGAGGGGAAGCTTGTCGAGGAAAAAGATCATCCGGCAGATGCGGTCAATATTATTCTGCGCCAGTTGAAAGCCTATCTTTCCAAACAGGAGGGCAGAGTCTATTTTTTGTTCGAGGCTTTGAAAAATGCGGTAATTACTCGATATACGGATACGGACATCCATTCCGAAGCAAGAAGCGGTATTGAATGGCACAAGGAACTATCCGTTTTTTTTGAGTCTCAAGAACTTACTAATCCGCACCGGCTCAATGAACAGGTTTGGCAATATCATAAAGCCAAAGATTACGATGCTTTCCGGAAAACAATATGGAATTTTGGTTTTATGCAGCAAAGAATCCGATTATGCGGCGTACGTTCCATGTTGGACGACTTGGAGTTGCGCATGGAGCATACCGATATGCCGGACGAAGCCCTTCGGACAATGGGCTATCTTTCGCAGGCTTTACTCGGCGCGGCGGAATGTGTGACCGATGATATTAAGCAATTACCGTTCCAGTTGTGTGGACGGTTGGAGGCGCTTCGTGCGGACTATAAGGAAATCGCGTCTTTCATTGATTCGCTATATAAGAAAAATTTTTTCAATAAACCCTGCATCGATTATACGTGGTTACGGCCCTGTACATCATGCCTTCCTGTTCCGGGTAGCGTTGAAGGCGTTCAGATTGCAGATATAGAAGATAAAAACGGGATTGTGAGCGAGATTAGTACCGATTCACATGGAAGCGTACTTGTGGTCAACTATCATGAAAGTTTTGAGGTCTTTAATACGCGAACGTTAAAAAGTATCCTTCAAGAGGATCATAAGGTTTCTACATTGTCGGTCAGCGCCTCGGGCCAATATCTAACAATCTGTTATGGAGACGGCAGGACAGTGATTATTAATCTATATAGTCGTGCCGTTATTTTTCAGACAACAATTGATAATGACGTCGTTAGCATAGCTGTTACAAATGATGCAAGGGTAATGTTGTTTATACTTCATCCGGATAAAAACAACAACGAACAACAACTCGTCTTCTTGAACACGGAAACTCGCCAAAAAACAACAGCTTTAATACAAAAGGGAATTAATAACAGGATTTTGCTTTCTTCAGACCAAATATATGCGTTTGTGATGGAATCGAGCAAATGTAGTATATGGGATGTTCAGTCGGGAACCCGAAAATCCGAAATCAGTGATATTTCAGGAGTTATGGGGTTTGGTATAGCGCATAAGCAAAAGACGGTTTATTTTTTAAAAAAAAATCGAATCCTTTCATACGCATACGAAACCGGAGTTACAAAAGAAATTATTTGCGAAGAAGAGATAATACCGTCTTATTACAGTATAGAAAACGCAACTGTTTTTTCAATTGAGGAGAATGGCGAATTTGCCGTTGTGAAAGCTGAACTTCCTTGCGTAGTCGATTTAACTACCGGCGTAATTACAAAAAGGCTACTCTCTGACGATAAAGAGTTTATCACAGCTGCTATGGCGACAAATGCAGATGTTTATTTTACGGTATCTTACGCATTAGGATTTAAAAAAGGGAAAATTCTTTCCTGGCATCCTAAAAATGACGTTAAATTTGAAAGTTCCAGATGGCTGATTCCTAATTTCAGGAATCTAAAAGTTAGGGACTTTTTCATTTCGTCTGACGGACAAACCGCTTTGTTCCTACGAAAGACACTTGATGAAAATGGAAAGGGGTTGCTTTCGGTTCTTGATTTTTCCACAAATGAACCGCAGGCATATAATATACCGTTTGCTAATGAAGGAGAAGAAACCGAAGTGAAAGTAAGCGCCTGCGCATGTAAGGGCAATCATATCGTGCTCGGTACAGAAAGCGGCGAAGTACTTGTATTAAATAAAATTGTATCTAAACAACTGAGCAGTGCAGTTATGGATGTAATGACCAAAGGTTCAAAATATATCGAACCTTATGACAACATCTTAACGGGGAATAATAAATATCGATCATTTAAGTTGAATGCAGGAATTAATCGCTTGCTGTTCTGCAATCAAGAATGTTACGCGGCGCTTGAAAACGGTCATATCGGAGTTTTTTTCGAGATTTTGAATGATGCGGATATACGAGCAGGAACCGTACCTTTTGCTTCACGTAAAAAGAATTTGTGGGGCAAGTGGCAGGTAAAAGATAAAGACCTGCCGGCGTTAACAGATTTAGCTGTAATTCGCTATGGCCAAGCTATTCTCGGCATACTTGACGGAAAAAAATTAAGGGTAATAAAACTGGAGAAAAATGAAAACAAAGTGATCTATGAGTATGACTTTCCGGAGTCAAAATATGAAACGTATTACCGCATCACCGGAAAAAGCTTAGACGGCGGGAAAATACTTTTTTCAAGTGGCAATAGCCGTTATTCTGCAAGTTTTTTGTTAGATACGTCAAAATTCAACATAAGTGAAGTTTATATTCCCGGAGATACTAATTGGACTTTTGATATAAAAAACAAAAAGGATTATGCTCTCTATTATAATCAATGTGGAAGAACAACAACCAATGATTTGCAGTATATCGCAGGAACTGACATGATGAATGGTAATGTTCCTTATTCCATTGTCAAGGAGAAAAGCCTGCCGACCTACCGCTATGCCGCTATTTTCGATGCTACAGGAGGTGAAATCTGGCAGATACCTTTAAAATACGGAGTTTATCCGGATCATTGCATTATTAGCGAAGATGGCAAATGGGTCGTGACTGTTAATGAAGAAACACAAATCGCTTTATGGGATTTTAGCAACAGGGCATTAGTGACGACAATGCGATGGATGCATAAAATTGAGATCATTGATATCTGTTCCTCTGTTAATTGTATTTTTTTAATTGATGAAGAGAACCAGCTTGTCATTCTTTCGATTGAGCAAAATGAAATTAATAAATAGCTGTTCCTCATTAATCCGCTTTATGAGATATTTCGACATGAATTTTTGGAAACATTATCAAAAAAAAACAACTCTTTGCAACATTTATAAATTATCAATAATTCGCAACTCAAAATACCCTATTTATGGGGATGGCTACTCTATTCCGGTTTTGTAATTTTGGACGGAGAACATTTTACGTCATCAATTATTTAAAAAACGCAGTACTCATGAAACGAACATGAACCAACGGTCTTTTAGCGAAGCGTTAAAAAAACGGCTTGCGCCAAAGAGTTATGAACATGCTGTGAGTTCTATGTTACCTTAGTGTTAAAAATTAAATAATGTACTCATGAAAAAGATTAAAACAATTACAGTCGGCGCTTTATGGCTCATTTCCGTATTCGCCGTGAACGGAACGGGAAAAGCGGAAGAAAAGTCGAAAGCAGCTCAATGGTTGGCTACACAAGTGGATGAATACAGCAAACGAGTCTATGTTTATGCGGATTATGGCGATTCGAAAAATGCATTTACACAAAGAGGCTTTATGGGGGAGAATGCGGAAGAACCGGTTTTAAACGAGGCTTCGCGGGTGGCATATTCGGGAATTACCTCTATCCGGGCGACAGCGCCTATCCGGAACGGCGGATGGTCCGGCCTTGTTTTTGCCAACGGCATATTGGAAAAAGGAAGCGTCATCCCCCGAATGGACTGGGGAGATCATGACGCCGGAGTAAACCTGACCGGAGCCAAAAAATTAGTGATTCATGCCCGCACAGCGGATAACGAAACGGCATACGTCGAATTTAAAATGGGAATTATTGGCGGCGCATACCCAGATACCGGTACAAAATCATCGGGGCTTCTCAATCTTTCCGATGAATGGTCAACCATCGAAATAGACCTCCAAGGCGTGGATTTATCCCGGATTGCAGGCGGATTTGCGATTCTCTTCAATGACGCCAACAAGAAAAACGCCGTAACCGTTTACATGGATGAGATATATTACGAGTTTGATACGCCCCGTACAGGACCGCTTTTTTTACCCAGCTATGAGCCTGTTTCTTTGGATAAAGCAAGTTCCTTTATTAATTCGTACTCCTATTCTTACGATATGGCCATGACGGTCCTGGCGCTTGCCTGTGCCGGCAAGACGGAACAAGCGGAGAAAGTCGCTGATGCGCTTTTATTTGCTTTTGAAAACGACCGCAAATTTTCGGTTACCGAACGGGGTGTACGCAACGGATATGCCTCAGGTAGTCCGGTTTCGTTTCCGGGTTGGTATTCGGAAACAGGGAAAAGCCCTTTTGCGAAACTGGCAGGCGCCTTTGATTTAGCAGAAAATATCTGGAAAGAAGATTTTTACAGCGACAGCTATGCTACCGGAAATAATGCATGGATACTTCTTTCTTTTCTTAAAATATACAATACGACGCACAATCGGAAATATTTAGACGCCGCCTTACGGCTGGCAGCCTGTCTGCAAACATTAAAAGATGATATAAACGGCGGTTTCAAAGGAGGTTGGGATGGTTTTGACCATACGCAAACAAAAGCGACATACGCAAGTACGGAACATAATATCGATTTATACAGCGCTTTCCGGCAACTTGGCAACATCGTTAAAAATACCGATAAAGCGGCAGCGGAAGCCTGTTATGCCGCCGCCGAACATGCCAAAAAATTTGTATTCAGCATGTATCACGCCGAAGATGGATTTTTTTATACCGGTACGGCGGATGACGGGATAAGTACCAATAACACCATTTACCCTCTGGATGCAAACACGTGGGCAATACAAAGTTTTTACAATGAACCGGGATTTGACGCCGAAAAGGTCATGTCGTATATCGAAAACAATTTTCGCGATCCGGCGAGCGGTTTTTACAAATTCAGTAATAAAACCCCGACCGGTTACTGGACGGAAGGCTCATACCAGAAAATAATATCCGACATGGTATTAGGCCATACCGATAAATATCAGACGCAATTGGCGCAGTTAAATACAGAAGCGAAACCGGACGGCAGTATCACGGCCGCTAATATAGACGGTTTAAAAACAGGTTTTTATACGGGCGACGGTTCGGAGTGGATTTACGATCATCGCGTCAGCATAGGAGCAACAGCCTGGAAAGCCCTGGCAGAATTAGGCGTTAATGTTCTGGATCCAAATCTATATCTCGATGATGTAGGAAATACGGTTGGCACGGCTGTTTCTCCTGTTGTATTTATAAACAATGGAATATTGCATGTAAAAAATATGGTGGAAGGTGAAATCATCCAAGTCTATTCCATCGCCGGTAAATTATTATATCAGACCGCGCCATCGGAAAAAAACGCCGACTATCCCATCCTTTCATCCAGTGAAAGAATCCTCATTGTGAAAGGAAGTTCCGGTTGGGTAAAAAAAGTAGTCCAACAGGGTTAACAGGCATATTATACATCATTTCCCTGATTCGATAACAAATTTTCAAGATGTTTTGCCCGCTTATAGGCTTCCTCAAGAAAAGCAAAATCGTCTTTGAAATGATTTCCGTAACTTTTTAAATTAACCTCCAATGACAAAGCAAGATTTTTGTGTTCACTAAATATGCGGCGTAATGGTTCCCATGAAACATTCCCATCAAATGGAAGGGAATGACTGTCTGTTTTTCCATCATTATCGCTTATGTGCAAAGCTCCAAGTTTATTTCCGAAATGATCAATCCAGTCATACCCGGGTGTATACAGGTGGGCATGGCCGGTATCATAACAAAAACCCGCGTCATATTCCGCAAAAAGAGCCAAAAACATTTTTATACCACTGTCTTCCGAACATAAATTTTCGGCTAAAAACCGGACGCCCAGTCTATATGCAGCACGAATAATTTTTTCTAATCTCTGCCATCCGAGCATTGTTTTTTCAGGAGGCGGACAACCGTTCGATAGATGTATAACAACAGCCGGAATTTCATTTTCGGCGCAAAACTCTGCACATTGATAAAGTAAATTTGCATAGTTATCTCCGGCAACTCCCGATAACCAAAGAGTATTTACATCGCGAAAAGGCGCATGTATGTTTTCTATCTTGAGAAAGTGACGTTTTGCGATAGCAGGTCTGAGATTAAATTCTTCATTATCAAAATCTGAAAACCGGCACATCTGGATTCCGTTAAATCCGACATGTCTTATCATTGCATATCTTGATTCGACCGAACTGTCAAAGCCAAACCAGTCCATAATGTTAATATCTCGCATAGAATTTTAAACTTTTATTTCATTCATAATAAAAAACTAATTTGTCACAAGTTTTCGGGTTCCTTTATAAATGGGCCGGCTGCAATTTCTGAAAAGAAAATCAACCGCGCTGTTATAGCGGGATTCGATGCACTGTGAGCAGGTAGTAACATCCGTGTATTTCAAGAAATGCAGATGCC
>JAIROL010000015.1 GCA_031257565.1 Tannerella sp. | reverse complement strand
ACGGAGCTAAAAATATATTGGTATTGAGATGTTTTAATGAAACAGACGGTAAATGGGGACAATTCTGGAATAAAATAACAAAACTCGGATATTAACATTAGATAAATGCTACACCCATTTATCTATCTGCCGCAATAAATCTTCCTGAAAAGGTACTGTTACTGTTGCCATACTCTTTACAGAGTATGAATTGCAATACAAAGATACAACATTCAATTGAGAATGGGAAATGGAGAAGTGAAAATTATTTTTTCGTTTTCCAACTATCAACTTTCCATTTTGTCGAAATGAATATCTTCCAACACCGTTTTGAGTTCCACGCCGGGTGTGAAGATGACTTTCACGCCTTTAATCAGGCTGGCGTTAAACTCTTGTTTTGGAATCTATCTGCATATTCCCTCCGAACGAAACGAAGCGGGTACGGATGTTTGTCAGTCCCATGCCCCGGCTTACCGCCAACGGGTCGAAACCGCAGCCGTCGTCCTGCACAGTGAAGGCGATGCGGCCGGTTTCCTGCATGACCTGCACTATGATTTGCGAGGCGCCGGAATATTTCAGCGCGTTGTTCACCAACTCGTGGACGATACGGTAGACGACCACTTCGAGTTTCGGGTTGAAGCGCGTTTCACTGCCGAACCAGTCGAAAACGATGCGGGACGAAAGACTGCGGCAAAAATCGCCGATGGCAGGTCTCAGTCCGTAACGGCTCAGCGTTTCGGGCATCAGGTGATGCGCTACGCGGCGCAGTTCGAGGATGGATTCGTTGAGTATTCCCAGAGCGTTTTCAAAACCCGCCATATCAGTCTTCCCCGTAAGAACACCGTTTTTTGCGCTTTCGAGATGGCTGCCTGATAGTCGTCGGCATGTTTGAGAGCCACCTCCAGCATTTCGCCGTTCACTGCAATAGCCGAATCATACAAGCCTTGCCGCTTCAATATAAACGAATAATAATCGGAAGAATAGAATAAGCCGTGCAGGTAATTAAGTTTCCGGCTCAATGTCAGCGCTTTCAGGTGATATCCGGAAGCCGTTTTCAAATTTCCGGCGCTTCGATACAACTCGCCTAAATCCATGTACAGGAGTACAGCATCGGTATCCGCTTTCGCCGCAGGAAACAGTTGCAGAAGGCTGTCCAAACGGGCGTCCTGTGCAAATGTCGGCTCACAACGAAAAATCAGAAGCAGCAGCAGGAAAATACCGACGAGTTTTTTCATTTTGAATTATTACAGTTATGTACACACGGATAATTACCGGAACAAACAGGCAATTTTCTCAGTTGTTTCCCTGTGTTGAAGTCGTTGCTTCACTATCTTTCCTGCTTTCTGCTTTCTGCCGACATATCACAAAACCATGCCGCGTGCAGTATAAATTGAAAATTGAGAATTAATATTCAAGCGTTACCTGAAAAAACTTACCGATTGATAAGCGACCTGCACGCCGGTGACATCCGGAAACGGCACAGAGGCTACCCCGGCTTACGGGACAACCTCTCCGCGCTGTTTTTACGATTATAGACACGGTGTGCACGTCTCTACAATCGGTAAAATTATCGGATAATTTTACCGGCACAAGGGTAAAATTATCCGATAATTTTACCGGTGCGAAAAAGATTTTTATCTTTGCACAAAAAAAATATGGTAAGAAATTTGTTTGAGCCTGTACTCCGGCACTTGTTGAAGAAAGAATTTACGATTATTACCGGCGCCCGTCAAACAGGGAAATCAACACTGATAAAGCAACTGAACGAGCATTGCCGAAAGGAGGGAATACCTTCGATATTCCTTAATCTGGAAAACAAAAATGTTTTGGCGCATTTGAATGAATCGCCGTTCAACCTTTTCGCCTATTTACCGGTAACGGAAGACCGTATCGTTGTGTTTATGGACGAGATACAATATTTAAAAGACCCGTCTAATTTTCTCAAACTGCTTTACGACGAACAGGCGGGAAAAATTAAAATCGTGGCAACCGGAAGCAGCGCTTTTTATTTGGACGGTTCATTTAAAGATTCGCTTGCCGGCAGGAAAAAAATATTTTGGCTGCGAACATGCTCATTCGATGAGTATTTGCTGTTGAGAGAGATGCCTGATTTGTTGAATGACGTTGTGCGCATACGATCGAATCCGGATGCAAAGTCGGTTTACATAGACTTGTTGCGACAGGAATGGGAAACTTATATGCTTTATGGCGGCTACCCTGCCGTAATAACCGAACCGGATAATCAGGAAAAAATCGAACGTTTGGCCGAAATTCGCGATTCATATCTCAAAAGAGATGTACTGGAGGCCGGCGTGCAAAACGAAACATCGTTTTATTATCTTTTCCGCGTTCTTGCCGGACAATCTGGGAATCTGTTAAACAGCAATGAACTGTCTGCAACGTTGAGAGTGAAGCATGAAACAATAATGAGTTATCTGGCAATTTTACGGAAATGTTTTCATATTGCTTTAGTTAGACCGTTTTACAGGAATTTGCGCAAAGAATTAACAAAAATGCCGAAAGTTTACTTGCTGGACACAGGACTGCAAAACAGTTTGCTTAACAATTTCCAGCCGCTTACATTTCGCATCGATAAAGGAATGATTTGGGAAACGCTATACTATAAATTATTATGCGAAAAACACGGAACCGATGATATTCTGTTTTGGCGCACGACCGACGGTAATGAAGTGGATTTCGTGATGCCATATCTTGAAAAGCCTTATGCCGTTGAAATCAAATATGACGGAGCGCTGATAAAGTCGGCAAAGTATAAAAAATTTGAAGATACTTATCCGGATATTCCGTTATCGTTTGGATGGCTGCAACCTTTTGACGAAGACTTTTTCAGAAAATTTTAAATGAAAAATTGCAATCCGTATCAGGCGTCAAACATTCCGAATGGGAAGCCCAACTTTACCAGTGTCTTTATCGGTCTTTTATCATTTCCTCGCAGGCAAGGAGTACCCGTTATTTGCGAGGAGGAACGACGAAGCAATCAGGGCTGCAGGAACGGAAGTCAATGTGGAACTGAAAATTAATGCGGATACATGAAAACTTACCGACGGGTAACTTACCGATTAGTAAGTTTTATTATCTTTGCACTCTAAAACGATAGAAAATGAAAGAAGATAATCCTTTTTATTTCGGGCGAATGGTTACCGGCAACGCATTTACCGACAGGGAAAAAGACGTCAAACGACTTGTCGCCAATTTCGCAACGGAATCAATACCGTATTGATTTCCCAGCGCCGCTTGGGAAAATCGTCTTTAGTGGTGGTTTTCCAGAATGTCCGGCAGGGAATAAACGGGAAAGTTTTCGTGCAGGCTCATATTCAGGTATTCCCTGAACGACAAGCCCTGCATCTGATACGCCACGGCGCGACGGCTCAAATCGGCTCTGGCGTTCAGGATTTCGAGCAGCGACGAGCCGGTAAAGACAATTTTTAATAATTTTGCAACATATCTGTAATAAATGAATCCGAATTTTGTGTCGAAATAGTTATTGTTTATTTGCAGAACATTTTGGATCGAGATTATCTGAATATGGATAAACAAAGCAGATACGATATAGATACGCTTTATAAAACATATGTAAATACATTATTTTCATATGCATTAAGTCTTGGATTTGACAGGGATACTTCGAT
>JAIROL010000221.1 GCA_031257565.1 Tannerella sp. | reverse complement strand
CACCCTTTCAAAAAGTATCAGGTTGCTTCAATACCTTTCAAACAGTTTTTTGAAAACCGTAATTATCGCCTTGTTGTAATGCGGGAAGAATCGGATGATCAGCAATTAGACCTCTTTGAGGGCAAGTTTAAATATCGCTGCATTCTTACAAACGACCACCGGTCAAAGCGAAACAGGCGTGATTGAATATTACAATCAACGGGGCGAAAGTGAAAAGCTGTTTGATATTCGGAATAATGACTTCGGATGGTCGCGCCTGCCAACTTCGGATATGAGCTCCAACACCGTTTTTTTGATTATCACTTCGATGCTGAAAAATTTTTGCTGTATACGTGGCAGAATCAGGTAAATTCAAATAGTAAATGTAACTTTGCGGAGAAAAAATAATGAGATATATTCGGAAAGCAAAAAATCCGGAAGTCATTCATTTTCAGTTTCTAACCGGCATTCGCATCAAATATGCGGCGATAGCAAACAGGATCGTTAATCCGCCGCTGATATAAAACGCCGGCGCATACGAATTTGTCCATTCTTTGGAACAGGCAAAAAATAGCGGACCCGCAGCTGATGCAAATACGCTCAACATTTGAGCGAGTCCCTGTATCTTGCCCACTTCCCGTTTGCCGAACAGATCTGCCCATGCAATGAAAAACAGGACGCTCAATCCGCCTCCGGAAATAGCCAGGACAATCGTATAAGCATAAACCTGAGCCGGAGTCTGAATGAAAGGGAATAAAAATTTTACCAATCCCGTAAAAAGCAGCGAAAGCGCCAGGATATATTTAATCCGGAAGCGACGGGTAAGCAAGCCAACGACCAGATTGCTCATCAAACCGAAAGGAATAGGCAAAAGTAAGAGGAAATGATACATCTTCGCATCAAATCCCCGTTCAAGCAGAATGTCTTCATTGTGCAAACCTATACCTGAGCTAATCAGTCCGAAAAAAGAAATTGAAAGGGCGAAAACCCAGAAAGCCGCTGTACCTGTCGCTTTCGAAAACGGGATACCGTCTTCTTCAATACAATCTTCCGGTTCGGGTATTTCCGTTTGAGGTATTACCGGATGATCGCGTATACACAGCAAAACGACGGGAATGCAAAAAAAGAGTAATATTAACCCAACGCTTCCCCATGCCACGCGCCAGGGCGGCAAAATGGTCTCGATGCCGGCAAAACTTAAAGTCAAAGGTTGAATGTGTTCTAAAGCCATTCCCGTAGCGCCGAAAACGCCCATGAAAAATACGGATACCAATACGGAATAAATACCCATGAAAAAACCCAGCTTACTTTTGGGGAAATATTTTGAAATCAAAGTAATACTTGCCACCGAAAGAGCGCTTTGACCAAATCCGCGAGTCAGGGTTAACAATATCCAAAAGGCGATTTTGTTTTGTGTGAGACTCATGCCAAACACGGAAAAACCAAGTCCGGCCAACACAATCGTCAAGGTCAGGCGACAGCCGGAACGGTCAAGCATTGAACCGGCTGGAATGCAGAATAATGCGCCAATCAACGTTGCCGATAAATTGTAGAATCCGTAAACCGTCCGGTCTAAACTTAAGTCCCGTAAAACCGATTCGGTAATCAATCCAAGCCCGTGCGTGCGCCCGGGAAAAGTTGCAGCCATACACATCGCGGCTACTGTGATATAAACCCAATGTTGTCTTGACGATAAAGAAACCGTTTTCATCCTGTTTTTTTCCGCAAAAGTAAAATCTTTTTTTGAATTTCCTTAAACCGGCAAGCCCTGTCGGACGGTTATCGTATAAAAGGGCGGCTGATTTTTCATCATTAAATATTCGTTATTCGCGTTCAGAGATAGATATCTCGTTTTGACGGTACTTTTGTAAAAGGGTGTTTGTTTCTCCCATATTTTTGTGCAATAATTTTATGGACCATTTACCAAAATAGTAGAGTATGAAATATTATTTTATTTTGTTGTTATTTCTTGCTGTCGTCGGCAAAGCGTCGGCAGGCGTATCCGGAAACTTCAGCGTTCACGGGAAAGTTATTGATGCATACAATGAGCCGGTTGCAGGAGCCTTTGTCGCCGTGTTGAATACATCCTTCGGCGTGAACGCCAATGCCGACGGCGAATATATACTGAAAGGCTTGCCTGCGGGAAATGTATCATTGTATGTTTCAGTTTTGGGTTATGCGCCCAAAACGGTTGAAATCTCCTTGAAAGAAGGCGAAAATAAAGTGGATATTACTTTGGATGAAACGGTAATTGCTCTTGAAACGGTTACGGTAACCGCTCAGCAACGGGAACAACAACTTCTTGATATTCCAATAACCATGAGTGTTGTCAGCGCCCGGACTTTGGACGATACCCATACGCGGACGCTGGAACACCTGGCCGCTTTCGTTCCGGGATTGAATATCAACATCCAGACGCCCCATCGTCCGAATTTCGCCATCAGGGGTTTGACAAGTGACGAAACCAGCCCGACAGCGCAGCCCCGCGTTTCCGTTTATTACAACAATGTGTCGACCAGTCGCGTCAGCATGGCGATTGCTGAACTGTACGATATGGAGCGCGTTGAAGTCAGCAAGGGGCCACAGGGGACGCTCTTCGGACGCGGCTCGCAGATTGGTTCCATCCATTTCATCAGCAAGCGGCCGGAACAGGCTTTCGGCGGATACTTGTCGGCAGGACTGGGTAATTATGCCATGAAGGAAATCGAAGGCGCTGTTAATCTTCCGGTAGCGAAAGACAAACTGTTTGCGCGGGCGGCCGGTATTTACAGCTATCACGATGGCTATGTAACCAATACTTCCGGCGGAAAACTGAACGGGAAAAATACCTTCGGGGGACGTTTCTCGTTGCGATACCTGCCTGTGGAAAACCTGCGAATCGACCTCATGACCGGTTACCAGAAAGACGATAATCCCGGAACAGCCTTTATGAGTAAAAGATATCCGAATGTCAACGGAGAAAAGGATATTTTCAAATATGAAGCATCTTTTGACGAAGGCAAGGAATGGTTCAATAAACGCGATGTTTTCGGTTCCTCGCTGGACGTCAAATATTATCTGAACGAAAACAACTACCTTACGTCCATCACTTCGTACTATACCAATACGGTCGACCATCGCTGGGACGGCGACGGCTCAATCGCTCCCGCCATCGACATGGCCGAATATAACGACGTGAAACAGTTTACGCAGGAACTCCGGTACAATTTCTCGCTCAACAGCCGTATCAACGGATTTCTCGGCGCAAGTTACTGGCGCGAAAACGTCAAACAGCGTTACTGGTTCGGACCGGATGAGCAGTATATGGCTTATTTGATTTTCCAAAGTCCGGAGTATATGGTTTTTGAAAATGGAACGCCGGGCTATCCCATGACAGCTATCCCTGATTTGGGTGATCCGGCGATGGACATGCTCGTAGGCCTCCCGTTGCCGACCTGTCACGAAGAGGAAAGTACGGGCGGAGCCGTCAATCAGGCCGCCGATATTTTTGCCGACGCCACATTGAAACTGCTTCCCCGGTTAAGCTTTACGGCGGGCCTCCGCGCTACTTACGAGTCGTTCCTGACCTCTACCGAAGCGCACATGCTGGGCGAGACGCCTTCCGCCTTAGGTTATTTATTGGGTAGCTATCCCAATTTCTTCTTCACTCCGGTGGAATATCACGAAATATCGAAAGATTTCCTGTCTCTCACTTATCGTATCAACCTGAAATATGATTTCAGCGCCTCGTCCGGCGTATATGCAGGATATGCCAAAGGACGCCGTCCGAATGTATTGCAATTCAATTCGGCAGGCGAAAGCGAGATCATGAACGACGAAAAAGTGTATAGTTTCGATGCCGGTTTAAAATGGAACGCCCGGCAGCGCTACTGGTTCGACATAGGCGTATTCTATCACCGGTACAACGATTTTCAGACTTCAAAATGGGACAATGCCAATTATCTGGTAGACGATGCGGGACGGGCTACCTCGTATGGCGCCGAAGCGACGGCAAAGGCCGCCCTGTGCGAGCGATTGGACGTTTTCGGTAATTACGCCTACATTCATGCGCGTTTCGACGATGAAGACAGCAATAGCGACCGGCAGGAATATGCCGGCAACACATTCCGCCAAACGCCCGAACACAGTTTTCTGTTGGGATTCAACGCAAAACTGAATATCTCTCCGGGACTCTCTGTAATATTCACCCCCACCTATTCGTGGAAAAGTCATATCTGGTTTGAAGATTCGAACGACCGGCAACCCGAAGACCCGTCGCTTGCCCGTCTGGAACAGGACGCATATGGTTTGTTGAACGCTAACCTGGCGTTTAGATTCAACAATCCCGGTTTTATTCTCTCTGCATTTGCCTCCAATCTGCTGGATGAAAAATACATCATCGGAGCCGGAAATACCGGTATGATGTTCGGTGTTCCAACCTATGTGCCGGGTGCGCCGCGTATGGCGGGCGCCAAGTTATCCTGGCGTTTTTAACGGATTAAAAACTTGCGGACAGCGTATGGATACTAATGAAATGTCAATATACAGGCAACCGCCGGCCACATTCCATTGTGGAAAAACCGGCCGAATTGATGCCGTAGAGCTTAAATGCCTGCTTGTCAGCAAAGGCGTCAGGGTGGATAGCGAAATATACCGGCGATTCGGAAAGGATTTCAGGATAAATCCAAATCCCATGACCTGCAACAGTATGAAACTGCCGGACGGAACAAATGTCCAATTGACGGATGTGGAATTTCACCTGCGCCATTTGATGCGGACGCTTTCATGGAACAGCCTGAAACTGATGCGGTATTCATCGCAACTGGCAACTCCTTTTCAGTTGAAAGTTTCGGAAGATAAACCCGCACTTTTCCATAATAAAGAGTTTGTATGTTATGTCTCATTTCATGGAAAATCGGAGTTTTATAAACAGAAAACATCTTCGGGGCTTCCCTTTACCGGTAATGCAGTGCTACAGGGCTGTGATTTCGTTTCATTCCAATGTTTATGGTATTGTGAATATGCCGCTTCCGGAAACCCCTGTCAATATTGTTTTTCGGGAGCCGATTTCGAAGCGCGCGCCCGCAGGAAAAAACCGCAGCCTGCAGCGGTAGCCGCTTCCGACGTCGCGGAAATAGTTCGTTATGCCGTACAAAACGACCGTGTCGACAGCGTGCAAATCACCGGAGGCTCAACTTTCTCCGGCAAAAAAGAACATCGGCACATCGTCAACTATCTAAATGCCATTGCAGGCTGCGGAGCAAAACCGGAGGGTGAAATTCTGTTATACATCACTCCGCCCGATGATTTTGCGTATATCGACGAATATTTTTCGCTCGGCGCAGACCGTATTGCGTGCAGCATCGAGGTGTGGGACGAAAAGCGTGCAGAGATTATCACTCCGGGTAAAATTCGGTTTACCACACGCGAACGACACCTCAATGCCTTGACATACATAACCGAAAAGTTCGGGAAAGACAAGGCATTCTGCAATTTCATCATCGGTCTCGAAAGCCTCGAAACGCTGAAAGAAGGCGCTACATGGCTTGCCGAACGCGGCATAATCCCGTCGGCTTCCGTATGGATGCCGATGGGACAACCTGTTATGGGAAGCATGGCCGCGCCGGATATCGACTATTTCCGTCGTGTTAAGGATCTGCTTGCCGGTTTGTATGTCCGCCATAATCTTTCGCCTGCCGGAGGTTGCGGCCTCAATGTCTGTATTGAAAAAGATATTTTTCGCTACGCAATCCGTTCAAGCCGGAATGCGGAAAAACGAAAATCATCTGTAGTAACTACCCACCCTTTTCTGATCTATAAAAATTGACTGCACGTGTTTTTTATTCATATTAAACGTATACTTTTTCTGTTCTCCCGTCTCCGGAGGCCGGTTGTATTCTCAGCCACACCCGCCCCACATCTACTGTTTCGGCAGATCGGCGACGATCCCGAATACAGGTGTGTATTCCGTCAAAGCCCAAAACGGCAGAAACCGGAAAAACCTCATTCCCGTTCGTACATTGTCCGGATGAAATTCAGGGCGTCGTTCGGGATATCCGTCGTGATGAAATCTGCGCCCGCATCAATCATTTCGCGCATCAGCGCAGTGTCATTCACCGTATATACGTTGATACCCAGCCCCAGTTGCTTAGCTTCCCGAAACCATTCGGGATGTTCCTTCATCTTGCCGTAAGCGTAGTCCAGCCCCGCAAAGCCCAGCGCCTTCAGGTCGGCCGGCGGCAGATCGCCGTTCAGGTAATACACGTCTGCTTCGGGCGCCAGCCGGATCAGTTCCTTGCCGGCCTCCAGACTGAACGTGATAAACTCCGTTTGCGGCATCCGTTTTTTTTCCCTGACTATGTCGACGGCAATCCGTGCCGCTTCGCGGTCGCGTTCGGGCGAGGCGTGCGGTTTAAGTTCGAAAATCAACCGTACCTGCATGCGACGTCCTGCCTCCAAATATTCGCGCAGTGTCGGGATTTTCTCACCGTTGGAGAGTATGGAATCCTTGATCGCGGCGTAGGGCGACTGCTGTATGTTCACGCCGCCAACATTTCCGTCGTGATACACAACGGCAACGCCGTCGGCCGTCACATGCACGTCAAATTCGGCGCCGTATACTCTGATCTCGTCAGCGCGGTCCAGCGAGGCAATCGAGTTTTGAGCCGATCCGCGCGACCGCCAATAGCCGCGGTGGGCGATCACTTTCGCCCGGTCCTGTGCTGCAAGCGACAGACACAGCAACGCAGCCATACAAAGGAATATTTTTTTTTGTTTCATTTTTCTGCTGTTTTGTAGTGCAAAGATAGACGGTTTTTCCGAATTACCCAAGTTGCGTGCGTAAAAAAAAGGTAAATCTTTTTTGGTTCTGAATTTTTTCGGTTACGCAATCCATACTTGACAAAAGAAATAATAGCCGTTTTTCAGATATTTTTTGAACAAAGGCATTATTCTTACGCTTTCTGTGATTTCAGCGAGCCTGACGGCAAAACCGCTTCGTTACCTGCCGACGTCTCATATTCATCGTTTCTCAATTATTTCTATTGCTTTTTCTAATATTTCATCTTTCCCCTGCTTTATTCCGTTAATTGTAGGCTCGGCCAAAATGTCAGGAACTATTCCGATGCGTTGTGTTTTTGTTCCGTCCGGATAATAAACGCCAATACCTGAAATCCGAGTTTGTAATCCTCCCGGCAACAAGATGGTTGATACATTGCCGTCGGCTCCTGCGGTTGTACTGCCTACAATGGTTGTGTTGTCGCCTGCCCTAAACGCCATTGCAGTATATTCGGCCGAGCTTTGTGAAATTTCATTGACAATCACAACTAACTTTCCCTGATACGTTTCTTCATGTGGAACTATCTTGCTTCCTTTTCTAAATGTAAATTCTCCCGGATTGTTAACATTCCCGTTTGTAAATTTCACAAACGGTCTGGATTTTGAAACAAAATAAGGCGCTAAAGAAAAGGGCATAAACGCAGACGGATAATTACGAATATCAATAATGATTCCTTTTGTGTTTTTAAAAGATTCTTTAATAACAGGAACATCCTCGCTTTTAATATTAGCCAGTGTTACATAGCCAATATTTCCATCCAAAAGCTTATAACATTTTTCGTTTCGATTTACTTTATACCCATAGTACATATTCAAGCTATTTTTTTGATATAGCGGCTGTTCTATTTGTTTTTCCTGACCGGAAGAAATATATCGAATATTTATTGTCTTATTGTCAGAGCGTAATAAATCGGCAGATATATCCCGCAATCTTGCAGCTTTATTCGATGCGGGGTAATAATTTTTAATGCTGTCAACTATTGATTCAACTGTATTTCCGTTGATATGGGTGATAATATCACCTGTTTTCAAGCCTGACGATTCTTTTAATTCAGGGTTGTAGTAGTCTGTTACCACTAATTTTTGCTCAACAAACTGAACGCGAAATGGGGCAAAATTATTCCCTCTCAAATTATTTATTTCATTTCTTCCTCCCCACAAATTAGCATGTGTATCATTAATATCTCCAATAATTTGTATGGCAGCCAATTCGTATTCCAGTCTGTTTTTTGCCGAAATGAAGATGGGAATGTATTCTTTTAGAATATTATCCCAATTTTTGTCGGTCAAGTATTTGTATGGAAAAAAATAATGTATCATGTTCCAATATTTGTAAAGGGCCAATAAACGGAATCCTGCATCGGGGTAAGTCATCTTGGAATATGGATTTTCATTGGAAAAATCGGGATTGCCAACACCGGGCGCCATCTTAATATAATAGTGTTCGCCTTGATGTCTGTTTGTATATATTTCACGTATTTTCTTTTTCAGTTTTTCATTCATATCAGTCTTTTCCACCCATGATAAATCGGGTTTTATGTATGCTTCCGAAGGCGTTTTCTCACAGGTTTTACAAACAGGAATTTTACCATATTTGTTTATCCAGTCAAGTAATATTTTGTCTCTTTTCTTACTGTTTTCCGCTTTCAAAAATGCAGGAAGTATGCGAAATAATTCGTAATCCCAATTATAATTTCCTTTTCCAACGGCAGAGTGATGATACTTCAAAAAGCCCCATAACTTGCCCAATAATTCTAAGTCGTTTGTTTTCTGTTCATTGAGTGGAGGAAAAATAATAGCGGAGCCATTGTCAAATTCTTTATCTTTTTCTGCCGGAAAAGGCTTCCTTTCAAAAATTTTTGCTCCTCCAATATCCTTTCCGTCAATGGTAATCGCTAAATTATCTATCCACATTTTTCCTTTGCCAACCAACAATCCACCTATCACAATTTGTGTCGTTTTTTCCGGATTCATGGACAATGTAATTTCGTGTTTTGTCCAGTCGGTTGTCCCGGTAATTCCCCGCTGTCCCATATTGTCGAAAGCGATTTGAGGATCAATTCGCATCCACAATCCTGCGTATCCATCCGTCACATTTTCGGTTTTAATGTGGCCGGATAGCGTAATTCGCTCTCCATCATAGTTGTTCGGAAGTTTAAGCGATACCGCCTGGAAGTTACCCGCATCTCCTCCTATATGCTCAATAACAACCGAATACTTCTCTGATTGAACATTTACGGAATCTAAAGAAATCGAATAACCGGACTGGGCAGAAAAAAACCAACCTTGTGGCGCCTCATTTAAAATGTCTTCAAAATCCAGATTGAATTTTGGATTACTCTCTCTTGTTTGACAATTGGCGCTAATTGTCAAGACTGAAATCAAAATTGCAAAAATGTGTTTTTTCATTATCATTAATTTTTTTATGTTTACCATTCCTTGCCTCTTAGGAGCTGTCTAATAATAAATACATCTTATCTTTATATTAATTTGCTATATGATAATTTGTTACAAATATAATTTGACATATTTATTTATTGACAGCTCCTTACTAACTTTTCGGCGTTTTTTGTCAACAAAATACCAAAGGATAGAAATCTCCGAATGACTCCTCCTGAAAACCATTTTTTCGCAACAAAGTAAATACCAATTTTTATACTATCCAACTATTTTTACATTAATTATAAAAACTAATGCCTCACAAGTTCCCTCACTCCTTTATAAATGGGCCGGCTGCAATTTCTGAAAAGAAAATCAACCGCGCTGTTATAGCGGGATTCGATGCACTGTGAGCAGGTAGTAACATCCGTGTATTTCAAGAAATGCAGATGCC
>JAIROL010000002.1 GCA_031257565.1 Tannerella sp. | reverse complement strand
GGACTTGCGCCCGATTTACCATAAAAGGGACGATGCGACGATGGCGCATCTCCATCTGGGACTGTTGGCATACTGGGTAGTAAACACGGTTCGCTATCAGCTCAAACGGAAGCTAAATGAAGCGGACACACAGGTTGAAAATGCTGATATCAAAACAGATATAACGCCTGTCAATTTTCAATGGAAAGAAATCATCCGCATCATGAATACGCAGAAAGCAGTGACAACCGTTTCTCAGAACCGTTACGATGAAGTCATTCTTAGTCGTCAATGCAGCGAACCGACTCCAAAAGTGGAGGCAATCTATCGTCGATTGAAATACAAATCGCAACGCTAAATTGTATTGCTATACATAAACTTGTCAGGATTAAAAAATTCCGCATTATCATAAAAGATTTATTTTGTTTATAAATAATTATTCAGGGCAGTTTTTTTCTACAGAGGGAGGAACATTATCAGGAGAAGAGCCCCAATCTTTATTTGCCTTATTACCCATTACCAAAACTAATGTTCCTCCGTTTTCAATATCTCTATGGTTAAACCATGGTTGATTTAATTCGATTCCATTTAGCGTAGCCGATTGTATATATTTATTTTCAGCCGAGCAGTTCTTAGCTTCTATTTCAACGATTTTCCCGTTTGTAAGTTTAATTTTTATATTTTCGAACAATGGCGAGCCAATGTTATAAGTTGGCGAACCGGGTGTTACGGGATAAAAGCCCATAGCTGAAAAGACAACGAAAGCAGACGTTCCTCCGCCATCTTCATCTCCGGGAACTCCCATCAGATCGTTACGGAACCACTGGTTGAGCAAGGTCCGTATTCGTTTTTGGGTTTTCCATGGTTGGCCGGCATAATTATACAGATAAGGTATATGCAAAGAGGGTTCGTTTGCCATTGAAAACTGTCCGACATTACCGGTCTGATCAGGTAACTGGGCATAAAATTGATATTTCCCCTTACCAAGAGGCTCTCTGAAAGTTTGATCCAAATTATTTGTAAATATTTTCGGCGAGCCCATTAATTTAATAAGATCCGCCGGATTATGAGGAACATCCCACCTGTAAGTCCAGCCATTGTTTTCATCGTAATAATCCCTGGCTCCCTGTCCGCCGGAGAAACGGTAGTCGAACGGTTGGATAAAATTCCCATTTTTATCTTTCGGATGGAAGAAGGCTGTTTCTTCGTTATATAAAGTACGATAATTATAGGATCGGTTTAAAAAGTAATCGTAATCGTCTTCTTTTCCCAATTCTTTCGCAATCTGCGACAAACACCAGTCATCGTAGCATGTACCCAAGGTCACCGCTACCGGCTGGCGTTTTTCTCCCCGAACAACTTCTTTTATATATTCTTCCTCTCTTTCATGCAAAGCAGGGAAGTATCCTTTTTCCTGATAAAAAACATCCAGTTCCGTATTGGGAACCCTCGTCCAGGGAATTAAGGATTTTTCCATGATAGCGCCTTTACAGGCGTTATAGGCCGCTTCCAGGTCAAATCCCCGTAATCCTTTGCAATAAGCGTCCCAAACTACGGCTACGGCATGGTTTCCATTCATCCGGTGGCTGTCGCCGGTTATTTCAGGGAAAGTCGGCATCCATCCTTCTTTGGTCTGTTGTGCCATCCTGATATAAGAGTTGATCATGTGCGTTTCCATTTCCGGGTCAACCAAAATACGCAAAGGATGAGCTGCCCGGTAGGTATCCCAAATCCAATCATCAGTATAAAAAGGGATTCCTTCATCGTTGTGAACCGTATTATCTGCTGCGCTATAATAGTTTCCATCTTCGGAGATATTGATCATTCGTTCATAGATACGATAAAGAGATGTATAAAAGACGGTCTTATCGTTTTCGAAGCCTCCGCTCACACTTATTTTACCTAAGACGTCGTTCCATTTGCCGCGTCCGATCTTTGCTATGTTATCAACGTCGTATGTATTGATTTCTCTTCGCAGGTTTTTCTTTGCCTGTTCTTCGCTGATAAACGAAATTCCATAGCGCAGGTTCAGACTTTTCCCATTAAACTCCAGTACCAGCGCTTCATTTCGTCCTTCGACGGATGTATTTTTGTAGTTGATTGAAGATATCTTCTTATCCAAGGCTCCGACGTTTTTCATGACCTGCTCTGTCTCAAGGTATAAATATACCTTGGTTGGACCGGCCCCAATTAGCTGCCAGCCTTTGACTCCGTTTTCTGTGGCTTCTAATTGACCGTTCCGGGTATTAACGATCAGTTTATTCAATCCATCTTCTTCAAAAATAATGGCGTATATTCCTGATTGATGAGAGGGAGCATAATCCACTTGTATTTTTTCTTCATCAAAAAAAACCGAATAACGATAGGGCGTTATTTTCTCATTGTCGTAAGTATAATCGACCACCGGGACCAGTTTTGTATAATCGGCGCCGACCGGACTGATATTAAAGGCGGAGCTTCCTCTGTGGCTTGTAACGATCACGGGCAGGCCGGCGATCAAGTCGCAGGTGTAGTCTCTTCTTTCAGGATATACTCTCAACATGCTGTTGGGAAGATGAATCGTCGGAAAAGTCGGCGCCAGTAAGTGACTGATATTACCCATATAGGGATTTACATAATCGACAGGATCGGTACGATTCTCTAATTTTTCCACAGGCCCGCCACATGAAGTAATAAATAAAAATGCACCCAATAAAACGATTGATTGAATTTTTCTGAACATAACAGATTTGTTTATAATTTGACTTTTTGTTTACTTCCTTTGTATTGCAGATATTTTTTTACAGGGACTAAAGGTAAATATTTTTGTTGACTTTCTACAAGAACAATCTGAAATTCCTGAATTTCTCCTTTCTTATAATCCCCTATTTGAGAGTCAATCAGTAATTCGTTGTTTTCATCATCCCAGGAAAAAGGAATATAGGCGAATTTGTTGCGTTTATATTCGAACGATTCGCCGTCGTCTTTATATAATTCAAAATATCCGTCACTTCCTTTGTAAATATAAATTTTAATCGGACCATCCGGCATATTCGTTTTTTTATTATCAGGATAAGTTGGAATGATCGCTCCGGATTTTACATACAAAGGTATTTTGCTTATAGGAGCATCTGCCACAATCTGCTGTCCTCCGTTATACATCTTACCTGTCCAGAAATCTATCCACTTACTACCTTCCGGCAAATAGACTTCTCTGTTAACGGCTCCGGCTTCTAATACCGGACATACAAGCAGCGCCGGTCCATACATGAATTGGTCTCTACAATCCAAGCCGTTTTTATCATCCGGAAAATCGAAAGCAAGCAGGCGCATCGGCGTGTAGTTTTTATGTGCGACGTCGCCGGCTAATGTATATATATAAGGCATCAGCGTATACCTTAGATTGATGTATTCCATGCAAATATGCTGTACCTCTTTACCATATGCCCAAAGTTCGTTCGGAGCTTTGGTATCTCCCGGAGAGCGACGTCCGTGAGAGCGAAAAACAGGACAAAAGGCGCCATACTCAAACCAGCGGGTAAACAAATTCCGATACTCTTCATCTTCAGGGTTTCCACCCTGATAGCCGCCAATATCGGTTGTCCAATAAGGAATTCCGGTAGCCACAAAATTTAATCCGGCCGTTATTTGTTTCCGCAGTTCGTCAAAAGTTACCGGAATGTCTCCCGACCAGATAGCAGAACCCGTCCTTTGCTGTGACGCCCATGCGCAGCGCGTAAGAATATATGGACGTCTGTCAGGGTACAACTTCAGTAAGTTGTCGTAAAAATTTTCAGAATGCAACAGTGGATATAAGTTTCTTACTGTTACTGCCGGGCCGACAAATGTATTGACCGGAAGAAACGAATTCACATGGTCAGGTTCCGGACCATCAAGAAACCAGCCGTCCAATCCTGTTTGTACAAGAGGAAGAATCTGTTTCCAGTAGATTCTCCTTGCTTCCGGATTAAAAACATCATAGATTATTCCGTCCAGCGCTTTGGCGCCATCAAGCAACATCCCTTTCGATTCGAGTTCGGCATAATGGGCTGTTCCTTTTTTAAACGTAGGCCAGATGGTGATTACCGCTTTGGTTTGGTATTTATCATGCAACGTTTTTAACATCCCTTTCGGATCAGGAAAAATACTCTCATCAAACCGGTGCGAGCCTGTTCCATACTTTTGCCAGTAAAAATAATCAATGAAAATAGAGCTCATTTGGATATTCTCTTCTTGCATTTTCCGGGCAATACTCAGGACTTCATTCTGTGTTGCATATTTATTACGGCTTTGATGAAAACCAAGCGACCAGTAAGGGATCATAGGCGCTTCTCCTGTTAATTGCCGATAGGATGATATCAAGGTATCAAGAGCGCTTCCGACAAAGAGATAATAATCCAATTGATTTCCAAAATCAGAAACAAAACTCATGCCCTTGTCATTATCTTCAAAAACCGTACGGGACGGATTATCCCAGAATAAACCCCAGCCTGCCGTCGAATAGATGACCGGCACAGCCGCCTGGGTATTGAATTGAACCAGTTCGCGTTTTTTTCCACGTAGATTTAAGGCATTATCTCTGAATTGACCCAAACCATAAAGAGCCTCGTCGGGAGTAACTTTAAACAGGCTATATGGTTTTATCGAATCTTCTCGTATTTCCTGTCTTTTATTTGTGGTTTCTTTAAGCAATAATCTGCCATTTGAATCATAAAAACTGAAATTGCCTGTGAACTTATGCAGTACAAATTTATATTTATTGGCGATCAATATTAAATCACTATCATCCTCTTCCACTTTGAAATCGGCTGCGGGAAATTCTTTGATAACTGCATAACTGTTTTTATTCTCCTTTTGATTTAAAGGAATAAGTTTATAATGCAAAGCGCCGAATTCATAAGGTCTCAAGGATAAAAAGCCGTCAACGGTTTCAATGACAAGCGCATCATTTGTCTTTTCCCATGAATGGACGTAGACGTCCCAGCTAGCGATATAAGGTTCGTCGTTGCTATTTCCTGCAATAGGGCCATTCAAACTCTGTCCGTACATGATTAAATCTTCGTAATCCTGAGAGTACGATTGGATGACTGAAAAAATAAATATTAGAATAAAACCTGATATCTTCATGTTTATCATAAATTGATGTGTTATTGTTTATTCATAAAATACCCGTCCTCAATTAGCCCGATAAAGCCTAATAAGGCTCCCCAATGGTAAAATTTATCGCTTCTCGCGGTATCGTCTCCCTGGCCGTTCGTTGCGTTATAATTTTCAAACACAAATCCATCCGAGCTCCAGCTTTTCAAAAGAAGATACCTTGATTTCTCCGCTAATGATTGACGGGCTTCTTTGAAATCATAATTCTTCAAACCTAAATACACGAGAAGATTCAATGGAGCCCAAATCCTTCCCCGCCAGTAAATATTGTCTTTGAAAGCCGGGTCATTTCTCGGTGTAGCAGGGATTACCCATTCGCCCCAGAATTCTTCCGGATTCAGTAAATGCCCGTTAATCATTTTTGCCGCTTGTTCTTCGTTGGGAGCCTTGGCTAATAAGGGATAGAAATTCGTCGGAGAAATTCTTGGATTGAGTAAACCGGTATCTGTATGCCTATTGTAATACAATCCTTTTGACTCATCCCATAAAGTTTGCAGGTTGTCACGATATTTCTTACTTCTTTCACGTAGTTCTTTTTCCTCCTCATTTTCCCCTAATACTTCCGCTATCTTTGCCAGATAATCACAATCCATTATGTACAAAGAAGATAATCCCACATCATTAAGGAGCATCATGTGACATTTTCTGTCATATTTGATATTGTCATACATCGGGGAATTATCCAATCCGGATTCCAGCGCTGCGCAGTATAGTTCATTTACTCCTCCGCTTTCCCGGGCATGGTAGGTGACCTTTTCATATGGAGTACTTCCCCAACATAGCAAACCGTCAATATTCCTGTTTTGATTCCACCATCTGTTCCATGTGAGCAGTTTATTATATAATAATTCCAGTAACCACTTTTCTCCGTATTTCTCATAGATCGTCCATACGGCTAAAGAGCCGACAGGAGGTTGGGAGCGGTCCCTTGATTTCAGATCATTGCCGGTATAAAAGTTCGGGACAAATCCCATTTCTGTAATTGAATTTGTAATTTCAACCACATTCGCATAAGCCAGTTCTTTATTATCAGTTGCAAGCATCATGCCTGCAAAATAAGTATCCCAGCAAAATAGCACAAACCCTCCGAATTCGGGGTGGTGGCTCCAGTTGACATTCCAGTTCCGGCTGACGGGCGTAATCACTTTCCTTATCGAAGGATCATAAATATTGTCCCAGGCCAATACGCTTTGCATAGCGTTATACAACTCGTAGTCTTTCTTGTATTTTTCTTTGTTTTGCTTAATGAATGCATTGCCTTTTTCTTCGATATATTTTTGTGCTTCCCGAATGGTCATGTCCCGTCCGCAACAAATGGCTACCGGTTCATCAACGCATATCTTTATTTCCTTTTCATTTTCTTCAATAAAGAGTCCCCGGGTTGTGACCGGAATCTTTATATCGAAACCATAAGGAGCAATGGAGAATTTGTCCTTTTCCATCACTATTTTATTTGCTCTTTGCCAAAGGGATTTGGGTACGATTACGAGTTGTCCGTTTTTCCGGTTCCCCTCCAATGGGGTTATCAGGATTATATTGTTCAATCCCTCCGATGCGCTTTGTACCCGAAGTTTATGTCCCTTCCATTCGAGTGACACATCGGTATAGCTTCCGTCGTAAGCATGGGATCCCGGGTGCATCAGCGGTTGCCCCCCGATACGGAAGGTATTAATTCTATTGCCCTCGTCGTCTGCGAGATTCAACTCGATGGCGGCGCCATACGGGAGCAGCACATGAGTCAGGACACTTCTTGTATCCCATGTATTCCAGCCGGCGGATAATTCTCGTTGCAGTTTTTGATACTGCTGTTCAGGTGTCACTTGGGCTGTGATATTAAAACAGACGGTAACATATAGGATCAGCAGTATTAGTTTTTTTAGTTTCATATTTATTATCAGATTGTTATCAAAAACGAATTGTATTAAAAGATTTTGCTTTCAGATTGAGGTTTATCAGTTTGTTGTTGTAACTTATCTTAATCTTCTTTTCTACTTCTTCTTTGTTGACCACGATTACTACAATTTTTCCATCCGGATTGACAAAAGCCAAATGATTATCCTGTTTATTGGTTTTTAAGCGATAGGACCCGGGTATTACATAAGCGCTGAGGCGCTTCATCACATAATATTCAGGATTGTAAGTCACTTTTCCGGTTGCTTTTTCTATTGATACCATTGAATTTTGCCTCCAACCCCAGGTACTGAGCCCTGTATTATCAAGCGCCATATTCCAATAAGTATAAACATTGGCGCCATTTGTCAGGTAATGATTGATTAACCCCCATGTATATTCCGCATATCCCCAGTCATTATTTCCGTTTCCGCATTCCGATTCCGTTTGTATAAGTTTCAGATTGGGATATTCCTTGTGTATAGAGGGGATTGCGTCTTTTCCAGACCATTGAAACCCTACGCCTTTTATGTATTTCCTTGCTTTTTCGTCGTTCAAGGCAGTCCGAAAGTAATCGGGGAATCGTGTATTAATGGTACCGAAGAATATTTCCGTTTCAATATTTTCCTCTTCGAATTCAGGGCCGAGGTACTCTCCGATAAAAAAGCTCAAATCTTCCGGGCGCCATTTACAACTTGGAAACTTCTGATTCGAACAGGGTTCGTTCTGTACATGAACTGCTTCGATTTTTATTCCCTCCGCTTCGTAGGCTTTTACGAATTTGGCAAAGTAAAGGGCATATGCCTCCAGGTAACCTTTCAGCATTTTAAATCCGGTAGCATGTTCCGAATTTGCCTGCTCTCGCGCAAGGCCATTGTAATCGCGTCCTTTTTCATCCATACTACCCGCATAGTGGTTATTCGTTTTCATCCATGCCGGCGGCGACCAGGGGGGGAAGCCCATTATCGGCATCTCCGGCCTGCTTCTTTTCCAAACTGATTTTATCACCTTTTTGCCGCCTGTTTTCCATTGTGCTGTATACCCATTCCACTTGCTGTGCATGTAATAGACTTGTGGTTGTGAGTACAACTGAAACCAATATTATCAATATCTTCTTCATGGTTGTATTTGCTTAGTTCGTTTGTTTCTTCCGGTTAAATGAGAAAATATTTTCAGATTCTTTCAGCCCGGCTGCGTTTTTTGTCATGATACCATATCGCCCGTTATTTTGAGTACAATTGTTCCGGATGGCGACCATTTTGCATCCGGATAACATCGCATCGACTGTTATGCCGTCTCTGTCATTCCCTTCCATCAGATTATCTGTAATAGTTATATGAGCGCTTTCTGCGCAATAAATACCGGACAAATGATTCCGGCACATTTCATTACCCGAAACAGTAATGTTTTTGCCGGAAATCATATAGATACCATTCCCCCACGGCGAGGTATCGAACCTGCTGTCGGTTATTTCACAATCGACTACATACGACAGATTCAAATTGTGATGAAGCCCGGCTCCGGGGACTACGCTCGACCCGCTATCGCTGAAATCGCAGTTGAACACTTTTACGTTGGACGCGCCTTTTATGACAACTCCATTCTTAGTACAGTTCTGAACAGTCAGATTCTCGAAGCGTATATTTTTCATTTGAAGTTCTTCATCGGCAGAGAATAAAATTCCTCCTCTGCCGAGCGCGCTCATGTAGGAGCGACCCCTCCTGTCGTGATTAGGATCTTCGTTGGCAACCGCTTTAGTCGCTCCTTCGATCAGCAAATCCCGTATCACAACATCATGCATATCGTTTGAAGCGTTAACGATGGTTGAGGCGCTTAATTCCGGGTTTAAGAGCAGGACAGATTCATTGCCTTCCCCTGCCATGACGATACCGCTTTGCATTTTCAGAGGTTCTTTGATTGTATGTACTCCCTTTGCGAGGATGATCCATTTGGCGCTACTTGAATTTTTATCAATAGCATCCTGTATGGATTCTCCCGGGCGGATAATGATTGAACCGGAAGGAGCCGAAGCTGTCGAGGTATTTAAAGCCCCTGTTTCAGATGGATGTTTAGCTCTGCTATCCGGCTGAAGCATTTGTTTCTGCACTACCGGATCGTAATCAAGAGGATTTCGAATAGCAGTCAATACTCCGACAGACGATTCCGGACGGGTATACTTTTCAATTACTTCTTTTGTATAAGGCATCTCTATTCCTTTCACCGTTTTATAATGGTTGTAGATAGATTCATAGGCGTCTTTGTATTTATCTTTTCTCCTGTGTGATAAAATTCCGAAGACAGGAATGTCGCCTCCTATCATAAATTTAGAAGTATATTCAAAGCCCAGAGCAAGCCGGTCGTCAGCAATACTATATAGATCCAGGCCCTGAGTCCAAGCTACTTGCGCGGCTTTAGCAAATTCTCCGATTCCGAGTTGAACATGATCCCAGTCCCGGGTAGTTTCCTGGCTTTGTCCGGTCGGATAAATGTATTTTGTGATGCCGGAATTGCCGACTCCATAGTAATAACGGTCTACTCCACGATTAAATATTTCGTGATTGTCCATAAATACCCCGATACAAAACAGGGTATAGATGATTGATGCGTCCCAGTTTCCATTTGCTTCTGTAAAGAAATCCTTGATAGTGGGATAAAATACAGTCATAACCAATCGTTTGAATTGTTCTATGTCTTTTTCAGTCCATCCGGAACCGGTATGTTTCATAATTTCGGCGGCATTAAGGAATTTCGGTCCGCTTAGTCCCACGTTTAATTTTGCGTCGTTGGCGTCGAAATCCCACAAGCGATAAGACCAGGCATTCAGGATTTCTATCGCTTTGTTCGCATAGGCTTTATCGCCTGTGACATACCACATTAAAGCATGGTTATATGCCGCCGTGGCGCTTGAGCTATACTCCCTTCCTCCTATACTGTTAGCTCCGTAAGGGCCTACGGATATATGAGTAACCGGTTTAGGTTTGAAATCAAGAGGACTTTCTTTTTTCAGATTCTCGAATGCGGTTTTCCAGGGTTCTTTTCCTGCCAGGACCTGTTGTTTCATGTATTCCATGTCTTCTTTGCTTTGAATCATTCCCGGATGAGAAAAGGGTTTTGTTACTATTTTCTCGTTTCCTCCGGATTCCGGACGGCGGGCATGATTTTTACCATAGTCGTAATTCGGTTTATTTCCCATCACGATTTTCATGGAGCTTCCGTTTACAATATCCTGATGATTGAAACTTGTATATGGATAATTTTCCCCATTCAACTCAACAGATTGAATATAAATGTTTTCAGGAGAATTATGGATAGTTTCTATTGTGAATTTTTTCCCGTTTTCCAGATTGATAGTTGATTTGTCAAAAATCGGACTTCCGATTACATATTCGCCTGAAGCTGTAAATACCGGATAGAAGCCCAAAGAAGAAAGGATATACCAAGCCGACATTTGTCCGCAATCTTCATTTCCGATAATTCCATCAGGTTTATCGGTATAGAATTTATTCATAATATGGCGTGAAAGGCGCGCGCTTTTCCATTGTTGACCAGCGTAAGCATACGTATAGGCGATATGATGACTCGGTTCATTTCCGTGGGCGTATTGTCCTATATTTCCCGTCAGGTCAATCAAAACATCCGGATCGGAAGGATCAAATTCGAGAGAGAAGAATGTATCTAATCTGTCGGTGAAAATATTTTCTCCGCCTAACATATCCATTAAACCGTAAATATCGTGTGGAGCAAGCCAAAGGTATTGCCATGCATTTCCTTCCGCATAGTCCGTAGCATATGGTCTTTTGGATTTTATCGGATCGAAAACCGGGTTCCATTCTCCGTTCTTCATTTTACCTCTTATAAAACCGACTTCTTCATCATAATAAAGTTTATAATTTCCCGATCGCTTTTTAAAATATTCATATTCTTCCATTTTGCCCATTTTCTTTGCCATTAAAGCAATGCTTGCCGTTCCAATGGCATATTCGAGAGCCGTCGCTACCGGACGATTCCTCATTACGTCTGAAGGGATGGCTTTGAAGTCCCGGTCGAAATCCAATCCACGTACATCGCTCATCGCAGAAGTTTTAAGCGCATTGAATGCCCGAACAGGATCGAATCCTTTTATTCCTTTCATATATGCTTCGGAAATGACCTGGAAGCTATTAACCCCAACCATTGTACCGGTATCATATCCTTGCAGACGCCAGATGGGGAGCATACCTGTTTGGTCGAATACAGTCAGCATACTGTTAACGAAATCTGCTGTCCGTTTCGGGTCAATGATCGTATATAAAGGGTGCGCCGCACGATAGGCGTCCCAGAGGGAAAATATGGTATAATTGTCAAAACCGGGATCTTTATAGACATTCCAATCCGCTCCTCTGTATTCTCCATTAGAATCGCTGAATAAAGAGGGATGTATCATCGAATGATACATGGCTGTGTAAAAAATCCGTTTACCGGCCTCGTTTTTTGTTTCCACATCGATCTTAGATAGTTCTTTGTTCCATTTTTCATCGGCTCGCTTGGCTATTTCTTCAAAATCCCATTTTGGAATTTCCGACCGGATATTCTTAAGCGCATTATCCGAACTTACGGGAGAGATGCCAACCTTTAGGAATACGATTCCGGGAGACTTTTCAAAACTGATCAGGCCTTTAGTGGACGCTCCTTTCGCTTTTTTCCCTTTGACCGGCTCTTTGTCCTCATAAACAGAAAAGTGATTGATCGGAACAGACGATTTAACAGTAAAGAATACTTGTTGTCTTTTCGCCCAGCCTTCCGACGAGCGATAACCTTTAATGGTATATTTATCGACCCATTCGATATAGGTATCGACCGATTTATCATTAATACCGTCTTTCAGATCAATAATGATACGGGCGCTTCCTCCTTCCGGAAATGTGTATTTATGGAATCCTACACGTTCTGTAGCGGTAAGTTCCACATCGATATTATAATCATCTAATTTCACGCTGTAATAACCTGGTTTTACGACCTCGTTTGCATGAGAAAACCTGGAAGCATAACCACTGTAGCGTTCGGTTTCTTTGCCTTTATCAAGTTTTACATCACCCATGTAAGGCATGATGAGTACATCTCCCAAATCGCCGATACCTGTTCCGCTCAAATGCAGCTGCGGAAAACCGATTATCACACTATCCCGATAATTATATCCGGAACACCAGTCCCAGCCTTTGAAAAAATTGGAAGGACCAACCTGAACGGCGCCATAAGGGACGCTTGCTCCGACAAAAACATGGCCATGACCTCCCGAACCTATATACGGATCAACATAATCTGTATACTTCCGGGCATAGGCAAATGTGATTTGATATGCGAAAGCAATCAATAGAAGAGTAATTTTATTCAATATTCGTTTTCCAATCATTTTATAATTACATTTTCGGCCTTTCAGTTGCCTTTATTCGTTTACCAGTTGTCTGTTCTGAATGGTGCGACGGGAATTCCATCAATCCCAAAAATGCTTGCTTCAGCATAATTTTTGTAAGCATACCTCACAGCGACGGGAGCAGTTACCTTTTCACTTGATACAGCCAGACGAGCCGTCTTAGTTTCAATTTCGGCTTTTGCCGGATAGAATATCCGGTCTTCTCCTGCTATTTCGAATCCTTTTAATTGAGTCCACATCGGACAAATCCCACGTTGTGCATTGTCAAAATCAATATATATCTTTCCTGTGGAAATCTCCATCGATTTATAAATGATCGGTTTATAGCCAAAGCCTTTCAAATGATAAGTATTACCTAAAGCCCAATAGGCAAGCCGTTCTCCAACAGTCTTTTTATCCACCGGATGAATAAAAAAAGGATGTCCGATATCCAATGTTGTCACCATTCCCGAATTAGGAATTTCTTTCATGTGTTGAAGCTGTACTTCTTGCAGTTTTGCAGAAGACGTACCATCCGGCCCTTCATAATTGAACGGCGCGATTTGCACAAAATAAAACGGGAAATCCCCGACATTCCATTTCTTTCTTAAATCCGCAACAAATGCAGGAACCAACCTCTTGTATAAATCCGCATTATCCCGATTACTTTCTCCCTGATACCAAAGAAATCCTTTTATTACAAAATTCGTTAAAGGAGCAACTTTCGCATTGTATAACGCAGCGGGAGTACTTGTGGGATTTTTAATCTCCTTATCATTCAAAAGATGAGACAAATCAATTTCTTTGAAAGGTTCTAAAGCCTCTTTGCTCATCCAGGCTTCTACTTTAGAACCTCCCCAGGAAGAAACGATAATACCCACAGGAACGCTCAGAACTTCCTGTATATATTGCGCAAAGAAATAAGCCGGGGCGCTTATATTAGCCACGTTTTCAGGAGAATTATTCAACCATTTACCCTTGCAGTCTGTCTGTGGCCGCTTATTAAACTGACGCACCCATCTGCCATTCTCCGAATCGGTAGTGTACATTCTTATCGGGGTAGACGGTTTTGCTTTGGCAATGACGTTGTTTGTATTTTCCACGGGTTGCCGATCGAATCCTCTCATGGGCATTTCCATGTTCGATTGTCCGGAGCAAAACCAGACTTCTCCTATTAAAATATTCTTCAGTATAAGCTTTTCTCCGTCGCTAAGATGAATTTCGTAGGGGCCGCCGGCTTCAGGAGTCGGAATCAGGCGCTCCCATTTCCCGTCTGAATGGCATAATACAGAATATGTTTTATCCGTCCATGACGGTTTTATTTCAATTTTGGAATCGGGACGCGCGTCTCCCCATAATTTTATATTCGCTTTTTGTTGCAAGACCATATTGTCATCCAATATGGTTGGTAATGTTATTTTAGGATAAGCGTTGAATATAAAGCAGAAAAAGCTGACTGCCATGATCAATATGTTATTTTTCATACAGGAATGTTTTATTTTTTAATCTCTTTGGGTTTGTAAGTTGAAAATTGTAAGTTGAAAGTTGAAAGTTGAAAGTTGAAAGTTGTAAGTTGTAAGTTGTAAGTCGGCTGACGCCGGCTGTTTTTTTGACTTTTGTCTTATGATTAAGGCGTTATAGTATGTGCCGACGTTAGCCTGCTTATCACTTATTACTTATCACTTATTACTTACCACTTACCACTTACCACTTATTACTTATTACTTATCACTTTTATCACGTAGACAATTTTTATGGGACATGTATCTTTTCAATGGTCGTATAATTAGCGGCTCCTATACCCGGATAGTTGGTCTCAGGCTTTCCGGCAGCCGCTTTACAGTCCATTTGAACACGAATCCAGTAGTCAGTACCGGTATATTTCAATGGTATATCTGTCCGGAAATTTACTTCCTGACCTTCCATGTCGTTGGTCAAATCCATTTTGACCTTGAAATATTGTCCGTCGGCTGCCGCTGCATTAACCGAACGTGATACGCGTAACCAGGCTTCCCTTACATCGGGCATTTCATATCCGGCCTTCTGATTCCTTTTAAAACGAACGGAACACTCCAGATAATTATCCGAAGTCATCGCAGGTTTTTTCATCCATTCAATGGTCAGGTAGGGGGTCACTGTGAAATCTTTGGTAGTAGCGCCTGATATCTGTACCAGATCGCCGGCGTCGTCGGTATCCTGTTTCTCATCGTCATAAGGGTAGAAGTTACCGGCATAAGGCATCATACGATATTCTCCGGAAAACCATTTAGTATTCCGGTAAGTCCCATCTTGTTGTACTTTCAATGTCTGGTTTCCGACAAAATTAGTTTCATTGTTTTTTGCCCAGCTAACTTCTCTCGCCCGGATGTAAGCCGATCCCTGATTCACCTGTAACGGCTGTCCGTTATGATCATAAAGCGTTCCTTGTATAGTAGCGTCCGGCCCGTCATAATTATCTATTTCACAGGATACGACCAGTATACAGCAGAGAAGGGAGACGATATATTTGCTTAATATTTTCATGAGTACATTATTTATTTTTTTAACATTAAGGTAACATGGAACTCACAGCATATTCATTCTCTTTGGCGCAAGCCGTTTTGCCTGTTCGTTTCATATTATTGTTTTTTAAATTATTGATTTCTGTTCTTTTGCAGCAAAGGATTATTCTTCAACTCATCCGTTGGAATACCTTCATAATAATTATTCACGCTGAAAGTGACTAATCCGGCTGCTTCGTCGGCAGATTTTGCGTCATAGATGTATTTTCCGTTGGGGATACCGTTTTCATCTACCGTCGCACCCTTAGCATACATAATCGGATACAATCCTCTTCTGAAATACTGCCTGATCTGAGTATCGAAAGTAAACCAGCGGAGCAGGTCCCAATAGATTTTGCTTTCGAATGCCAGTTCCTTGTATCTTTCCACGCGCACAATCTGTAAGGCCCTGTTGGGAGCTTCCACAAATGCGCCTTGTCCTTTCGGTCCCTGATTAGCCCATCGGGTATAAGCCGGCTCTGTGGAAAGTTCCGACAAATCGGTTAAGGGATTGGCTCCGGCGCGGTCGCGTATGTCGTTAATACAGTTGAAAGCGTCTTCCAGCATATTTGCCTCATTATATAATGTTACGCCGCCCTGCGCCAACTCTATGGCCGCTTCGGCGCGGTTGAGCAACACTTCGGCGTACCTTGCTTCAATCCATGACTGGGTAGAAGTATTATTCACCGTTTCGCCTTTTGGAAGGGTAATGTTCAAATGTTTACGTCCGAAAAATCCGGTTACCGTATTAGAGGTAGTGGTAGTACCGGTCACCCTCGGTCCGTCCAATCCATTCTTGAAAATCTTAACTCCATCCGAACGCACATAAGGATCATTTTGGATGGCTGACGGCTGTGTCGACCAGTCGAAGACAGTTCTCTCCCGGAAAGGATTACCGGCCGGATATTCCGCCCTGTTCCACACCGATCCCGAGTTAAGACCTTGTCTTTCTTTTCCGTCATCAACAGTAAACTTCTTAAACCTGTCTACTGCCGGATCATATTGCTCCTTAATAATACCGGCGCGCACATCAAGTTTTATTCCTCCCTTGTAGAGGTTTCCGGGAATCAGGATATTTGCTCTGAGCCTCGGTTCAGCGCCTTCCCACAGTTGCTGGCTGTTATCATATACAATGTAATTGCCGTTTTCGTCAAAAGCGCTAAAGTTACCTTTTTCATCAAGCGGCAGTCCATCGAACAATTCCACCCAGTCGAGAGTAGGATTGAAACGGTCGCCACCTTCAGTACACATACGAGGGGGAGACATTATGGAGTTATAGGAGTGTACTGCCATATTGAAATCAAATTTGCGCAACCATATAGATTCCTTATTTTCATCGCATTTTTCCCACACTTCCGCATAATTAGCCGTTTTATCGCTAACATTAGCCCTGTGAAGTTCGTATCTGCCACCGCTTTCTACCAGTTTGGCGGCGTCCCATGCCTGTTTAAAATAATCGTTGGCTTTGTCTTGCGGTATACCCTGAAGCAATACCCCATCCACTGCCCAGTCTTGGAATTTCATGCTGCCGTAACGGGCCGTAGTAGCGGCATGAAGGGCGGCGCGGCTCTTGATCGTGGCTGCTACATATTTATTGGCACGGCCTGCCTCGTTTGTTTCCGGCAGGCTTTCAATAGCCTCATCCAGATCTTGCAGAATAAAATCGTATGTGGCGGCATGACTTTCACGGGCTACCCACAAAGTGGATTCGTCGTTAGGATCAAGCGTCTGCGCTTCAAAAATTTTCGGCAAACCTCCGTAACGTTTCGCCAGTTGGAAATAAACATAAGCCCTGATAAATCTGGCCTCGCCAATCCATGCTTTAGACTGGGTTGCCAGCGCCGGATAGTTCGGCAAATTATTGATCAGGGTATTTGCCCGACGAATCACCTGAAAGGCGCTCTTCCAGTAGCCTCTGCGATGAAGCGGAAGATTCGTGTTGTTCCGGTTGACCATTTCACCGGTAGAGTTCCAGAAATTCCAGACGCTGATACCGTTAGTCACATAGTATCCGCCACCAATCTGGCCATCACTGTTCGTATCGTATTTAAAGTCTTCCATGGGCAAGTAGTTGTACATACCGGCCATGTAGGCTTTAATCCCATTTTCATTGTATATATCTTCTTCGGTAATAATCGACGTAGGCGTAATGTCCAGATCGACACAAGACGTCAACCAACTGAAAGAAAGAAGCAATGCGACTGCTATCAAATGTATTTTTTTCATTTTTTCTATCTTTAGTATGTTCATGATTCGATCTCCTTAAAAAGTGATTGAACCGCCAAAATTATAAGTTCTGCTCAATGGATAAAGATAACCGTACGATTCAGTAGGTTTTTCCGGGTCTAGTCCTCTGACTCCTGTGATTGTCAATAAATTATAGGCATTGACGTATAGCCGCAGGTCCTTGATTCCCACGCGGTCAAAAGCTCTGCTTTTGGGGAGTGTGAAACCAATTTCAGCGCTTTTCAAACGCAGATAAGCGCCACTTTGCAGATTGAAGCTGGATGTTTCTTCCGCCCTCTTCGATCCGTAAGGATAGTATCCCGAAACCCATTGGGTATTAGGGTTATACGGATCTGCATTCGGATCAACCGGATGCCACCTGTCGTACAGAAGATCCAAGGCGTTTCCATCCCAGGTCAGCGGGTTCAACAATTGTTCTCCATATCCTATATATGACATGGCTGCTCCCTGAAATAAGAGGTTGAGATCAATCCATTTCCACTGTCCTCCCAACGTCAGACTGAAATTCATAAGAGGATAATTCCGGGCGTTATTGAGGTTGGTACCGGGAAGCCCTCCGTTATTGTCGGAATTGGTTGTGGTGGCAATGGGGTACTTATCCTGATCATCAATGACGCCGTCACCGTTCCAATCCTCATAAACAGGGTCGCCGGGAAGCGAGTTTGCGTCTGCATATATAGAATTTGCTATTTCGTCATAAGACTGATAGGTTCCACTAACGCCCTTCCCAAACCAAATATCCTTATAACGGTCTATGTAATTATTGCGCCAGTAATCATAAGAGTTAGAGCGGCCGGACGTCAGCCTCCGGGTCCACATGCTTCGGGTCATCTGTATGGAACCGGTCACGTTGTATATGAAATCGTCTATTTTGTTACGATGCCGCAATTCCACTTCAAATCCTGATGTACGGTCGGCGTTCAGATTGGCTTGCGAGATATCCGTACCAAAGGTAGCAGGTACTGTTATGGCCGGGGTATCCAATAATCCGTCACGGTCTCGTTGGAAAAAATCGACTGAAAGGCCAAACAGACTGCTCCAAAGATCAACATCAATACCTGCATTAAGCATATCGGCGGTATACCAGGTCAAATTGGGATTCGGTGCGGCACGGAATCCAAGCGCATTGACAAAGGTGTTTCCAAAGACGGAACCTCTTGGGAGAGTGGTCCTGTTGTGAAACGACTGCGGATAATCATACCCTTCTATAAACTGGAACTGTGAAGCCCCGTCGTCGCCAAGTCTTCCCCAGCTACCTCTTAGCTTCAGATTCTGTACAAAAGGTAAATTATTCCGGATAAAAGCTTCTTCGGATATACGGTATGCTAATAATACGCTTGGGAAGAAGCCCCATTGTTTTCCTTTCGGGAATTTGGAGGACCCGTCATAACGGAAAGAGAACTCCGCTATATATTTTCCGCTATAATCATAACCTAATCTTCCCACCAATCCTTTAGAGGCGTTTTCACTTAAACCGCTACCGGTTCCTTCCTGGTTTTCAGAACTGCCTGCGAAAAGATAAGGAATAGGAATATCAAAAAAACGTTTCGCGCTGAAATCGTATCCCTGGCTATAACTTTCTTCATATAACAACAAGGCGCCTACATGATGTTTTTCTGCAAAAGTGTCGTCATAATTTAATTGCGTATTCCACAGCGTGGAATAGCTGGTACTGAATACTCGTCTCAATTCTGTTTTGCTGTTTCGCGTCGAGGCTATTTCATAGATTTCGGTGACGGCATTGTAGGTGTATTCATTATATTCTTTCCTGAAGCTGCTATTATCGTTGTATGTTCTATCATAGCTGTACATCACTTTTGCCGTCAATCCTTTTATGAATGGGACAGTATATTCCAGAGACATATTAGACTGGAATATATTCTTTTTGTCCTTTACAAATCCGGTAAGGTCGGGGTCGATTGACGCTGCCGGATTCCATTCCACTCCGGGTCTTTGGAAATAGGGGGCGGTGTTGTTGGCATACAGGGCGTCGTTCGGTCTGGAACGCCAAAGCATCTTGAATATTTCCCAACTTCCCATCTGTTGGCGGTTGGTTTCGTCCATGATCATGTTCAGCTTAATACCGGCTTTCAGGTCACTGGTGATTTGCGCGTTCAGATTGCTTCTCAGGTTGTAACGATTGTAATTAGCCGAATTGGTTCTGAAGAAACTACCTTGATCGGTATAACCTAAATTTACGTAATAATCCACTTTTTCGGAACCGCCGCTAACCGATATATTATGTTGTTGCTGTGGAGACGTGTTTTTTAATATTGCATCATACCAGTCAGTGTCAGGCATTTCTCCTCTTGACAATCTATCGAAATAATCCTGATCGTATTCTACTTGCGGATCGGTAGTACTTCTCATCTTGAGTTCATTTGCCAGTATAGCCCTGTCCCATGCCCCGAGCGGGCGTAATATTTCGGCAGGCGTTTGAATCCCATAATATGCCGAGTATTCAATCTTTGCTTTTCCTTTTTCTCCCTTTTTGGTAGTTATTAAAACCACCCCATTAGCTGCACGCACGCCATAAACGGCTGCCGATGCATCTTTCAGTATGGAAATACTCTCCACATCATTCGGATCCATACGCGGCAAATCTCCACGAGGCACGCCATCTACAATCAGCAAAGGGCTTCCCAGTCCGCGAATATCAAATTGGTTGGTAAATTGACCCGGCTCAGAAGTCTTTTGGATGTTCCGTACGCCCGGCAATTTGCCGGTTAACATATTTTGAATATTAGCGCTTTTGGTTGTCATCAATTGTTCGCTATTGACCGCAGAAACAGAACCTGTGATTGTCGCCTTTTTCTGAATACCGTAACCAACCACGACTACCTCATCCAGAATTTTAGTGTCTTCAACCAATACTATTTCATAATGTTTTTTTTCGTCAACAGTTATTTTCTTTGTCAAATAACCTATGTATGAAATACTCAAGGCGGTATTGGAAGATACTTTTAGAGAGAAGAAACCATCGCCATCGGTAATCGTTCCGATCGAGTTTTCGGAGGTCGTTATACTTGCGCCGATGATCGCTTCTCCACTTTCATCAATCACTTTTCCTGTGATTTCCCTCGTATTGTTTTGTGCCGTTACTACTTGGATGGATCCGGCATAAAGAAACAATACCATTAATACTCGAAGTATAGCGTATATGCTTTTACTCCTCAGTAGTGATTTGCTCTTTTTTCTACAATTTTTGATGTTCATAAAATTATTATTAATTGTTCATAAAATAATCTAAGGTTACTATTAAGTAATTCGATGTAATTACAGTTTTGCAATATGTCGATTGTTTTTTTAGGGATTCGACAAGGCATTCTTATGAATATTAGAATAAGGCAGACTTTTTTCATGGTATCATTATTTAGTTAAAAATTAAAAAATAAAATATTTTGAATGCAAATATCTAATTCATCCTTTACCGTTTGCATTAATTAATCATTAGTTTAAAAAGAAAATGAGTTTTTTTAGAGAAAAAAGTCTATTTACTACAATTCGGGCGACAAATGACCGGAATTGTAATATTCCAGATCACTTTTTGCAGTATATACAAAATATATTAAATCGTTCGTAACAACCATATTTACTAAACCGCCAATACTTTCGCGTCTGTCTATATCATAACCGGAATTTCTGCCGGGCGTTTTCCTTATTTCAGGAATATGATTAAAAGGACTTAAATAAGTTCTAACTATTCCGGCATCCGTTATTTGATAAATATCGCTCATTATCAACTTGTAACATGTAAATTATATAAACTTCTTGATTTTAGCTGACAACAATGATTGTTTTTTTTAAAAAAAAGCTATCAACAAGAAACACAACTGCGTATTTTCCCCCTTTCTCATTTTGTAAACACCTTCTATGGAAAGAATAAATAAGACAATACTTCTCTGAGAAATACTACTCGCAGCTAAGCGGAGATGTGGAGATTTCTCATAAAACCGCTTGCGGCTTGGCGCTGACGTTTTATTCTTGGAATATATCTTTGTTTACATGCTGCGAATTATCCGGCGGGATTTCCAACTGCCGGACTGTTGGCAGGTATATCTTTGGTTACGACGCTTTCCGGCTCCGATAACAGCATATCCATCCTGATTTTACCTGTTTGTTCCTTCAAATAAATCGTGCATGGTTTTTTCTTCTTTTTTCTGCGACTTGAAATTATTGAAAGCATAACTCAATGAGAGCGTAACCAAAGGCGATGCAGGATAAATAATTGTTTTGGAATCCATATTCATGCCGTTTTTCGTATCCACATACTTAGCTGTCGAGAAAACATCGCGTATATTCAAAGTTGCGGATACCTGGCGATTGAACAGTTGCTGCCTCACCGAAAAGTTAAAATAGAAAAATTCATTTACCCGTCCCTGCGTACTTACCGAAGGGCCTACAAAATAGCTTTCCAACCGCATCCTTGTATTTCGTGCAACGTCAAAATTGTTGTTGAGTGCAAACTGCCAGTTCAGGCTTTCCTCATCCCCGTCTATTTTATGTTCGTTTGCGATAAGGTAATAAAACATGCTTCCGTTGACGTCCGTGTTCCACCGCTTCGAGAGATGGAAGTTCGTTGCAATCTCTGCGCCGGTAGAATAATCGTTGCCAACGTTCGACATCGAGTCGAGCGTGACGCCCGTGTGGTAAGGAACGCGCAGGCGTTCTATTTTGTCCGTGCGCCGCCGGTGGAACAGCGTTGCGGCGGCAGAATGTTCTCCGATTGTCCTGGCGTATGTCAATTCGATGGAGTTGGTGTATTCGGGACGGATTTTCGGATTTCCGCACTGCGCCGTATAATAGTCGACATATACCACATACGGCTCCATGTAAAACAGCTGCGGGTGAGTGATGCGGCGCGAGTATCCCAGGATTAGGCGATTACTTTCGTCGAATGTATAGGCGAGATGCGCCGAAGGAAACAGGTCGAACTTGTCCCAGGTGTGACGTGCCCATGCTTCGTTGTTTTCCAGTTTGCGATGGGCAAATTCTCCTCTTAGACCAAGCTGATAGGCGAATTTCGAATGTGTGTTCGACAACATGGCGTACAGCGCGTGTATGTCTCTGCGAAAAACAAATTTGTTATACAGGTCGTCATGCCGCTCAAAAGCGTTCTGCGAGGGATTGAAGAAATCGACCTTGTAATCGCCGTCTTCGGTGTATGTGAAAAAATAATACCCCGCCTCGATCTTGCCCGTCTTGTCGTTCAACGGCAGAACATAATCGAGGTTCCCCTGCGCCGTAAAACGGTACTCGTATTCCCAGGCACGGTGTCCCTGCGCCAGGTTCCCGGACATGTCGAACAGGTCGGTGTAGAAAAATTCCATGGCATCGTGTTCGTAGAAAGCGAGAAAGGAGCCTGTCAGACTGTGTCCGTTGTCCGAAAAGCGATGTTCAAAGCCGAGGTCGCCCTTCAGCGTCAAGTCGTGCAGCCGGACATAATCGTGCCCCTCGTAAGAAACGTTTGTTCTCTCGCCGGTTATGTTCGACAGACAGGTATCTTCATAATGAAGACGTCCGCCGCGGTTGCGTATCCGGTAGCGCGATTCCAGCGCCGCCGACCAGGTCGTTTTATCCCGGTACAGGTCCAGCCCGCTACGGATGGCGTACAGTTCCACGAAACTCTTCCTTTCGCCCGTGGCGTGCGTAGTCGTTAGGGCGTCGTCCACGTTGATATGTTTCAACTGGTCGAAATCGCTTACCAAATACCTGCGCGAAGCCTCGCCGGAGGTTTGCCGGCGCAGCTTATCATTTTTGTAGAATGTTAGAAAATCAATGCTGCGCGATTCGACGGCGCTTCCCGTTGCGTTTATCATCCCGCTCCATCCGCCGGCTGTCTGCTTTTTTGTATTCACTTTAATAATTCCCGCTACGCCGTCGGCTTCGTTTTTTGCCGATGGAGTACTGATTATTTCAATGTTTTCTATCTGTCCGGCGGGGATTTGCTCCAACGCGGCGCTTCCGTCCGCCGTAGCCGGTTTTCCGTCAATGTAGACTTTGAATCCGGAACTGCCGCGGAAGGTGAGTTCCCCGTTAGCATCCACCCTGACCGAAGGCGTCTGTTCGAGAATATCGATAGCCGTTCCTCCCGCCGTCGAGATGTATCCCGCCGCTTCAATCACTTTCCTGTCAAGTTTGTAAACCATCTGCCTCCGGCGTGTGACGACTGAAATTTCCTGCAGTTCTATACTTCCCTGTTGAAGAAAAATATCGGTGTGAATGATGTTCCTGTTTTTGTCGGTCAGGCTCAAGTCGAACCGTTGCTGCAAATAGCCCATGTAAGAGGCTGTCATAAAACAGTCTCCGCTACGGTTTGTTTTAAGCGAAAATATCCCGTCGGCATCCGTCGAGGCGCCGGCTATCAATGTCGAATCGGTTGAATACAGTACTACGCTTACCCCCGACAGCGCTTCGCCGGAAGCCTCCTCCAGCACACGCCCGGTAATCGTCCGGTCATTTTGCGCCTGCAATCCCGTGAAAAGCAAACGCAAGGCACATACAATCAAGATTTTATTTCTCATATTAATCCTTCTTTCGTTCAACAAATATACAACTTTTTCTTTCATTGTCAATTTATATCGCCGCCAAGAATAGTTTTTATCGCCGTCATAATGTCGGAGTCCATAAAACAAAAAACGATTTGCCTTTTACCGGCAAACCGTTTTTTCAATATTATAACTTTATGGCTTTTATAAAATTCCCTGTGCCGTCATTGCTTTGGCTACTTTCATGAATCCGGCAATATTGGCGCCTTTTACATAGTTAACGAAACCATCCTTTTCTGTTCCGTATTTTACGCAGGCCTCGTGGATGTTTTTCATGATACTCTGCAGTTTCTGATCTACTTCTTCGCATGACCAGCTCAGCTTGATTGCATTCTGGGTCATTTCAAGTCCTGATACGGAAACGCCGCCTGCATTGGCCGCTTTACCAGGCGCATAAAGAATCTTGTTTTTCAGGAAGACGGCGACTGCATCCGGCGTAGACGGCATGTTTGCGCCTTCCGATACGGCGATGCATCCGTTTTTGACAAGCGTTTCCGCATCTTCTTCGTTTAGCTCGTTCTGTGTGGCGGAAGGCAATGCAATGGTGCATTTTTCGGCCCACGGACGTCCGCATTCGACATATTTGCAACCGTATTTTTCAGCATATTCTTTAATACGTCCGCGGTATACGTTCTTTAATTCGAAGACATATTCCAGCTTTTCTTTATCTATACCGTCCGGATCGTATATATAACCGTTACTGTCGGATAATGTAACTACTTTACCGCCAAGCTCCAGTACTTTTTCTGCTGTATAGGTCGCTACATTTCCCGAACCGGATATGGAAACAACCTGTCCTTTCAGATCGCTGATTCCTTTGGCGTTCAGCATATTCATCAGAAAATAAATATTTCCGTATCCTGTCGCTTCGGGGCGAATCAACGAACCGCCAAATTCGACGCCTTTTCCGGTAAATGTACCCGTGTTTTCGCGGGCCAGTTTTTTATACATGCCGTACATGTAGCTGACTTCGCGTCCGCCGACTCCGATATCGCCTGCAGGAACATCGGTTTCAGGTCCGATATGCCTCCATAATTCAAGTACGAATGCCTGGCAGAAGCGCATGATTTCCGCATTTGACTTTCCTTTCGGATTAAAATCGGAACCGCCTTTACCGCCGCCCATTGGAAGCGTTGTCAGCGAATTTTTAAAAGTCTGTTCGAATGCTAAGAATTTTAAAATAGAAAGATTGACCGATGCATGAAAACGGATTCCTCCTTTGTAAGGACCGATTGCATTGTTATGCTGTACACGGTATCCCATATTTGCTTGTACGTTACCTTTATCATCTACCCATGTAACGCGGAAAGAGAAAATGCGATCCGGAATGCAAAGGCGCTCTATCAGGTTGTTTTTTTCAAACTCCGGATAAGAATTGTAAACTTCCTCGATAGATTCGAGTACCTCTTCTACTGCCTGATGATATTCCGGTTCATTCGGAAATCTTCTTTTCAGGTTGTCTAAAATTTTTTGAACTTTCATTGGTGTTTTATGTTTTATGTTTATTTCGGGCGCGAAGGTAGTTTTTTGTGATGAAAAATCAATACGTTTATTATAAAAATGCAGGGCAACCGTATCAAAAGTTTATAATTTTTATGAGGTATTCGACATCTAAAGCAACTTTATACTGTCGTTTCTTCAAACTGAGTTTATCTTTTTGACCGGATAACATTCCGTATTCCCGGAAATTTTTTAAAAGATAACAGATATGAAAACATTTGATTTTTAGGGCGCAGATATAGAACGGTTCAATGGGAAAACACGGGTATTACAATTAAAGGAGGAAACCTCTTTTTCCATGGGGAATCCTGTTTACTTTTGTTTAAACTACAGTTCCACTATTAATAATTCTTTTCCAAGTTTATGTAATGCCTTTTCTATTTTTTCAGCCTGAGGACGACGCGGCCTGCTTACTCCTGAAGCATAACGCTGCAATTGGCGTTGATTAATTCCGGTAATACGTTCTAACGCAAAATTAGTAAATATACCATTATAGCGCTGTAATAGACTTTGAGGGTCAAAACGAAACACAAATTGATATTTTTTCGTAAACTGCTCCGGAATATCATCCCCATCTTCACGCATACCGGCAAGATGAAAATCCACAGCTTCACGGATGTTACTTTTTAATTCATCAAATGTTTTTCCGGTAGAAACACATCCTGGAAGATCTTCTAAATATGCAGAATAATTATTTTCTGATAATTCAACTGTTACAACTACTTTTTCCATATTTTTTTGTTTTAAATGCAGGACTTACTTCAGCCCTGCTTGTCTTAATATACTGTTTGCCGTTCCTGGCAATAAATCATCACTTAGTTTTCCCGGAATTGTTACCCGTCCTCTTTTCGTAGGATGTCGGTATTGCCGATGGCTACCAACCAATCTGATTTACGAAATACCAACCGTCGCTTTCGACATAATTGATCATTTCTTTTACTTTCCAAATCTTCATAGAACTCTTGGTCTTCATAGAACTCTTGGTTTTCAATTGACAATACAAATGTAGTTGTATTTTTACAACCATGCCATTTTTTATGTATTTTTTAAGAACTTTGGGCTGTTGGGCAATAACTCGGCAAGATCACGACTATAATCTTCATCGACGGATAAGCGTTTCCAATATCCCGGCGGGAGATTACTATCTGGTAGTCCGTGCATACAATAGCCGAACTGAAATACAGCAAAAAGGAAGACGCCGAGACGCTATGTGACAGGGCAATGGTACAAATTCACGAAAAGAAATATGACCGTCCATATACCGGGAAAAATCCTGCTGCCGGGCGTCGCCTTCTCGGGAACGGAAATCCGATGCCGAATGGAGGTGACAAACAGAGTCGCCCAATCCTGTATATGATCATTCAAAAGTGTCGAGTAGGCCGGCGCATTTCAGCGCCAGCCTCTCACAGAACCGTGCGTGAAAGTCTCCCCTCACACGGATATTCTTATTCAACCGTTATGAGATATCGATGGGGTTATATCTAACTCCCAATGATAAAACATTGTTTTATCTCGTTTGGCGAGCCGTCCTGACCAATAGAGCGCTTTCCATCTGTTTCCACGAAAACGTTTGTTTTTCCGACAAGCTCAACCTTTTGAAGATTTCCTCTTGACGGTAGACGGGGAGATGATTGATATATTTGCTTACGATAAGCTGCGTTAAAAGCGTATTGCCTGATTAATTAATGGCGTCGTAAAAAAATATAGTTATTTATTTTGTAGTAGATACTACCTATATTATCTTTGTCGTCACATAAATATTAAAATAATCTGAATAGTATGAAAAACAATGTTTTAAAAATAGGCGTTTTTACCGCCTTATCCTTGTCAAGCCTGTCTTCCCATGCTCAGAAAGAGTATCCTGAACCTGAAAAAATGCGTCCCGGGATGTCGGAATTCTGGTTACCGCAGCCTGCCATAATTACTCCGGGGGATATTTGCACAAATTCCGCGCCTTCGGACGCCATTGTTTTGTTTGATGGAAAAGATTTGTCGGCCTGGGAGAGCGTAAAAACGAAAGGTGCGGCAGAATGGATTGTTAATGACGACCGCACATTTACCGTCAATAAGAAACATGGGGATATTCAAACCAAACAGGAGTTTGAAAGTTTTCAGTTGCATATAGAATGGCGTGTTCCGGCGAACATAACGGGAACAAGCCAGGCGCGCGGTAACAGCGGCGTTTTCCTCGAGGGACAATACGAAGTTCAGATTCTGGATAATTATCAGAATGAAACTTATTCGAACGGACAGGCGGGAAGTATTTATAAACAGGCGCGTCCGCTGGTAAATGCTATGCGGAAACCGGGCGAGTGGAATGTGTATGATATTATTTATACCGCTCCTGTTTTTAAAGAAGACGGCGTCTACCGTACGCCTCCGAGCGTGACTGTTATTCATAATGGAATCGTTGTTCAAAATCATACGACGATACTGGGAACAACCGAGTATATCGGATTTCCAAGGGTTGAAAAACATGGTCCCGGTCCGATTATCTTGCAGAGTCATGGCGATCCGAGCGAACCGATCAGTTTCCGTAATATCTGGATAAGAGAACTGTAGTCTATTTTCAGTCATTGCAGGGACCTTATCCGTATCTGATCCCGGATCAAAACAAGGCGATTGTATCTTTGTTTATGTAAAACCTATTTTCTTTGAAAAAAAAATAACAATTTGTTTGGCGGTTTGAAAAAAGTCTGTACATTTGTAACCGAAAATACTCGAAAGATGAAAAATTATTTTAATACATATTTTTATTTTTACTTTTACTTTGACAGGCGAAGGCAGGAATTTTATATGTATTAAAGATTAAGGAAAAATTGAGATTTAGATATAAAAGTCCTGCCGTAGCTTACGGCAGGACTTTTATTTTGACGGTAAACGAACTATAATATGCGCAGCAGTCGATACGATATGCGGGCGGTTTATAGTAATTGTTTAAATGAATCTCAGAATTTGATCAATGTAGAAATAAAATAATATAAAAGATGAAAAAAGTAGCTATTCAGGGAATATCGGGTTCATATCATGACGCTGCAGCCCGTAATTATTTCGGAGAAGAAGAGATTGAGATTATAGGATGTCATTCATTCGGGGATGTTATAAAGAAAATTCATGATGATGCATCGATCATAGGGATGATGGCGATAGAGAACACCATTGCGGGTAGTTTGTTGCAGAATCATGAACTGGTACGTCAGAGCGGATGTCATATTATCGGAGAATATAAGTTACGGATATCGCATGCTTTAGCGGCTTTACCGGGAACGAAATTAGCCGAGATAACGGAAGTCAATTCTCATCCGATTGCATTGATGCAGTGTGCCGAATATCTGGAGACATTATCGGGGGTCAAGATTGTGGAAAAAGAAGATACGGCAATGAGCGCCAAGTGGATTGCCGAAAATAAGCTGGACGGGCACGCTGCCGTTTGCGGTAAACGGGCTGCGGAGATCTATGGCCTTGAAGCGCTGGCGGAAGGAATTGAAACAAACCGTCGGAATTTCACGCGTTTTCTTACGATTGCAGATCCATGGACCGCGGAAGATATGCAAAGAGGAATGACGAAAAATAAATCATCGCTCGTTTTTTCACTTCCGCACACGGCTGGAAGTTTGTCAAAAGCGCTGACTATACTTTCTTTTTATGATATGAACCTGTCGAAGATACAATCATTGCCGATTATCGGGCGGGAATGGGAATATTTATTTTATGTGGATCTGACTTTTGGCGATTATACAAGGTATAAACAGGCTTTGGATGCAATTATGCCGTTAACAAAAGATCTCAAAATTTTAGGGGAATATGCAGAAGGAACGCAAAGCGTGTGATATTCGTCCGGCTGATCGGATCGGCTGCGTTGAAGAATATTACTTTTCAAAGAAATTGAAAGAAGTAGCAACAATGAATGCTGCCGGTAAGAATGTGATCAATCTTGGCGTTGGGAGTCCGGATATGCCCCCGTCAGAACAGGCAATAGATACTTTTTGTTCCGAAATACGGAAAGATGACGTACATGGTTATCAGCCATACGTGGGGATACCGGCTTTGCGCAAAGGTTTTGCGGACTGGTATGATCGATGGTATGGGGTGAAACTTGACCCCGAAACGGAAATTCAGCCGTTGATCGGTTCGAAAGAAGGTATCTTGCATATCTCAATGGCCTTTCTGAATCCGGGAGACGGGGCGCTGACGCCGAATCCGGGGTACCCGACTTATACGTCTGTCAGTAAACTTGTCGGCGCAGATATTGTTTCCTATGAACTGGATGAAAAAAACGGATGGTATCCTGATTTTGACGAACTGGAGCGTATGCTGTCGGAAAGGCAAAAGGCCGGCAAACCGATGGTTAAACTAATGTGGGTCAACTATCCCAATATGCCTACCGGCGCGGACGCCAGCGTTGCAACGTATGAAAAATTAGTGAGCTTTGGTCTTGCGCATGGCATTGTTATATGTAATGATAACCCGTACAGTTTTATTCTTAATGATAATCCGCGAAGCATATTGAGTATTCCGGAGGCTAAAAGTATTTGCATCGAATTGAATTCCATGAGCAAATCACATAATATGCCCGGATGGCGTATGGCAATGCTGGTATCCAATGCGCAGTTTGTGCAATGGGCGCTTAAAGTGAAGAGTAATGTCGATTCGGGACAGTTCAGGCCGATGCAATCGGCCGTGATAGAGGCGTTGAAAGCGGGAAGGGACTGGTATGATGGTATGAATAAGGTATACGGGAGTCGCCGCGATCTTGCCGGACAGATAATGGAAGCGCTGGGTTGTACTTATGATAAGCGACAGGTAGGGATGTTTTTATGGGGCAGGATACCGGATCGTGCAAGAAGTGGCGGAGACCTGGCGGATAAGGTTTTGTATGAGGCAAACGTCTTTATAACGCCCGGCTTCATATTCGGAAGTACAGGCGACAGGTATGTGCGGATTTCGCTTTGTTGTAAGAATAATGTGCTGGAGACGGCGCTTGACAGGATAAAAAAACTGAATTTAGAATAGCAAATGCGAATGTTGTGACGGAAATGATCCCGTAAAAATAATATAATGGTTAAGTAGTTAATAAATAATCGTATGAAAAATCTGGATTTACAATCAATTTTACTACCGGGTATAGATGATAAACGCCCGTTGGTTATAGCCGGCCCGTGTAGTGCGGAAACGGAAGAGCAAGTGTTGAATACGGCAAAAGCCCTGGCTTCAAAGGAGATAAAAATTTTCCGTGCGGGAATATGGAAGCCGCGTACCAAGCCGGGAGGATTTGAAGGCGCGGGATCGGCAGGCCTGCCGTGGTTGAAGCGAGTGAAAGAGGAAACCGGTATGTATGTTGCCACTGAAGTTGCGACGCGCGACCATGTTTTTGAAGCTTTAAAAGCCGGTATCGACATTTTATGGATAGGAGCGCGTACCGTAGCAAATCCTTTTGCCGTTCAGGAAATAGCAGACGCCCTGCACGGGGTGGATATGCCTGTATTAATAAAGAATCCGGTCAATCCCGATCTGGAATTATGGATAGGCGCCATCGAGCGTATATATGGGGCGGGACTTCATCGCATAGGCGTTATTCATCGCGGATTCAGTTCGTATGATAAGAAAATGTATCGCAACATTCCTTTGTGGCATATACCGATTGAGTTGCGTCGCCGTTATCCCAATCTGCCTATCCTCTGTGATCCGAGTCACATCGGAGGTAAGCGGGAACTTATTGCTCCGTTATGCCAGCAGGCGATGGACCTTAATTTTGACGGTTTGATCATCGAAGCGCATCCGAATCCGGAAGAAGCGTTGAGCGACGCTTCCCAACAGATAACTCCCGATGTGTTGGATTATATTCTGAATCTCCTTGTTATACGCGATGTGACGCAGACAACCGAGAATTTAACGGAATTGCGTCATCAAATAGACAGCATCGACGAAGGGTTGCTGGAACTTTTAGCAAAACGCATGCGCGTGTCGCGCGAGATTGGCGTGTATAAGAAAGAGCATAATATGCCTGTTTTACAGACGCCACGTTACGGAGAGATCCTGGAAAATAGGACAAAGATGGGTTCTTCCATGGAGCTGAACCCTGATTTCGTAAAAAAAATACTAAGCGAGATACATGAAGAATCTGTGCGTCAGCAAATGGTCATAATGAATGAAAACGGCTGATAATGCATTTTTTTAATTTAAAAAAAATACTGGAATGAAGATATTGATATTGGGCGCGGGAAAGATGGGATCTTTCTTCGCCGATTTGCTGAGTTTTGATCATGAAGTAGCCGTATTGGAAAAAGATCCGAAGCGTATGCGTTTTATCTATAATGCAATTCGTATGCAATCGCCGGAAGAAATAAAAGATTTTGCTCCGGAACTTGTTATTAACTGCGTTACATTGAACTATACAATAGATGCATTTAAACCGGCGCTTCCTTACCTGAAGCCTTATTGTATCATTTCGGATATTGCTTCGGTGAAAAACAATCTGAAGGAATTTTATGCGACATGCGGTTTTCCCTATGTTTCTACTCACCCGATGTTCGGTCCGACGTTTGCAAATCTTGCGAATCTGGCAAAAGAAAATACGATTATAATTTCAGAGGGAGATCATCTTGGAAAAATATTCTTTAAGGATTTATACGACAAGCTTAAACTTAATGTCTTCGAATATACATTTGAGGAACATGATAAGGTTGTGGCCTATTCGCTTGGTATTCCGTTTGCTTCTACGCTTGTATTTGCTGCGACCATGGTCCATCAGGATGCGCCCGGTACGACGTTTAAACGCCACATGAAAATTGCGCGCGGACTTTTATCCGAGGATGATTACCTGCTGACGGAAATCTTGTTTAATCCGCGTACTCCGCGTCAGATAGCCCGTATTCAGGAAAAACTGTCAGTCTTACAGGACGTCATTGCGGCTAAGGATACGGTAAAAATGAAAGAGTTTCTTGAAGATGTAAGAGAAAAAATAAAATAGTCAGAAAAGAGGCGCTTTGATTCCAAAGTAAAACCGGCCTTCACCCATTTTATTTATTGCATAACTGCAATTAAGCACGACGTCATAGTAGGTTACGAGGTCAAGCCCCAGGCCGCTCCCCCAAAGAAAGGCGTTGGCCAGCGTATGGGCTTCGTCTCTGTACTTATTGTGTACATACCCGACGTCGTACATGAGTTTTGCGTAAAGGCTGATATGTATTTTCTTGAATTTTGATGTTGTCCGGGAAGAATCGAGGTTAAATATTTTTTCAGGCATCAGAAGAAAGCGGATATCATTATTGAGGATTGCGTAGCGCTGTCCGTCTATGACGTAGTAGTCGTACCCCGTAATATTTTTGTCTTCGTATCCGACATGACGATCGTAGGTATAGGCGCGTTTGTTTTTAACTGTGATGCCGGTATTTAGTCTTGAACTCCAGAACCAGCGGGAAAAGATTTCTTCATAATATTGCAACTTCAGGTTGAGTTCTCCGTAGAAAAAATGCATTTTATCTGCCGTTATTCCTTTTATTTCCGTACCGGCATAGTACCCTTTTGTCGGATAGGCGATGTAGTTGCGGTGTTCGTAGCTGTAATCGTAAGATAATTTGAACGCATGGTTTACCGGATTATCGGAACCCCAGTAATTTTCATTTATTTTCAATATGGTATCTCCCAGATGCGTTCTTTGATACCCTATGTCTATGGCATGCGTATTTCGTATTCCCGGCCTGTACGAATAACGGATCATGCCTTCAAATGTACGGTCCAGGAAGTTGTCCGGGTCTTTAATGTAGATAACCTTATTCTTTTCCGAACCGACATTCAGATTTTTATTAAACAGCATACTCGTGCTGAATCCCAGCATTTTAGTGCGTTTTTTATCTAATGCTATATTTGAATATGACAGGCGGAGTCCTTTTTCATAACCGAAATAGTGGCTGACGGCAATTTTATGCCTCATGCCGAAAACGTTATAAATACGCAGTCCCCAACCTATCGTTACACGGTTAAAATTTTTCTCGTGCAACCAGGCGCTTAAATTACGGTCTTCCAGTTTGAGACTGACCTGCGGCCAGTAATACCACCTTTCTTCGACCTGTATGGTTACAATGCATGACAAACAGTTGTCCCTGTTCAGCGTATCGGGCATATAATCTATGTGTACATAATTAAACAAGGAAGTATTGTTAAGATGCTCTGTTGCAACCTGAAGCTGATGAATCAGTTTGTCTTCAGACATAATATCTCCTGTATGGAACGGTAATTCCCTTAAAATCGTAAACTCTTTTGTTTGTTTATTTCCGGATATGTAAATATTTGATATGCAGATATCGGAAGCTTTTATATACCCGCATATTAGAAGCGCTAGAGAGATACGCCATACAATTTTGTTCATCATTACTTTCATCGCTTCAAAAGTAATAATATTTTTAATAAACAATTTAAATATCAGGTTAAAAATATTATAACGGCTGTTTTGCCGTATAAAACTCCCTTTGGCGTGGGGCGTAGAGTTGTGTAAACGTGTGGGATCGCCTAATTTCAAATTGTTATATGATATTTGCAATATGCAGATCATGGAGAGAAATATCATTGAGCATATTCGTAAATACCATTCCTGTTTTTCCCATATACATACCGGAGGAAACCCGGTACGTGCAGAAATAGACGAAACACAGGAATTATATTATCCGGCCATTATGAGAACGCCTGTTGAAACGGGATATAAAGGTTTTGTCGGACAGGAATTTGTTCCGAAGCAGGCCGAGTTGGGTTAACCTTTCAATTCTTTCTCAATAGCATCCATCTTGCAGCCGACATCCTTTCCGGAGAACGCCAGGGCGAGCAGGACGATCTTTTTGCCTTTGTCCATGTATTTTCCGTAATATTTTTTATCGTGAATCTGTTTCATTGCATTGCGGAGCAGAGCGCCCGTTTTCGTTTTCGCATGATATTTCAGTTCGCATACGACGACGGCATCCGTCTGTTCCAGTACGGCGTCGATGCGTCCGCTGCCGGTCGTCATCTCGCCGTGCGCCGTGAAGCCCATCGTCAGCATCCACGACAGGAAGAGCGAATGATAATACTTTTCATTGCCGATCCGAATATTGTACGGGATATTTTCGAGCATCGTGCGGACGCTTTGGGCGAAACCCGCGGCGTCGAGCGACCGGAGTTGCCGGCTCATTTTTTCTTTCAGTATGGCGATTCCCGACAGCGGATATTCGCTGTAAGCGCTCAGCAGATATTCGTTCAGGGAGAGGAAGACTTCACGGTTGGGTATGCCAAGCGTATATTCCGGCTCTTCTTCCGTAGGTCGTATGCTTTTGACGGTCAGATAACCGGTTTGAAACAGCAGGGGGATATTTTCTATATGGGCAGGGTCGAAACTGTCGAAAATCTTGGGCGAAGCCTCGAATGGCTCGAATACCAAATCCGTCTGTTCGCGTTTTTTGAGCTGTTCGATCAAAAAGGTCGGCGTGCCGCTGGCAAACCAGTAATTGGAAATCACCCGGACGTCGAACAGCAACAGGGTCGAATACGGATTATAAACCGCAGTCCTGCCGTCCCAGGTATAGCCGTCGTACCAGTAGCGGATTCTATCCAGCAGGTGTTCGCGGGTGTCGCCTTCTTTTTCCGTTAACGCATCAATATGTTCGGAGAAATAATGCTCCAGTTCTTCCTGCGTATAGCCGCATATTGCGGCATAACGTTCGTCGATCGTAATATCCTTCATACTGTTCAGGGCGGAGAAGATCGACAGTCTGGCGAATTTCGACACGCCGGTCAGGAAGACAAACCGCAGATGCTCGTCGGTTGCTTTCAGTATCCTGTAAATGTCCTGAAGCGATTCCTG
>JAIROL010000215.1 GCA_031257565.1 Tannerella sp. | reverse complement strand
CCCTTTATCAGATAATCTTTCAGTACACGGTTTGTCCAGATGCGGAAAGCTGTGGCATTTTTGGAATTAACGCGATAACCGACAGAAAGAATCATATCTAAATTATAATGAGCAACCTCACGCATAATATGTCGGCTGCCTTCTATTTGAACTATTTCCATTTTGGAAATAGTTGCTTTTTCGTCCAATTCTCCGCTATTAACAATGTTCTTGATATGTTTGGAAATGGCGGGAATTTCCGTGCCGAACAAATACGCAATTTGTCGTTGCGTCAGCCACACCGTTTCTTCCTCCAATCTCACTTCCAGATTGGTTGTACCGTCGGACGCTTGATAAATTATGATTTCCCCTTTATTCATTTTACAAATTATTTAACCTTTTATAAGACAATCTTTCAGCACACGGTTTGCCCGGATACGAAAAGCTGTGGCAATTGGAATTGTTCCCACGTGCCAAGAAATTCGAGCGTTGTCCGTGTCCGTATCCAATTCTTAATGACGTCAGCGGCTTGTGCCTGTCTTTCTTTTGCATTTGCCATGTCGGTCAGGGAAATGTAATCGTTTTCTTTTGAAGTAATAACCGTTATTTCCGTTCCCTGTACGTTTATCGTTTCTTTTTTACTCATTTTAATTTATCCGTTTTAGAGTTATTTTGAAGTGCAAAATTACAATTTTTTATTTCAATTGAGAATATAAGCGGCGAAGCACATACAGATTCGGGGAGACTTATCCCTATGTCTTTTTGACGCTTTTGCAAGGCTTCTCGTTCCAAAGTTCATCGCCTCTGCCTGCTTTGATTTGCGCGTTTTCCGATTTTGTATTATCTATGCGGATGGCAATACTGTTTTTCCGACAGGGCGCCAGATAATTCCCCATTTCGAAATAATGCGGGATACTAAGGCTTTCTCTGTCAATATAAGCGCCGACGTACCCATATCGGAACAACCTCCTTATCTCCGTTGTATATGGAGATAGATAATTTACCGGGCATAATATCCGCACTCGGGATCATGGATGGCTACATGGATGATGCTGTAGTTCTGCAAAGCTACTCCCAACGCTATCAGGCCGCTGTTATGCCAAACTTGCCAGTTAGCGCTATCCCGGGGCGACCCAACAGCAGATCGGTGCAAGGAGTAAGATATCCATTTTCAATTTTCCTTATTTCTTCGGCCGTCATTACAGGTTTGGCAATCATGTAAGCCGGACAGGCGTCGTTCGCCCATACTGCCTCGTCAAGACTTTGTCCGAACATTTTTCCTCCCCACGGACATGTTTTTCTTGCGGTATCATGATTCAGGAATGTTCCCTCCGTTCATCAACTGTTTCTTTCCATTTTTTTATAATAGAATGTCCTCAACTCCTCATCGCTCGCTTTTTAAATAGTGCATATATTCCACCGCAGCCAACAAGAAAGCGCCTGTACCATATACTTCCGTATCGTCAAAACCCACTTTTTTCGGGTCGGCGCCTATGGCCTGTACAAATCCTACCTTACCATCTTCGCGTACATTGGAGTGTAAAGCCTTCCATCCTTTTATCGCTATCGGCAGGTATTTCTCCTTATCCAGATATCCCCGGTTTATTCCCCAAAAAAGGCTATAGGTAAAGAATCCCGATGCGCTTGATTCAGGCATGGGATAGGCAACGGTATCCAATAAAGAAGGGCGCCAGAATCCCTGTTTATCCTGTAACAGAACAATCTTTTCCATCATTTCACGGAATAGGGTTATATAGAAGCTGCGGGAAGGATAATCTTCCGGAAGATGATCAATAATAATAGTCAATCCCCCGGTCACCCAACCGTTACCACGTCCCCAAAAGACTTTTTCTCCGTTTTCTTCACGCATGCGTATGTAACGAGTATCCCGAAAGAACAGTTTATCAGGTTTAGAATAAAGGCTGTCATAGGTAATCCGGAATTCCTTGTCCATAAAGTCAAAATAGTTGTTATCTCCGGTTATTTTTCCTATACGCGCGAAAGACGTCGGAGCCATGAACAGCGCATCGCACCAACACCAGCGGGAATGTGAACCTTCGGCATAATAATCAAGGCTCGCCGATCGGGGATGATTGATGATGGAATCCAACATCCGCACCGATTCACTAATCATATGGGGTTCTTTGAACTTATTATACAGTATAGAATAAGGTTGCACAATACATAAGTCATCGGCAAAATAGGGATTGGGACCGGTCTTCCAATTGTTTTTATCAGCCACGGTAAGCAGAAAATCCCAGTACTTTTGCTCGCCGGTCAGTTCGGCGCATCCGGTCATGCCGATATACATGGTCGCATTAGTCCATGCCCAGTATGCATGGGAGTTGGGCCATCTTGATCCCTTATATACCTGATTTTCGAAATTTATTAACTGCCAGTCGGCTACTTCCCTGATTATTTTCAGAGTTAAATTCCGATTATATTCTTTCCATTGATCTTTGTCAAAGAAATAATCAAGGATAAGTTCTTTCACCACTGCATGTCCCTTTGCATTCGGATGATTGCTTTGGCTCATCAATGCATTCAGTTCTTCACCGTTTTTCTTCTTTTGCTTGAAAGCGGCATAACTATCTACCAACCCCGTTCCATATTTTACCGAAAGATCGCGAATCTGTTTACTGTATTGTTCTAACAGAGAATTGTCATTCAGTATATCTTCCGTTAAATCGGGAGTGGGAGTTAACAGAATGACTTTAACGCCTTGTCTCTGCGCCTTTTTTATCATTTCTTCCCATGCATGACGGGACCTGTCCAGACCATTCCCTCTGTCGTTCAATGCATAATCAATAAATAAGACGTCTGGGTTATGGCAAAGCGCATCCTGTTTGAATCGTTTTGCTCCCTGCTCAGCATTTTCTCCTCCAATAGCTGTAGTTATGGAATTGACCACCGCATAGGGATAGATATCCTTTACCGCCTCCAACACCTGCTGCGGATACGCCTGCATTGTCCTTACATGGGGTGTATTGAAATAACCGGAAGGTACGCTGTGCCCGTGAAACGCAAGATGGATGGTCCTGTTATGCGGCCATTTTTTTTGTAACTCCTGCCGAATATCTTCCAGATAATCCTGCGGCTGTCCCGTTTGCGCCATCATATTCAGGGAGAGCAAAATTGATATGAATAAAAGAATCTGTTTCATCTTCATTAAAATTAGATATTCCTTAATCGACGATACTCCCCACCAAGCGTCGTTGGGCCGCCAACCGGCAGATAACTGTCATTTGCGTATCTCGCTCTGTCTTTTCATAGTCCGTTCCTGTTGTTGTTTCCTGATACCATCCACATGTTGTTTCGGAACAGGTTTAATACCTGCATAATCGAGGATGGCAGGGTAAATATTCATTCCTATTTCCCGGGCGCACCGTATGATGAAAGCGGCAACAGGGTAGCTCCGGATAATATTGAAAAAATTACTTTACTGTTCATTAAATTAACTTTCGCATGTTAATATTTTTGCCGGGCATACAAGCCGTATGCCGATAAAACAGAGAAAAGCGATAGTAGTAACAATATATTGCCGTAATACTTCATGGCTGAATAAACAGTCTGTCGATCATTTCAAATGTCAGCGCCTCTTCGGGCGAGAACTCGGTAGAGTTCATATAATGAACTATACTGTAATACATCTGACGCGCAACCGGGCTTCTATCCATAATTTCGTCGAATGCAATGGTAGTTGCCAAAAGTTTTCCTTTTCCCACTTTTGCTTCAAATATAAGGCCTATTTTCCGGTTATTGTTCCAATCCGGAATAATTTGCACTAATGGTCTAAAGGCATATGGCGTATGATCCAGCGCTACCGGCTTTGAATTTCTTACCAGATCGAACCATTGCCAGTTGGAATGGAATTCGGTAGGGAAGCGTTTGAATAAAGCATGCTGCGGATCGCATAATATACCCAGCAAATTGGGCGGGGTACCCGACCAGACCGCATTCCACGATATGCCTGAGAAACCGGGCGGCACATTGGAATCTACTTTAGCCGTATCGGCCAGCAACAATACATTGCCTCCTTTATCAAGATGCGCCTTTGCTTTTTTATCCCATTGCCGGGTAGCCAATACATTTTTCGGGGTTACGTTGGGAAGTGTCTGAGGATACGCCCAAATCTTCCATTCATTGGATATATCTGTACCATCAATTTTTATCGTCACTATCAAATCGGTCGCTTCCTTGATATCTGCAAACGAGATGGATATTTCCCCTATATCGGTAACAGATCCTATGGGTATGTGGATACCGGTGAAACTACCTTGGTTATACATCCGTCCATCGGGGTACCGGAGCGTCCATGTGACTGTGGCGTCTTTGAAATCTTTTTTCAGGAAATTGGTCACCTGAGCTTTTGCCGTAAAAGTTTCCGCATTGGTCCATGTGAACTTTTCGACACGAAGAAGGGGCAAACAAGGATTCTGGATGTTACTGAATTCCTCGGCAGTCACATACGGTTTGGGGGCATAAAGAACATCCACAACGCCTACCGGCGAAGTACCTTGTCCGGGAAAATCGTTCAACTGCAACAGATGATAACCTCCAAAACCGGGCGTACGAAAATAAGATTCAAACTCCTCTTTTTTCTGTATTACCTGAAATTTACCGGAGGCGATATGGAAATCGTATGCCTGGTCAAGCATGTTCTTATTTCTGAGGTCCTCGCGGAAGAGTTCGTAATTGTACGGTTTTAATACCCCTACATATTTGCTGACCTGTTCAAAGTCCGGGTAAGCGCACCATTGCCCGATCTCATGGGTGATCATCGGGATCGTGAATTTGCTTACATAATCGGAATAATCATACAAAGTATTTAACGGTTGCGCGTTGAACCGACCTTTCAACCCTTCCTGCCAGCGTTGTGGACGGGCCCCGTAGAATTCGTAGAAGTCGCTCCCTTCAACAGTGGGATATCCCGACGCCGCCACATACAGACGCCTCGGATCGGTTTTCCATTGTTTCAGCATCTTCTGGAGGAAAGGTACGCATCCTTTCCCTACGAGTTCATTTCCATCGCAAAAGAAAGCAAAGGAGGGATGATTCCCATACGCTTTAAATATTCTGCGGGCTTCGGCAAAATAAAACCGGTTAGTCGCTTCGTCTTCTCCCACGGTAAAGCGCCAGTCCGGATTTTCCACCTGCAGGTAAAGACCTAACTCGTCGGCCGCAATGAAAGCGGCTTCCGGCGGACACCAGGAGTGAAAGCGTATGCAATTGAGTCCATACTCTTTATAAACCGTAAGCGTTCGTTTCCATTCGGAATAATCCATAGGAGGATAACCGGTCAGGGGAAATTCGCAGGAATTCACCGCCCCACGTATAAAAACGGGAATATCATTGACGGTAAACTGTGTCCCCTGCGTAGCAAGATCGCGGACGCCAAACCTTACTGTTTTTTCATCATAATAGCCTTTATCGGGTATTGCGACGGCATATTCCAGTTCATAAAGGAATGGATCGAACTCATCCCATGTGTACCATTGTACGCCGGGATCATACCGGTGGGTAAGCGTGATCACCGAATCATTTCTTTCGAACGGAACAATAACCTCTGAAAACGATTGTTTGACGGGCGTATTGACGGAATGGCAGATGATGCGTACCTCCCCTTTCACCGGTTGGCCGGTACGATTCGATATCCCGGCTGTAATATCCAGTTTATTGTTTTTGCGTTGCGGGTAAACCTGTACGTCGGCAATGTGCACTTTATCGAACGCCTGAATTTCCATACGCCCGATGATTCCGTTCCAGTTGGTTTGGGTTTCGGCGCTTATGGCATGGGTGTAAGCTATGTCATAAATCAGACTGTTGTCCACGCGGATACGTACGGTATTTTTTGCGCCGGCCTTTATATAAGGCGTAATATCGTATGTGTGTGGAGATGAGAGGCTTTCCTCTCGCCCTGCCTTATGACCGTTTATCCAGACCTGCGTTTCCCAGTGGGCCCGTTCAAGAAAGAGAAACATTTGCTTGTCTTCCCATCCCTCGGGAATAAAGATATTGTCTTTTTCATACCATGCCGCCCCGCTATACTCAAAGAGACGGGTCAGCCGGATGGAGGTCATATCCTGTGTCTTGTAGCCTTTGCCGGCCTGGTCTGTCGAACCGGGTAATACTATTGTTTCAGGCAGCTTACTCACAAAATTACTGCCTTTGACAGGAATACTGACGTTCATCGGGTCTAGCTTGAAGTTCCATATACCTGCTACTGAAATAGGCGCTTCGGTTTGTTTCGCGTTTTGTACCGACTGTGCTTTGATGAGACAGCAACTGGTTATAAACAGTATGGGTAAAAGATATCCGGACATTTCAGTTTGTATTTATAAATTATAAAATCTGCGGACAACTTACTGCATCTCGCCTATAAGTGTGACCACTGTCTTTGGTGCAATAACAATTTCATCCGGATTAACTTCCGCTCCTTTTTCAAGATTCGAGTTCTCCGAAGTAGTATACGGAATAAGTTTCCCGTTCTTTAATTTTCCATTCAACTCAAGTTTATATATACGTTCCGTATTGCTTGCATTAATGGCGACAACAACCAGCTTCCTGGTATCGGTATCTTTATAGGCGCTTATCATCGCATCGGTGGACGCCTGTACCGGATTTTGCCCATCAACATAGATCCTTTTCATACCGGGACGAATAAAGTAAGAGAAATTTCCAAAAGCCCACAATAGTTTAGAATCGCGGACAAATCCATCCTGTTTACAATATTCCGGCGACTGGTTTCCATTACTTGTTCCGTCGTCCAAATAAATAAGTCCATCCTTGTAATTGGCACGGGTAAGGGCAGTCCACCATTGCCATGACGATGCATTGGCCACTACCAGGTCATTATGAATAATACGTGCGACAAAAAGGGCGGTTTTCATTCCCAGATCGCGCTGATTACCCGTACCGCCCGGTATCTCGCTTTCTCCGGGTTGCTCCAGGATACAATATTCTGTCTGCCAGTATTTCAGTCCCGGATATTGCTTAATCCGGGCATCCAGCTTCTGACGATGCTCCACCTGGCTGGCAACAGGCCATATTGAAAAATAACTGTGGCCCGTTATCACCTTTTCAACATTGGGTAATGAGGCAATACTCAGCGTAGAGGCAGGACTCCAGAACTCTTCAATCTGATTGTCGCGCATTTCATTATTTACGACTCCATACAGGTAATTAATCGCGCCTGCTTCTCCCAATGCAATAGTAGTGGATAACCCACTTTCTTTTAACCTTTCGGATAAAAGGGAAGTGAGTTCAAACAATTCCCGGTTAGTGGCAGGCGTCCCTTCCTGACCGGATTTGCCATTACTACTCGCCATCCATTCCCATTGCGGTTCATTTACCGGACTCAGGTAATTAAACGTTACCTTTTCTTTCTTTTGCAGGTTTTCAATACAATCAACCAGAAAATCGGCATAATCCGGCATCATCCCTTCTTTTATATTCATTCTTTGTTTTTGGGGTGAGAATGCTTTACCGTTAATGGTCATATGTACAGGCGGACTAATGGTAAAAGCCAGGTATTTTTCCACTCCCCGTTTACGGGCGGCCTGTAAAAACCAGCGTTGTCCCTCCTGTTTGTTCCAATTATAGCTTCCGTCCGGAGACTGGAAACATTCGCCCCTGCGCCATTCATCAGATATATCGCTATCGTGGCCTTGTTCCATACTTCCGGCTCCAAGATAAAACCGCCAGATAGACAATCCGATCCCCAAGGGATTTCCTCTCTCATCGGTTTCTTTACTGAACAACAGATCTGCAATCCTGTTTTTCTTCTCCTCCGGCCAGTATTTACCTGCCATCTGGCAACGCCAGGCGTCGGAAGCGCCAAAACCGTCGATAGTTTGCAACTCCTGCTGCGGATCAATTTTCATGGTGCGTATTCCAGACGGAGCGGGAGGGGAAGGGCGTTCTTCCTTCGATCCGCAAGCCGGGAAAGAAGCTGCTAACGCTACTATAATACTGGCTATATATTTAATTTCCATTTATTTAATTCTTACTGCAATTTATTGCTTCTTCACAATCCTAAGCCTGTATGTAATCAGATCGTAGGTAGCGTACCAGTCGGTATTACCGGTAAGTGAAAAACCATAATTGGCGCCATTACCGGACGCGCCTACCGGTTTGATAATGGATACCGGATCGCCATACGTATCTTTCATGTTGGCGCGTGCTGCAGACAACCGGAACCATCCCGTATTACCGACAAGCGAGGCTTTGGGCGCTTGAAAATTGATATTTACGCCCCCTGCCGTACGAAAATGGCCGCTATAGATAAAATTATGTTCGGCCTCTTTATAAAGGCTGGTGTTGTTCTCTATTTCAGCCCATCCGGAGGTCCCTACAACAGCGCCACCGGAGATAATAGCCAGATAGGGGTATGGATTGGATGCAGAGAAACCGGGGAAAAGGGCGGGGGCGGCAAAATCGGGATTCGTCACGGCCAGGGGAGTTGCTTTAACCGTTTTGGCAGACATATCCACTGTAATTGTGTAATAGCCTTTTTGTGAAACCGGCAGTTTGAACTCGGCAGCCTGAAGGTTGGCGGTCAGGTCTTCCTGAGATCCTGCGGCAAGCGCCACGACATTCGTACCGTCCAGCGTATATTTGATACCTCTCGGCGATTGATTGAACGGCCTGTCGGTACCGATGAACGCAATAAAACGAATGTTCTCATCGTTATCATGACGATAATAGTAATTCAACCGGAATAGGTTGTTTCCTGTCTTCTGCATAGGCACAAGCGTACCTATACCCCATGCGTCCGCCGAGGCATAAGCATCAAAGCCTTGCCCGCTCACTTCATTGTCGTTTTTTGCATCCGAAAGATACAATCGGTCCATCATGCCTACAGTCAGATTGCCTCCGGTAACTGTCTGATTTCCGGCTTTATCGGTAGCGCGTATCATAAATTGGTATTCACCCGCCGTACCACCCGGTATTTCGAGGTTTTTAGCATAGTTGCATGAAAATTTTTCATCTTCAGTAGTGGGATTCCAGGTATCTTCCACCTCAAAATACTGTCCTTTGACGTCTTCACCCCATACCTTGAAGTATATATCTGTCATTTCAACATCTTCGGTTATCAATGCAACCACATTTAACGGTACGGGCGCTTCTGTAAGGCCGTAGAAGCGGTTGACAGTCGGAGACTGAACGGTGATAACAGGCGGCAGGAGATCCGGAGAATAGCTTTCGATCTGATTCGTTGCCGACAGGTCGGTGACAGGAATTTTCACACGCAAGATACCTTTTGCCGCATTCCTGACCGCTATCTCTACTTCATGTTGAGTCCGGTTTGCATCTTTAGTAACTAAAAACGTGTCCTGAAGGATAAATTCTTTTCCCGAAAGGGTTGCCGATTTATCAATATTCCATTCGCTAACAGATATTTGCAGCGATTCCAATGCTTCTTTGTCTTTGATAACAGCATCAATTGCAAGTTTGTACTCCGGCCCTATCCACAGGTATTCAGCCGAATAGCTTTCAAGTACCGGAATATCCGGCGATTCGTCGGCAACAAAAATAATCTTATCGGTGCAAGCGCCCCAACCAAGGACAAAAACAGTTATAAGTATGAATAATATTCTTTGCATAATCATTACAGATTAATTTTAAACTAATTAATTAACGTTCACCATCCCGGATTTTGCGTGATGGAACCTTTCAATGTTTCGGCTTCGGGAATAGGATAAAGATACATATAGGCTTTGAAGACACGATCTTCTTTTTTCACAACGAGATAATCGAATGTGTTATCTTGTTTTTTTGTTATCTGCATTGCCATCAGAGGGAGATTCTCGGTCTGTTCTGCAATCTTCCAACGGCGCACATCGAAGAAACGCCGCTCCTCGAAAGCGAGTTCTACACGCCGTTCGTTGCGAATACGCTCACGCATTTCGGCTTGTGTTAATCCGGGAGGCAATATTGGCATATTTACTCCGGCACGCTGTCTGACTGCATCCACAGCCGACTTGGCATTCATTGACATACCGCGCTTCTCTTCCGGCCCATAAGCTTCGTTCATCGCTTCAGCAAAGTTGAGCAATACTTCGGCATACCTGAAAATAATCCATGAGTGGACGCTTGTCTGATTTTGCGTCAGGTTCAGGTTTTCGTTGACGTATTTTTTGAGGTAATAACCGGTGGTGGAAGCTTTCAATTTGTCTGTTCCATCGATACCCCCAATCCAGCATTCGACATTGCGTTCTTTGAACGAGGCGTTATTGACTATTATCGACATGGCGAGCCTGGGATCCCTCTCTTCATAAGGTTTTTGAGGGTCATAACCCGAACCGGGCAGGTTGATATACTTGCCTGTACTTCGCATTTCATACGCATCGACGAGATTCTGGGAAGGCGATGTTGTAGCCTGGCCGCCCTGATCGTATCCTATCGGATAGTTATATTTCTCGAAAGTATTTTCGTTCCATCGCTGCACGGCAAACAACACTTCCGGATTACTGTCCGAACCATTACCGAGATTAAACAGACCACGATAGTTATTATGCAGGGCGAATTTCCCCGACGCGATGATAGCATGCGCAGCTTCGGCAGCCTTACTCCATCGTTCCGGATCATTCGAGGGATTATGAAGCGGACTTGCCGCATACAGCAGCGCCTGGGTTTTAAGAGCCTGTGCTGCCGCTTTGGTAGCCCGTCCCCGCCATTTATTACCATCGAAATCTACCCATGTATCTCTCAGGAGAGGTATTATTTCGTCGCACTCCGTAACTATAAAATCGATACAATCGTCAAAATCATCCCTTGTTATTTTGAGAAGCGTCGCTTCATCGTCGATCACCTGCTTCATGATAGGTATATCCCCGTAGCGTTTTGCCAATTCAAAATGGTACAAAGCTCTCAAAAAACGGGTTTCTGCCCTCAACCATTCTATATCCCTGACCTGATATTTGTAATTTTCGGCATTGGCGGTGATCGTCGTATCGCGGAAAAGAATCGTCTTATAGTCGGTCGATCCTTCAATAAAGAGATTGGCGCGACGAATGGCCGTGTAGAACGTACTCCAGCAATCATCAGGATTCGAAGAGGAAGTCCACGTCCCGGCGTTGAAATGCTGGACGGAGGAATTGACGTCGGCATGGTCGGCTTCGTCGCATGCGGAGGCAAGCATAGCCGAGCTGATCCTGTTGAAACCGAAATGGAACAAGGTAGCATACGCTCCATAGCCGGCATTGCTCATCCGTGAATAATTGACAAAGATGTCTTCTTCCTGGTATTTTGTCTCAATAGCAGTTTCCATAAAATCGCTGCATCCAGCCGGCAGACAAAGGGAAAACAGGAGTATTGAATATTGTAATATCTTCATAAAATAATAAATTTGATTGTTACTTAAAAATCTAAAGTTACGCCAAGAGAAAAGGTTTTCAATGTAGGATATCCGGCGCTCAAAGTTTCAGGATCCACGTCGGCGTCTAAATTATCCAGTGTGAAGAGGTTCAGCGCGCTCAGATAGATTCGGAATTTTTCTATCTTGGCCTTTTGTAAAGATTTTCCCGCATAGGTCCATCCTATCTCGGCATTCCGTAGCCTCAACAGGGAAATATTACGCACCCAGAAATCGGACGAACGATAATTGTTGGCATTCGCCTGCACGCCAAGTCTCGGAGCAGCCGCACGGTCTGCCGTTTCGGGCGTCCATCGCCGTTCTGTTGTCCACTTTGATATGTTATAATCGTTGATAAAAGGCCAAAACATGTAACCACTGAGATAGACGCTACGATTTGTATTACCGTCAAACAGGAGTTCCACGTCAAAACCTTTCCACGAAGCGCCAAGATTGGCGGAATAAGAGATCTCAGGCACGCTCGGATGGCCTATGGCCACTTCGTCGTTTACATCAATGACGCCGTCATCGTTTTGGTCTTTGTATTTGAGATCGCCGGGGCGAACATTGGAAAAAGTCTGTAAGGGGCTGTTCTCAATATCCGTATCATCACGGAAGAAACCCAATGCTTCGAGCCCAAACCGCTGACCCAGGGGACGTCCCTGCGTATACCTCGCCTGTTCCTTACGGGGCGTCTCATAACTTGCAATAATTTTAGTACGTGACATTGAATTGACCAAACCGGCAAAATAACTCACTTTACCGATTTGGCCGGTATACTTTGCCGATACTTCGAAGCCTTGATTACGGGTCCTCCCTTTGTTTTGCATAGTGGAAAAATCAACCCCCGAAAAGGTCGGCATCGTATTGGTAACATTGACGAGAATATCATACCTGTTTTCAAGATAGAAATCGGCTGTCAACGATAAACGATTATTCAGGAAAACGGCATCGATGCCGGCATTGCAGACCATCGCTTTCTCCCATGTAAACCGCGAATCAGCGAGCGCCAATTGCACCAGTGCGCCATAATATGTTACACCCGTACCGAAGTAATATCCTTGACTATAACCTTGTCTTGAGGCTGTTCCCCAATACTGGTTATAGGCGAAGCGTTCCGCTCCCTTGTCGTTACCGAGAATCCCTGCCGATCCCCTTATTTTAAGGAAATTAATACGGTCTGTTTCGGGCATAAAGCCTTCGTTCGATAAGACCCATCCAAGCGACAAAGCAGGGAAAAGTCCGAACCTGCGACCTTTCTTGTAGTTGTCCGTACCGCTGTAAGAGAATGATAACTCGGCAAGATACTTACGGTCAAAGGCATAGCTAAACCGTCCGAGCAGGTTTTGCTTGGCATAGACAGATTGTTCGCCAAATGTCGAATAAGAATCCTGTTTATACATCGCCAGCAGGTTAAGGTCATGACGATCAAATTTTTTCTCGTATTCAACGCCGGCATGTATTCCCATCCTGTTTGTTTCCCCATCATTACCGGTAGACACCACCAAATCGGTGTCCGTACCCCTTCTAACGTAATAGAGAGAGTCTTCTTCTATTTGTGAAATGGTTTTTACCGGCTCATAATAAGCATAACTTTTGGTCTTATTATAACCGCTTCTATAATCGCTGCTAAATGCAATACCTGCAAAGACGCTCAATCCGTCAATAATATAAGGCAACCTATATTTTGCCGTAACAATTCCCTGCACATTCCGCGAATGCCGTGATCCATAACCCTCTTCGAGCAAACTACCTATGGGGTTATCGGGATAATTGGCGGTTCCGGTAATTTGTCCGCCAGGGGTACGTACAGGGTAGAGATTGGGGGCATATGTAGCCATATTTTGCCAGAAAGTGGCGGTTCCGGTATTGGGAAACATGCGGTCTTCGATGCGTCCGCCGAGATTAAGCGCAAAAGAGAGATTGGATGATATATCTATATCCACGTTTGCACGGAAATTTATCCTTTGAAAGCTGATGTTGGAATTATTCTTTCCATCGGTATGCGCATACAGGCCGTCGCTTCCCATATATCCCGCCATGACATAATAACGCGAAAAATTGTTGCCGCCTGAAAATGACAGCGTATAATCCTGCAAATCAGATGTCTTAGACAGTGTTTCATTATACCAGTTCACATCGGGGTAGTAATATGGGTCGGCGCCGCTCTGATACCCCTCCAAGTCTTTATCGGTATAGAGGGGCGACATGCCATCATTCTGCAATGCCTCATTGTAGAGTCTTGCATAGTTGTAAGAGTTCTCGAATTGAGGCAGATATGTCGGCGTTTGCAGACCATACCTTGCCTTAAAGGATATTTTCGGTTTTTTGTCGGTCTTGCCGCCTCTTTTGGTTGTAACGAGCAAGGCTCCGTTAGCGCCGCTGATGCCATGCACTGCCAATGCTGCAGCATCTTTAAGATATGTTACCGACTCTATTTCTTCGGCGGTCAGCTGATTAAAACCGTCAGTTTCAAATCCGTCGACAAGTATAATAAACGAATTACTGCGCATTGAATGGGATCCGCGCAAATAAAGCGTAGCCTCATCGTAACCCGGCTCGCCATCGGTCTGAATGGTTGTCATACCGCTGAAACGTCCGAAAAACGCATTACTCAAAGTCGCAACATGTGATTTGCGCAAGTCTCCACCGCTTACTTCCGATAATGACGAGGTAGTCCGCGTCCTGTCCTGCTGTCCGAAACTGATGTTAAGCAATGTACTGTCGGGATGTCCGGCATGCAGCCCTGTGTTAATTATCAGAAAAATAATGAAAGCAGCCAGTCGGTTAATATTATTTTCTTTCATACGATTACTGTATTATTAGTGGATTATTACATCTTACCATCCGGGATTCTGTATTATATATCCCAGGTTGATTTCTTGCTGCCTGAACGGATAGAGATACATTTTATCATCCCAGACGCGGCTCGAGATCTGTTCCAGCTTATAGGTCGGTTCCGGTTTGGTATCATACAATTTGAGGGTATAGATCCTGCCTTTCATCACCCCTTCTTCGCTTGCCGTCTTCCAGCGGCGCAGGTCGAAATAGCGATGTTGCTCAAATGCAAACTCAACGGTCCGTTCCCGACGGATGATCTTTCTCATCTCTTCTTGGTTTGTATATCTTACATCGGGCATATCCACCCTGTGCCGTACTTGGTTTACAGCCCATTCTATCTCGGTCGGGCTACCGTTTATTTCATTGAGCGCCTCTGCGTAATTAAGGTAAAACTCGGCCAGACGGAACGTTATCCATCGCGGAGCCGGGCTGTTTGGAGTTACTCCTTTCACAAACTTACGCATAAAACCCACTCCACGTATATCCCTTAATTGTAGCGTATTCGTTTCATAAAAATGGTATACCCTGCCGGAGCCTCTTGACCACTCGGTACCGGACTGAAAAACAGAAGCCTGAAAACGCGGTTCCAGTTCGCCAAGTTTCTCTTGATACTGTGAGTATGGGTACGCAACGCCCTCTACTTCATCCCATACCTGGTCCGTTCCGTCTTTTTTCTGATAAAATTTGGTGAAATTAAACGTTACGGCATGATTCGACGGGTTGTTCTGACCCTGCGGGATGATCTGTCCCGGCAGCATGAACAGACAAAAATAACCATATGCATTCTGCATTAACCCGGCGCTCAATATCACTTCAGGACAAGTATGATTGATAAATATTTCTTCATATCGATCCACAGGATTGTCAAAACCGTCGTACAGCCGGCACCACCCGCTCTCGCCGGAGGCCCAGTCGAGTACGGCTTTATTGGCTTGTACAGCCAGTTGCCACCTGTTTGCGTCATACGACGGATAACCTACCAGTTCCCGAAGCGCGGGATCATTTATAGGTATGTATGTTTTGCCGTCCGGGTCGTTGAAGAGAGGGCTTGCGGCATATAATAACACCCGGGCTTTCAAAGCCAGCGCTGCTCCTTTGACGATGCGTCCGAGATACTTTGTATCCTCATACACACTGGGTAGAAACCTGGCTGCTTCTTCACATTCGGAAACAATGAAATCCACGGTTTGGGCGTATGTCGAACGGGGGATTTTTACGCTTTCCACATCATCGATCGAACCAACCGACAAAACGCGGTCCACAATTGATATGCCGCCGAGACGCTGCATAAGGTCGAAGTGCATTAAAGCCCTGAGAAACCGCGCTTCCGCTTTCATGCTGTTCTTTTCGCTTTCAGGGAAAGGCGATTTATCCACATTTTCAATGAAAATATTTGCATTACGAATACCCTGGCAGGTGATATGCGACATAAATTCCAATCCCCAACTACCGGGGTCAATCGTCGCCGCATTCCATGTCCCTGTGTGAAAATAGCGTGGTATGGCGGCATAAGTTCCCTCTATTTCAAGCTCGTCTGTAGCTACCGAAACAAGAGAACCTTGCGCGCCGTAGTGATAAAAACGAGGGTCGGTACTGCTCCAGAAATGATTGAATTCATAGATGGAAGCCGTACTATACACATTCCACAAGAATTGCTCCGTCCGTATGGTCGAATTGAAAACGCTATCTACGGTAATATCGCTACTGATAGGTTTTTCCAGAAAATCTTCGCAGGAAAAAAACACTGTCGAAAAGATCAAACAACTGATAAATATGATATATTTCATACGATTAATTTATTTTTAAAACTGAACATTTACTCCGGCATTGAATACCCGCATAGGAGGCATTACACGTCCGTATGATTCCCTGGCGTCAGGGTCCATGGAATAACGGATACCGGTCCACGTGATAAGGTTGTAGCCACTCAAATAGAAGCGCAGGGTCTGTAATTTGATCTTCTTCAGAAAAGAGGCAGGAAGCCGGTAACCTATCTCTACATTCTTAAGCCTCACATACGATGCATCCTGCACCCAGAAGCTTGACTTCTGATAGTTGTGCAACCCAAGCGTAGGGGAAAGCTCCAGCCGGGGATAGGATATTTTTTCACCATTATCGTATCTTCCCTGCTCCCATCGTTCCAGTTGCCAGGCGTATGCAGCTCCCCAATCGCTGTCGAAAGGATATGCTCCGGCGTGCTTTGCAAAATAGGTGGAGACATTTGCTGCGCCCTGAAACAATGCGGTCAAATCAAAACCCTTATAGGATATGCCAAACGAACCGCTGTAATTGATTTCCGGAAAATTATTATATCCTATCGGGCGCATATCCTCTTCCGTGATACGTTTATCGCCGTTCAAATCGCGATATTTCATATCACCCGGCTTTAAGCCGGATCCTTCCCATTGCGATAGGGGACGTTCCGGGTCGTCTATTTCTTCTTGCGTATTGTAAAACCCATCGAATACCAATCCGAAATGTTGTCCTACCGACTGCCCCGTCCGACGCATCCATTCATAGTTACGGTTCGGCTCGTCCTGGAAAACGATAATATTACGTGCAAATGAATAAAGACCCTTTACCCAATAATTGACAGCTTCAATTTTATCCCTGTAGCCAACCTCCAGTTCATAACCGTAATTGTCGACTTTACCTATATTTGCAGGGGAGAGTTGGATAGCTACCAATTCCGGGATAGTAGATAAATTCCATAAGATATTATCGCGTTTTTCCTCGAAGTAATCAACCGTGATACTTATTTTGTCGTTCAACAATTTCATATCAAACCCTGCATTCCATTTTCTTGCACGCTCCCATGTGACGTTCGGATTGCCCGGAACCCCCTCTTTGTATTGCGAATAGGTGGCCTGATTAACGCCCGGAATACCGAAAGTGGTACGCGCATTCCCGTCATTGGTCAATGTATAAGGTCCCTGAAGATAGAGATACCTGTTGCCTCCTATCTTGTCATTCCCGACTTCTCCGTACGAACCGCGTATCTTCAGGAAAGTGAGCGCTTTGTTTTCGGGAATGAAAGATTCTTCGGTAACGATCCATCCAAGTGAAAATGCGGGGAAGAACCCAAACCGCTTTCCTTCGGGGAAATTTTCGGAGCCATTATAACCTGCGTTTATTTCTGCCAGGTATTTACTTTTGTAATCGTAAGTAACGCGACCTACAAGACCGAGGTACGCAGTCGGTAGTTTGTATTGCATATTCGGATAATAGGCCTTTTGCATGGTACCAAGCAGCAGTCCGGCGACCTTGTGATCTTTCGCTATTGCCCCTTCATATTCAATGGCAGCCTCACCGTACATTTTTCTCCATTTATTGGCGTCGGAGATGTTTTCGCTCAAACCGTAATACGGACCGCTTTCGTTGTTCTTGAAAATAATGGGACGTCCGCTCTCAGGGTTTTTCATAACGGTATAGGTATCGAAATAACGCTGACGTTTGCTGTACTTGTTGTAGTACGAGTCGTATGCGCCCATAGCCCTGACCGACAAACCTTTTAAAAATCTATCAAGTTTGTATCTCAACGATATGTTCGTATTGATTGTGTTGGAGTAGTTCTTTTCCTGTAAACCGTAACTACCTCCACTGGTAGGGCCTGTTTCGACCCATGGATTAAACTCCAATACCCCCTGCGGAAAACCGGATACTTCCGTGATAACCTTACCGTCCACGAATCCGGGACTCGACATGGGCGCAGTACTTGTCGCCTTGTCAAATGCCGCCCATGCACCGCCGGTAGGATAAATATTCTCGGTCACCTGATTCCCTAACTTCACGGACAATAACAAGTCTTTCGTAACGTCAAAATCAAAATTCATACGCAGATTATAGCGGTCGTAGTTGTGTTCGGGCGAGAATCCGAAATCCTGCTCCGGCTTGTTGTAGCCGCCAAACTGATTGAAATAACCCAAAGAGGCAAAATAGCGCATACTTTCGCTACCACCGCTTAAATTCATATTGTACGACTGCTGAAAGGACAAAGGCCTTATCAACTCTTTAATCCAATTCTTATCAGGATGAAAGATGGGATCTTCCCCGCTTTGATAGATACGTAAGTCTTCCTCCGAAAAAGTAGGAGTACGGCCCATATTGCGCTCTGCTTCGTTTCTTAATATGGCATAATCATACGAGCGAAGCATATCCGGTAATATCGACGGCTGTAGCGCCGCTGCATTTATCGTAGCGCTGACTTTCGGTTTGCCCTCTTTCCCCGAACGGGTTGTTATCAAAATTACCCCGTTAGCGCCTCTGACCCCGAAAACGGCCGTTGCCGAAGCGTCTTTCAATACGTTCAGCGTCTCAATTTCATTGGGATCAATATCATTATAGGTCGTTCTTTCCACACCATCAACCAATATCAGCGGAGAAGCGCCTCCGGTATACAAAGTACCGATACCCCGAATACGGATATTTGCTTTGTCATTACCAAACTCGCCCGATACCTGTACGGATTGCAAACCGGATGTGAGACCTGTCAATGCATTACTTACGCCGGCCACCGGCGCTTTTATCAAGTCTTCGTTCGAGACAGATGTGATAGCGCCCGTAGTCGTTATCTTACGCTGAGTACCGTAACCTATCACTACGACTTCCTCCAATGCCTGCGTGTCTTCTTGTAGTGTGATCTTAAAAGTCGCTCTGCCTCCGGTATTGATATCCTGCCTGAAATAGCCTATATAAGTTACCCGAATCTTTGCATCATTATTCACCCGAAGTGAAAAACTCCCGTCGGTATCGGTAACCGTACCGTTTGTAGTTCCTGTTTCAATTATATTCGCCCCTATGATAGGTATTCCTTTTTCGTCAACAACTGTGCCGGTTATCACTTTCCTTTGCTGTTGGCTGACGTGAGTTTCATAACCTTTATCTGCCATTGAATAAAAAACAATGGAAAATAACAAAAGGGCAGTTATTCTCACAGTCAATAAAAAATGTTTAATTGACTCCCTTTGTAGGTAATTATTTACCTGTTGAATCATTTTCATACGATTATTTTATTTTTTTCTGTTGATTATATGAGTATGCAGCGTTTTCCGCGACATATCTTTCTGTCGTACGTCTATCCTGGAATCCACCGTTATGTCGAGATCGGTGGCATAAAAACTGTCATTTCCCGCTGGATCCAACTCAAGCCACGATATAGCGTCGTTATTGGTTGTCCAGATAATGGTCGCTTCGTTTTCACTCATTCGTTGAATATAAGGGCCATTCGTTATCTGCATACCTTGGGAGAAAAGGAAGAGTGGCAAACACAAGAACGATAATAACCACGTTGTTTTCATAATATATTTTTTCATGCGTACATTATTTAATTTTTAACACTAAGGTAACATAGAACTCACAGCATGTTTATAACTCTTTGGCGCAAGCCGTTTTTTTAACGCTTCGCTAAAAGACCGTTGGTTGCATGTTCGTTTCATGCGTACATTATTGATTTTTAACGCTAAGGTAACATATTTGTGATCCCAGAATAATATTTTTAGATTTGGAGATGTCTGCTATTGAAAAGTAAACTTCGTAAAACGCCTTCGCGCCGCCTATGACTTATGACTACACGGTCATAACCAAATAGATATCCGCCCATTCCGGCAATCAGCGAAATAAGAATCAGGTATCGATTATTCACATTGTTTTTTTCACTATACATGGTCTGTTGTCTGTTTTTTTATTTTTGCAAAGTTAATGGGATAAAAAATAACTAAAATGTATTTTTTTTTGTATTGAATGTAATAAATCACTATTTTTGACAAAAATTTAACGATATATCAGGCGTATAGCGGCAATCATGTAAAATATTAATATATAAATGTAAAATATCATGATAGAGAAAATAGCTGACGGATTCAAAAATGAGAAAGCGATCATACTCTCATATAATGTTCGGGATTACCTAAAAATAAATGGTGGCGTCCATGTTCAATTGATATAATTTGCAAACAAGTGAAAAATCAGAAACTGTATGTCTAAAAACAAAATACTGTACTGATTATCAATCGTATGGATTCTAATATCAATAAATCATGGGCACTACCGTCAATAAGCCTGTATAGCAATACCGACAGACTCTGTCCGGCTAATTCCCTTTCCTGCTTTCTCTTTTTCTTTGAAATCTACCAGATCGGTAATTTTAAACGGATTCTTCACGGCAAAGTGAGCTGCCGCACGCGCCACACAGGCATCGGACTCGCTCAATCCGGTCTTTACATAAGCATTGTTTCTCACGTCAATGTCAAATAGTTTCTCGAACCAGACGCAGGCTACGGTATATCGACCGATTCCATAATCCAAATGAAACCCATCTCTGGTAAAATTGTCGCCAATATAACTGGTTCTCCCATTCTGAATTGCCGTCCCGGAAGGAATGATAATATCGATACCTTCTACTTCCGAAATCTGTTTTGCTACATCTACAATAGCTTTGTACATTTTCATCTGGTCTCTGTCATAGTTGGCAAAATGGTCGTGAGTAGAATTTTCCGCGTATGCCCAAGTTTGGTGCAAAATAAATTGAACATCAGGGTTAGTCGCATTTTCTCTCAAATATTTCATGATTTCAGGCAAATCACCGTAGGAAGCGAGAATCCCGGAATAGCCGCTCGCTTGTTGAATACTGATATAATCCCAATCTTCTTCTTTTATTACGGAACTTATGGTCTTCAGATCTTTGCTAACGGTTCTATTCCCTTTCTCGATTTTCCGATAGCTGTAATCGGCTATATCGCCGGAAATATTACTCCAATGTCTTTCCAGGGAACACCCTCCTATACTCAGGTTTCCTATTACAAGCTCGATCCCCTCGGCTTTTGCCAACTCATACAGATTCTGTTCGATAGCGTCTTCCGAAAAACTGTTTCCTAACGCGAGGATCTTAACAATTCCTTTTTCGGCGCCGATTATCTTCGTTTTGAAACCGCCATCATCAGTAGCGCAAGCGGGTTTGACGATTCCCAAAACAAGGAGAAATAGCCAAAATCTTATTATCTTTTCCATATCTTATAGAATTCAACTTTCGCAAGTTGTTTAACTTGCTTACTTATAATAAAAAGAGCAGCATTTTATTTGTGCAAGTCGCTGATTTCCATAAACTTTGTGTTGCAAAACAATCAAAAACAAAATGCTGCACGACAAAAGTACAAAAATCATTTCAGAACTCAAAAGTTATTTCAGTTCGAACGAAAAAATATTTCAAACGCTGTTTACAGAGTTGCGGGCATTGCTAAATAAGTATAGATATTGAGCATTTTTTATGATATAACTGATTGGTAATCAATATAGCATTTGACTAAAATATATACATAATTAGCAATGCCTATCTTTCAACTGATCTTCATGTACATGCGAACTGGTATTAACAAGATATGGTTCGCCTGCAACATTATGGTTATATGTTTTTTGAACCGCCCTTTGGTTCTTATTTGCGTTCTGCTTTCTGCTTTTTATCTCGCAAGTTTATCCCGAGCAAAGTATATATGCAGTGCGGGCGTACTCCATTATTTTTAATTATTTATTCTCTATTTTTATTTTAGGAAATACAAATGGAGTATTTTTCTTATATTTTATATAATCTTCCCCGAATCTTTTTTCCAATTCCTTTTCTTCAATAAATTTATGATAAATACTCCCTACAGAAAAGCCCAATATACAACTTATTATGCCTACAATTATTCCGCCAGCAAATGTTCCAATACCCAAATAATATAATATTGCCCCGAATTCTATTGGATTTCTGCAATATTTATATGGTCCAATTATTATTAAACGCTGTGTCGGCGCATTTGGAGCTGGCGTTCCGCTTCCAATTTTCCATTGTGTTAATGTTGACCATATTAAAAAATATAAACCGGTTATTATTCCAATTATTGAAATAGTTAATTCAATAATTTTATTTAAATTTATAGTTACATAATTTTTTATAAAAAATCCAATAACCATAAAAACACCCGGTAAAATTGCCAAAAAGAATATTGAGCCAAGAATTAATGAAATAATCTTATACCGTTTTGAATTATCCTTTCTAGAAAACCGTAATAAAAAATCAACTAAGTTCTGTTTCATCATATCCTCCATACAATTTAAAATCGATTTTACTATTTTTATTCCAATGTCGTTTAATTAAGAGATTTCTATAATTTCTTGTAATTCATTGAGAAAGTTCTTTTTGGTTTCTTATTTCGTATCACACTCCGTCCGTGTCGAATATCGGATGAGCATAGATGGCACACAAACTCATCAGCAATACTTTGGCATGAAAATCCTGTTTTACCGATATCGCCGTCTTTCCCGAAAAGTCCTCCATATCCATTCTGCTTTTGAGCAGTTTATAGGCCTCTTCTTCATTCCGGCGGTAATGATACAGTTCGT
>JAIROL010000101.1 GCA_031257565.1 Tannerella sp. | reverse complement strand
CGAAGAAATACTTTTTACATCCGCCAACTTCATCCTTATAAGATTCTCTTCACACGGACAGTCCATTTGAGAGATATAATATGTCGATTTATCCATTTCCTAAATTGCTATGCTAAAGTGAAAATGATGGCAAATCCACGCGGATCACGCAGAGGGTATCGGCTGAGCCTTTTTCGCCGCCTACGGTAGAAAAGCGAACCAGAATATCCGTTTTTTTCCCGATTTCCGACAAAAAATCAGCGCACGTGTATTTTGTAACATCATGCGTTACCTCAAAATAACCAAACGCTCCAGCTCCTTTTGCATGAACAACGCGTTCGGGGATTCTCTCCCGGTCAAAATGAGCCAGCTTTTCCATTACATGTACATCCGAAACCAGCGCCATTGTCGGATCTCCTGTCGTAACAGACGCCTGGTCGTTGTCAACCGGATTACCGGATGCAGCAGTCAATTTTTTCTTGCTTTCGTCTTCCATAAAACATTTTTTTAAATTTCATAAACAAATATATTTCACAAATATACATCTTTATAATAATAAAAAAAAATAAAAACAATAAAAAGACTTGCATATATCCCGCTTTTTTTCGTAATTTGCTTTTATTTTATCAAGGCTCCGGCTCTTGGATATCTAAAAACACTGCTCCGAAACTAAAAATGAAACACAAAATACGGATATGGAAAGCTATTACAATTTCAGTAATATTATTTTTTTTGACCGACGTCTCTTTAGCCGAAAACCGGAATGCCTTGAATATACGGGAGAACAACGCCGACACGCTATCATCCGGTTTTTTTCAGGATGATTTTATATCCGATGGCATTTCAGGAACGAGTTCCCTTACATACGCCGGATCTTTTTCACCTCGACGTCGCTTTATACACAAAATCGGCATAGAAGCGCGTCCGGGCCATATCATTCCGTCACATCCGTTCCTGCAGGGAAAAAATGAAAAAGGGCAACCTATAAAAAACTCGTTTTCAGCACACCTGAAATATTCATTCCAGTCACCCCAGAATACATATACCGATAGGATATTCGGAGGGGCCTATCAGGGCATAGGTCTGGCGTATTATACTTTCGGCGAAAAGGAAAGTTTAGGAGATCCCATCGCCTTTTATCTATTTCAGGGAGCACGTATTACGCGCCTTTGTTATCAATTATCATTAAATTACGAATGGAATTTCGGATTATCTGCCGGTTGGAAACCTTATGATTACAACAATAACTATTACAATACGATAATAGGTTCTAAAGTAAACGCTTATATCAATACTAATTTGTACCTGAACCGGATGCTTTCCCGTAAATTTGATCTGACAGCCGGCATTACACTGACACACTTCTCCAACGGAAATACCCGGTTTCCGAATGCAGGACTGAATACTGTAGATATAAAAGCCGGATTGATCTATAATTTCAACAGGCAAAATCGCTATTTTTCAAAATCATCATTCCGGCCTCCCATCCCGGAATTTCCCCGTCACATAAGCTACGATCTGACGCTATTCGGTTCATGGCGCGGCAAAGGCGTCACTTTTGGGGAAGAACACATAGCATCTCCATATACTTATACCGTCCTTGGATTTAATTTTGCCCCGATGTATCATCTCGGATATAAGTTCCGGGCAGGGATATCTTTAGATGGATTTTATGACGGTAGCGCAAATATTTATACCGATGACTATCACAGCCACAATTTCTATAAACCTCCGTTCTACAAGCAATTAGCATTAGGACTTTCGGGACGAACAGAATTTGTAATGCCTTATTTTTCGGTCAACTTGGGCATGGGCCTGAATATGTTACATGGCGGAGGCGATTTAAAAGCATTTTACCAGATACTCGCCTTAAAAATAAAGCTCACCCGAAACTCATTTATTCATATAGGATACAGCCTGCAGAATTTTGAGACCCCTAATTTTTTGATGCTTGGTATCGGACTGCGCTTCAACAATAAATATCCGCATTTGTATCATTAAGAAACAACTAATCCGATTCATAGACACTGTGATAGCTTCCGACAGGAAATATACGGCTCAGGTAATTTTGTAAAAATTTTCCTTGTCTCTTTCGCAAGGGAGCATTGATAACATCCTCGAAGAAATGAATCAAAAATCGGAAACAGCAAATAAAACAATTCAGGAATGCATAAACGAAAGCGAGGTTGCAGGTTCAGATGAAACAGGCTGTCGTGTAAACGGCAAAACACGCCGGACGGATGCTGATATCATCGTTGATAACGAAAAGCAAGTCTTACATGTTAATATACATCGTACCGACCATTGGGCAGACGATAAAATACCGGTTAATTTATGTGAACAACTCAACCAAACCCAAACCATCTCCCTGCTCTAATCCGACACTTTTTTACGATTTGGTGACAGATTGATTTCCCAGAAGTCAGGAAGTCTGACTTTTCGCCCTGATTGCCATTCTTTTATAGCAGCATACTTTTTATATCACCACCCATAAATTTATTTATATTTTTTTGTTGATAATGGTTTTATTGTTGCATTTTTTTCCTGCATCTTTTGCTTCGAGTGTCTCCGTTCGTCCGTCCGCGCCTTTCCCTCAAAGCATAGGAGAAAACCGTTTCACCCGGACACGCTCACAGAGGCAAGCGCCCTTCCTGTGTCTGATTCACCGTCGGGAAAGCCTGCCCTGATTGTGTTTTAGTTTGTGAAACATCATTGTCCCGGCCTTGCACTTCGGCCGGAACATTTATCCTGTCCCGTCCGTCCAGCAATTCCCGCATCCTGTTTTTGATGGTAAGATTTTCGGCCTTCCCTGCCTGATGAATGAAATATAACATACTGATGAACGATAATACTTTGAAATTCATGATTTTTCCTGTTTTATTCCACTGTCGCCGTTATTTTAACATCAACAACCGCGTTTCTTGCATCCGAAACAAAATAACAGTAACGTTCTATCTCGCCCTTTTGTTCGGCTGTAAAACCAAAAGACAAACAGATGGAATCGAAAGCGGCAATCTTATATTTTTTATCGCCCGAATTTGTTACACATGAACAGCTTGTCTCCACATCCGAAATATTTATAGCTCTCTTTCCCTTATTTTTAAGAGTTATATGAAATTCTTTCCGTTCCCTGTATTTGCAATTTCCTATTTCAACTATAACAGGCAATACCTCCAGAAATGGTTCCTCGCTGACGTCATAAGCCGAATCCATCATTTTTTTTGCCGCCGCAAATTCTTCCGTATAATGAAAAAGGCTGTAGGCGTCATTTATAGATAGCAGTTCGGTAAATGTATTACGCATGTTTACGGTATCGCGCTGTTTGTCTTCGTTTTTTAGTTTTATAAATAGACTGTAAGGGTATTTTACTCTTGCAACGGCGCTATCAATAAGCGGTTTTGCATTTTCACCCCTGTCCGATTTTCTTTTCGCCTGTAAAACCTCATTCATTGCAAATACCAGTTCCCTTTTATTCAGTTGGAACCTGTTGTAACAGTAATACTCATCGTTTGCCCGGTTTTCCTTAACAGCTTTATTCATATATGCAATACTTTCATAAGTTAAACCCGGTATTAAATCCAACAAAGTTCCATCAGGAGAGAATACACAGGTCAGGGGTACCGAAACGGGACACAACCATTTTTCGTACCATCGGTTTTCTTCCGCATAAATATTTACCATATTAAATACGGCCTTTTCCCGCAGATATTTAAATTCATCGTCATTTAACCGGTTGCTCAATAAATTCGTCGTTTTGTATAGGAAAGTGTCAATTAATAATATGCAAAAATATTTTTGTTCATTTTCCGATTTCAGTACCATCTCTTTAAATGACTGTTCCGTCAATATGCAAGGGGCTGTTTGTTTTTGACAGGAAACAAACATAAAAACAGGCAAAACGCAGGTAAATATGTATTTATATAAAATTTCACTCATAATTGTTTTTTATTATTACAATATAAAAGTAAGGAAACAAACCATTGCCTATTTCCTTACTTCCAATTCAAATCAAGCCTTTCTCCTTTAATTTGGATTCAAGTTCCCGATAACGCTTCAATTGCATCCTGAGCGCTTTTTCCTTAGCAAGGGGAGGCTCTATAGACCCAACATGGATGGGTTCGGAACTTTTATCAATTTCTTTTTTCCGTATGATAAATTCATCCCCCAACTTTAATTCTTCCGCATAGTCCCATGTCTGAGATAAACATTTATCCCAGTCTGTCCCGGAAAAAGAATACCTCAGACCGGCGCCTACTTTTTCAATGATAACAGACATTATCAAATGTTTATTTTTGGCAACGGCTGTTGTTTTACCATTAAATGTCACCTCAAATCCTTTCATATAAGTCCTTCTTTTTTTAATATTTTTTGTAAGTGCCGGTAATCCAGCAATTCGTAAAAATCTTCGGTCATGGGATGGGAATCCTTTATCTCCGAGATTTGTTCTACTTCAACCACTTTAATGCTTACCGTATCCATATCGTCCATATTGCCGTAATACCAGCTAACGCGTTCGGATTTACTTCTATACGTTCCGCTAACGGAACAAGAAGAACTTTCATAAAAATTAACGATTATATGCACATTATCTGCAGATGCATATATCGTTTCATTTTTTAATTTTATTTCAAAGCCTGTCATCGTCTAATAATTAATTACAGTGAAAGCAAATATCTCCGGTACTCCTCTTCAATTACAGGCAAAGTGTATTTTAATCCGGATTCCGTCATAACATTCCTGCATTTTCAAGTTTTTTTTTCAACGAATGATAAATTCTGATTTTCTCCTCGTCTGTTTCTGTATAAGGCGTAAATACATGCTCGTCAACCTGTGACGAAACATGTATATCTGCATAACTTTTAACAGAGACCAGCAAATCGTCTCCCAATTTCAATTGACCGTTGAACCAGGTCCTGGACACAGGCATTTCAGGAGGTGCAAAGTCCATACCTCCAAAGTTTATTTCAATATTATCCCGCTTTTGAGTGATTGTTATCGAAATAACCCTGTTGTCTAATAATGGCGCCGAAATTATTTTATCTTTAAACTCCAATTCCAAATTTGTCATAATAATCCTTTTTCCCTTAATTCTTTTTCTAACAAATCAAACTCTTTTTTCAGCAGATCATTCCTGTTTTTCATTATGTAAAATTGGGAATTTTGACTTATGTCCTTTACTTTTATCCTGATATTTTCGCCTGTTTTCAAGTCCGATTCATACCATTCAACAAAATTGTTATTGTCTATTCCGTTCATTCTAACATCAAAACTTTCTTTTGAAATACTAATAATTATACATACGGCATTTTCTTCCGAAAATGCCCTGACAATATTGCCATTATGTTCCAATTCCAATCCTTTCATTTTTCATATTGTTGTTATTCATATTTATTTTAATCCCCAAATACCATCCCTACTTCTAAAAAAGGTTTATTCAAGCAACGCTCAAGTTGGGATGGCATAAGAAATTCATCCGTTACCGGCTATTTTGTTTCTCAATATGGTCGGGGACATTCCCAAACATGTTGACCTTGACAATAAACAAAACAATCATAACATTTCCAGCTCGGTAATTCTCCCTTGTCTACACAATCAGAATATCTATCAATACAATCGCTATTTGAGAGCTGGTTAATCGGCGTATCCGCCGTCAGCAACAGACAGGCTCCTACAATCACATTACATATTACTCCCCTTAAATCAGCAAATAATTTTTTAATATAACCGTATAGTTTTGGCAATCAAAACTATACGGCGTCAATTATTTTCACTTTGTATTCCAAATAAAAAAAACGGTAAAAATATGACAGGTACAAAAGTAGAAAAAATTTCACAAACCATCACTCCTTTTG
>JAIROL010000072.1 GCA_031257565.1 Tannerella sp. | reverse complement strand
GTATTGCTGGTTACAACCGCCGGCGGCGCTTTGTGGGCGCAAACCGCCCTTACCGGTACGGTCTTTGACTTGAAGGGCGAAACGGTTGCCGGCGCAAATGTCGTGGAGAAAGGCACGCGGAACAGCGCCCTGACGGACGCGGACGGCAACTTCTCGCTCACCGTAGCGGGCGGCTCCGTGATTGAAGTATCCTTTATAGGATATGTAACAAAGGAAGCGAGCATCGCTTCCGCCGTGAACGGACACCTGACCGTCATACTGGAAGAAGACGCCAGAATGATTGACGAAGTGGTGGTGGTGGGGTATGGAACAGTTAAAAAAAGAGACCTTACCGGTTCAATCGCGTCTGTTAATTCGGAAAAAATAAATTCGATTCCGGCAACATCTGCCGTATCAACGCTGCAAGGTCGGGTAGCGGGGATGGTTGTTTCCAATTCCGACTGGGAACCGGGAGCCATTCCGTCTGTACTTATTCGGGGAAAGCGGTCAATCAGCGCAAGCAACGATCCGCTGTTCGTAATTGACGGTATTCCCGTAACGGGAGGTCTGGGCGATTTGATACCATCGGATATCGAATCAATGGAGGTACTTAAAGACGCTTCCGCTACGGCTATTTATGGATCAAGAGGAGCTAACGGAGTGATATTGATTACGACTAAACAGGGAAAAGAAGGGAAAACATTGATAGAATACAACGGTTATATAGGCATTCAGACCATTCAAAATCAAATCGAAATGATGAACGGCGGCGAGTATGCGGAATATACCCGCGAGGCATATCGTAACAGCACGGGAGCAAACAGATATTTATCCGACATCCCGGACAAAGAAATGGACAAATTACTGCCCATGTTCAAACAGGACGCCTATGTGTTAGAATCCGTCCTGATGGGCTATGATGAAAACGGTAATTATAACCCGGATCGTGTACGTTCTCACAATTGGTTTGATGAGGTTACGCGCGATGGTATCATAACCGACCATCAATTGAATATTCGCGGAGGAAACGCGAAGACCAATCTAATGGCTTCTCTCAACTATCATTCCATTGAAGGGGTCATAAAAGACAAAAGCTATGAGCGCTATTCTGCCCGATTAAATATGAATCATATAATAAACAAATATGTAAAATTCGGCATTCAATCGCAGTTCACTTATTCCATTCAAAACAGAGGCAGTGATGTGGAAAAAGATATGTATCAGTACCGGATTACGCCTTTGGGGCGGTTCCGTAATGATGACGGAACATTGCCCTTACTTATCGGTTCTGATGCGCAAATGTATAATCCGTTGCTTAATTTTGAAGACAATGTTATTGACCGTCCGTTGAAAATGACTCATTATATCGGAGGATATTATGCTGAAATAAATTTCCCTGTCGAAGGATTGAAATTCCGCTCCAATTTCGGCGTTGATTCCAAGACGGTACAGGACTATGAATACTATGCTGCCGCCACTACAGAAAGGCAAAACGGGACATCTTTTGCTGCTAATAATATGGAAAAATATCTAACGTTTACTTGGGAAAATTATTTTACCTACAATAAAACCTTTTCGGATAAGCATACTATCGGAATTACACTGTTGGAGTCTGTCCAAAAAGATGTACAGGAAATCAATCAAATCAGCGTGCAAAATCAAACGGCAGATGTGTTAAAATACTACGACATGGGATCGGGATTAACAATCTCCGGCGTAGGAAGCAATTATATAAAATGGACAATGCTATCTTTTATGGGACGTATTCACTACAACTTTTTAGATCGCTATTTACTCACTGTGTCGGCTCGCTATGATGGTTCATCTACTTTAGCGGAGGGGAATAAATGGGCATTGTTCCCGTCTGTCGCTCTTGCATGGCGTATAAATGAGGAAAATTTCCTTAAAAACATTTTATGGATTAACAACCTGAAAATTCGTGCAGGATACGGACGCACAGGAAATGCAGCCGTCAGTCCCTATCAGACAAAAGGCTCTTTGGCTATGCGCCGCTATGTTTATGGAAACGGCTTGACCGAAGTAGTTGGGCTGTCACCCGGTTTGATGGCAAACAATGAACTCACATGGGAAGAAACCGGGCAATGGAATGTCGGTCTCGATTTCGGGTTCTTAAAAAACAGGATAAACGGAAGCATTGACATCTACTTGCAAAATACACACAACTTGATAATGGAGCGTCAGCTGCCTGACGTATCAGGTTTTTCAAGCGTGATGTCAAATGTCGGTTCTACCCGGAATAAAGGTGTTGAAATTGCAATAAACACAGTGAATATTCAAAATAAGGATTTCGCTTGGCATACGGACTGGATATTTTCGACTAATAAGGAAGAAATAACCGAGTTATATAACGGGAAGGTTGATGATGTAGGAAACCTCTGGTTTATCGGCTATCCTACCGATGTATATTATAATCACGAAAAGACAGGAATATGGCAGAATACCCCTGAAGACCTTGCCGAGATAAAAAAATTCAATGATAACGGAGGCAACTTTTCACCCGGAACCATTCGTTTGCGGGATGTTGATAACGATTACAAAATTACGGATAAAGACCGTGTAATACTGGGAAGCCCGCGCCCCAAATTCATTGCCGGTTTAACCAATGATTTTACGATTAAAAATTTTGATTTCTCTTTCTTTCTGTATGCACATGTTGGAGGAGTGCTTAAAAATTCATTTGAATTTATGGAAAAACCGGGACGTGCCAATGCTATGAAATTAGATTATTGGACGCCCGATAATCCGACAAACGCTTTTCCCCGCCCGACAGTGGACAAGGAGCGTGTTGACTATGCAAATACATTGGGATACGATAAGGCGGATTTCTTGCGCGTAAGAAATATTACATTGGGTTATACCATCCCCAAAAATATCAGTAAAAAAGTTTTTATGGAGAAAATCCGCTTTTACTTCAGCGTGAACAACCCTTTTATTTTTACCGATTTTACAGGCATTGATCCAGAGGGTGCGCTGGGAATGTGTTCTCCAAGCTATACCTCATGGATGTTTGGCTTAAATATATCATTATAAACTTTAAAAATAAAAAAAGATGAAAAAGATAATATATCCCATTTTATTGGCACTCGCATTTGTCAATATAACCGGTTGTTCTGACTGGTTGAGTGAAGATGACGCCCCAAAATTAACTTATGATTACTATGAAACGGAAGAAGGCGTAGATGCCGCTTTACATGCTGCCTATAGTTTTCTTCGTTGGGGTTGCGGAGGAGAGCGGTTCTCGGTTCTTACGGAGTTAGGAACCGATTTATTCACTGCCGGAAATGACGGAACTCATAAGGCGGCTTTTAATGCTTATGGAAGCCAATTAAACCCAAGTTACAGTATTTTACAAGAACTATGGGAAAATCATTATAAAGGAATAGGAAATGCCAATATTGCTATTGGAAAGATTACAGGATCGAATATGTCGGAAACAAAAAAAGACCAAAGTCTTGCCGAAATGTTGTTTATTCGTTCTCTTCTATACTTTGATTTAGTACAGCAATTTGGAAAAATTCCATTAGTAACGGATGGTAGTTTAGAAGTTCGTACCGAATTTAAACGCGCTCCGGTAAGCGATATTTATAATCAAATTATTTCGGATTTACGATTTGCAGAATCCAAACTTGTGCCCGAAGTAAGCGCCGCAGAAAAAGGGAGAGCTACTTCTTTTGCCGCTGCCCATCTGCTGTCAAAAGTTTATCTTACGAGGGGCAGCGCCGTATCTTATGCAAATGAAATGGGACAAAAGTCAACCGACTTGGATAGCGCTCTTCATTACTCCGAGAAAGTGATAAAAGAAAGTCCCCACAAGTTGTTACCCAATTTTTCAGACCTGTGGGATATCAACAATATGGGTAATTCTGAAGTCATATTTGCCGTACAGTTTACAAGTAATCCCATTTTTAACGGAAGCGGAAATGCGCACCATTTATACTGGTGTACGATGTATGAAAGTTTTCCGGGTATGATAAGGGATATATATAACGGACGTCCGTACCGGAGATATATGCCTACCGAAAAAACATTCCAGACACTGTTTGACAGGAAAAATGATTCCCGATTTTACAAGAGTTTCAGATGGTCATTTATTAGCAATAATCAAACAACAATCCCCACATGGAGAACACTTGAAGAGAACGGAAGCGTTTATTTTATTCCGGATCCTTCCAAAGGACAAGTTGATGGGCAACCCAAGTTTGCAGTTGGTGATACCGCACTTGTTTTCAGTGTAAAAAAGACCGGATATACAGCAAATAGCATGGAAATAAAAAAAATAGTAGCGGAATATTCCTATTCTTACGTTCCATACGAGATGTTTACTTTGAATTATTATCCTATCCTCGTTAAGCATCTTGCACCCAACAGACCGTCAATAGCTGAGATGGCGTCTAATCGTGAATGGGTTCGTATGCGTTTAGGTGAAACTTACCTGATTGCAGCAGAAGCTGCCGGAAGAAAAGGTGACTTTGATTTGGCGGCAATCTATATAAACGAAATAAGACAAAGGGCAGCATGGCAGGAAGGAGAAGAAAAAATGTCGCAATACTGGACTGAGGAAGGAGGAGGAATGCATGATACGCATAGCACTTTCGATGCGATTAAAGTAACATCAGCGCAATTATCATCAATGGATTTTGTCTCTTTCATTCTGGATGAACGCGGACGTGAATTGTTAGGTGAACTATATCGGTGGGAAGATTTGGTTCGATGCGAAAAACTTTATGATTGGGTTAAACAGTATAATAAGGAAGCTGTTTCTATCCGTACTTATCACAGATTACGCCCCATACCACAGAGTCACATTGACCGGCTAAAACCGGCAGGTCAAATCGAAGAAGAACAAAACGAGGGTTATTATTAAAAATCTTATATCATTTTATATGAAAACAATCAAATTATATCTCTTTTTACTGCTGCTAATGTTGAGCCAAGTGTTTGCTATGGCTCAAACAGTAGAAGTTTTAGTTGCCGCTCATCGCGGTGATTGGCGAAACTATGCTGAAAATTCAATCGAAGCCATAGAAAGTTGCATCAGAATGGGGGTTGACGTTGTTGAAATTGATGTAGCAAAAACAAAAGATGGGCATTTGATTTTAATGCACGACCGAACAGTTGATAGAGCTACGAGCGGTAAAGGATTGGTCAGCGATTTTACATTAGCCGAAATACAAAAACTACGTCTAAGAAATGGCTTAGGTAGTATTACTGACTTTAAAATACCGACATTTGAAGAAGCCATGATTGTTGCCAAAGACAGGATTATTGTGGATGTGGACAAAGCGGATGAATACATGGACGATGTGTACGAAATTCTGAAAAAGACGGGTACTCTCAAGCAGGCATTCGTGAAATCCGATAAACCGTATAATCAACTTTACCGAAAATACGGGGTAATTCTTGAGAAGATGATCTTTGTGCCGGTTATTCGCCCGCATAAAGAAACTACCATTGATTCTGTTGCAGTTGTTTTGAACATGGAATGTCCCGTGTATGAAATTTCCTTTGCCGAAGCAAGCAAAGAACTATTCCAACAGATGAAGGCGAAACTGCAAAACACAGCATCTGTTTTATGGTTTAACTCTCTATGGGATTCTAATTCGGGAGGATATACTGATGACAAAGCATTAACAGATCCGAATGGAAATTACGGCTACCTGATTGATACGCTCGGCGCACGCATCATCCAAACCGACCGCCCGGCCTACCTGTTGGAGTATTTAAGAAAGAAAGGCCTGCATGATTAACCTCAAATAGAATAAGAGGGGCGACCGAAACCGGTCGCCCCTCTCGTTTTACAGTTCGGGAATAGCGTTGTATCTTTGTCGTAAGCCGCGACAGGCGCAGTGGCGCCAGCCAACTCATACTTCATACCTCTTCGTTTTTCTCACGGCAAGGAAAATCACCAGCCCGACAACAGCCACGCCCACGACGGCCAGGATGGCCCGGAAGGCGGTCAATAACTCCGGTGCATTGATATAGGATTTGAAACGTTCTACTATCTTAAAGTTACCGGTAGCGGTAAATTCTAAGGAGGGCTCTACATTCCCAAAAGTAGCCGCAAATTCGTCAAAGGAATTTCTTATAGCTGTCCAGTATATCCGGCGAGAGGTATTTCATCATCGTCCATACCTCTGCCATTGTATTGGTAATCGGCGTTCCGGTAGCAAAAATAACATTCTTCCCGCCGGTACGTTCCCGGATAAACCGTGTTTTCATGTACATGCCAATTATTTTCCGCGCTCCAGGAGCCGGATTGGACGGTAATAATCCAACGTTCTACGCTTGGATGATAAGCAATATGCGTTTCCATCTTGAAAAAATCACGGACAAAGTTTTCTATAAAGCGGCCGGGAATAAACGGCGACCCCAACCGTAATTTTATCTGTGAAGCGGGAATGCTTTTGGGAACTACCGTTTGCAAGGCGGACACATTGGTTGCAAATTCGGGATGACTTTCTGCGGCGGCTATCGCTTGTTTGTGTTTGGTACGTACCTTTCCGGATAAATAGGTATCCCGGTCTTCCAACAACCCGGTCGCCGGATTGATAAAAGCCCAACCTTCCTTCAATAAGGCGTCCCGTACGTCTTCCGGCGGTTGCCGGAGTAGCGTTGACAAATAAGATACATCCAGCCTGCCGCGATAAGCTATAGAGATTTTCAGGGCGTCCGGTATGCCTGCGGCCGTCTGTGGTTCCTGTACGGGAAAAAGGATACGCTTGGTGAAGATGTCGGCTTTGGCGATATGAATGGTTTGCCGGGTATGGCCTTTGGCGTCTATTGTTCGGTGTTTTACGACCTGTTCAAGCGCAAAGACCATGTTATACTCTACGTCCGCATCCACTAAGAACTGCAATTTAGGATTGTTATTAAAGTACCCGTAGTCATGATAAAAAG
>JAIROL010000068.1 GCA_031257565.1 Tannerella sp. | reverse complement strand
AGGAATTGAGAAAGGAATAGAGAAAGTGGCTGCCGCCTGTCTGAAAAAGGGGATGTCGCTCGAAGACGTCACTGAACTGACCGGCCTGACGGCAGACGAAATCCGCAAGTTGCAGTAACCCGAAGAACACAGCCCAAACCGGAAGTCTGAAGTCATTGGTATACTGCACGCGGCATGGTTTTGTGATATGTCGGCAGAAAGCAGGAAAGCAGAAAGGCAGAAAGCAGGAAAGCAGGAAGCCGTCGGAAGATGGCGTTACAAACCGCCCTGTAGTTCTTATTTGCGTTCTGCTTTCTGCTTTTTATCTCGCAAGTTTATCCCGAGCAAAGTATAAAAAAGACCGGTTTGTGGATGCAGGAGCGCATTTCGCGGTGTATCATGCAGGACGGGAAAGGGTTTATCCGGGTTGCCGGCAAAGCAGGATTGAACCCCGGTACGACGGTTCTGAATTTACATCCCGGCTCAAGGACAAAAATGCCAACATCACAAAAAATTAATGTCATTGACCGGCTGCCGGAAGAATAAAAATCTTTTCCGATTCTAAAAACCCTCAAATGGAGGTGGAGAATGTCGTTACAGTGATTTTCTAATATTAAACTTCCATGGATTTTCAATAGTTTCAATTGTTTTCTTATTAATAAGCGAAGCTATTGTTTTTCCCATCTCCCTAAAATCAGTGGAAAGTGTTGTTATTCCGCCGGATAGAATTTCTTTTAACGGGGTATCATTATAGGAGATTATTCCAAATTCTTTTCCGGGAGTAAAATTTTGTTTTTCGGCTTGTTTTAAAATATCGACAAGATCCCTGTCATTTACCAGCATGAACAAATCATCCTGTTTTATTCTTTTTGTTTTTACCGAATTTAAATAGCTATGCTCGAATCCATGGTCTTTACAAAATCTTTGTAAGCCATGGTAACGTTCGTATGGTTCCTTTTCTTCGCTCTGTATCATTAATATACGTTTGTATTTCAGTATATGATTTAACTCGGAGGTTAAGGCTTCATAAGTGTCCTTTTCAAAATTTTGAGCTACAGAAGAATATTTCCCTCTAAGCTCCGGGTGAAAGTGATCCAGTAAAAAAACCTTTCCATTAATGGTCTGTAAAAGAGAATCAATTCCTTTAAATTTTCCGGACATGATAATATAGGTAGTATATTTCCCATTAGAATCATTAATTAATGAATTGAATACTTTTCGGTTATAATTATGAAAGTAAAGATCTACAGTATCAGTTTTTCCAACATTTTCAATGAATGAATTATAAAGTTCTTCCTTGAATTCATTAAATTCATTAAATAACAAAAAAATATTATTTTTCGATGGGATTCTGGTATTTACTACATAATAACCGATCCCCGGGCTGGAGTCGATAATGTCTCTTGATTTTAATTCATTGATTCCTGAGAATACGGTATCGCGGGAAAGATTATAAATTCCTCTAAATTCGTTGATAGACGGTATCCAGTCGCCCTTTTTTAACTCTCCTTCTTTAATGCCTTTAATCACATGGTTTACAACTAGTTTATATTTGGATTCTTTGATTTTCATACGTAAATAATTTATTTTTTTGTGCAAAAATACAGATAATTAGAGATAAACCAAAACCGGTACGTATCGGTAATATATGTTTTTAAACATATAAAAATAAACATACCAGTGCGTACCGGTTTGATATAATATGCTTATCTTTGCCGATGTTAATATCAGCGCCATGAAACGAACAATCATTTTTTGAAAACAATCATATAGAAACAATTATATTATGAATCCAAGAATTGATAATCTTCGGGATTATATCCTGAATAAAAAACATCACACATATAGAAGAAGTCTTGCGGAACTGGGTATTGAAAGCATCAATGAAATATTTGCCGGAGAAGGCATACATCCTGTTAGAAGATCTGCCGAAGCCCTGTCTACCATGTTAAGAATGGAGAAACCTGTAATACTTCCCGGCGAAAAGATCGTTTTCACGAGAACAATTGATGATATTCCGGCTATATACACATCTGGAGAATGGGATAGAATCCAAAAAGAGTGTTACATTCATGAACGTGGAACCGTTTGCAACATATCGCCGGATTACGAAACTACCATAAAACTTGGATTGGGCGCCCGCAAATGTGAAGTGGAAGAAAGACTTAAGCATCTGATACCGGATGATGTGGAAGGGCGAATATTTTTCGAATCGGTTATTATCTGTATATCATCATTGCAGGATTTAATCGGTAAATACGAAGTATATGCACGTTCCATAGGGGAAAAAGATACGGCAGCCACATTGGAAGCTGTAAAAACCCGTGGGGCTACCTCTTTCAGGGAAGCGCTCCAGTTACTGAGGATACTTCATTTTTCAATATGGGAAGCATCCAATTACCATAATACGCTCGGTCAATTTGATCAATATATGTATCCATATTATAAAAATGATATTGATAAGGGCGTTTTAACTCCGGAAGAAGCTTTTGAACTTGTAGAAGAATTTTTCCTGACGTGTAATAAAGACAGCGATCTTTATCCCGGTATGCAGCAGGGTGATAACGGACAAAGTATGGTTCTTGGAGGGCGTAATATGGATGGAACTTATTTGTTCAATGAATTATCACAAATGTGTTTACAAGCCAGTTATGAACTTGAATTGATTGACCCTAAAATAAATATCCGCGTAGATAAGGATACTCCGGATGAAATATTCGAACTGGGTT
>JAIROL010000067.1 GCA_031257565.1 Tannerella sp. | reverse complement strand
CGGAAGTCCTCAGCGGAAAGATTCAAATCGTTGCTTAGCAGATACATTTCTCCCGTAGAGCCATCCTTGTTTGTAAAGGCGAATTTGCATAAAAGAACCGCTATGGCAAGGTCTTTTATCCAAACTTTGACGGGTTGCTCCGCTGGTAGCGGCAATTTGTCCAATGCTGTCCACTGACCTTTGTTTCTGTCCTGCGTGGCGAACATGCACAGTCGGTTGCTTTTCATATCCATCAAAAAAAACTTTTTCAGCCGATGGATGAAAAGCATGTTGTCTGATGATGCAAGCCAGCTGTTTGCCAGTATATAACGAAATTTGAGGCGCTGACTTTTCACTGCATTCGTAAGCATAGTGCGCATCATCTCATTTTTGGTTACGGGGCTTTGACGTTTTTCTTTGCGCGTTTTCACCTCGCAAAACCGGACTGTCTTTTTTACGCATTCAAAGGCTATTGGAACGCGCAAAGATTCCGCAACAGTGGGCGCTTGAGTATGGTAAAATGCCGTCAATAAGTTTATCCCCTTTTCATTATGTCCTTTACTATGATCCCAGTGCCAGCAGATAAGATCGTTTTCATCTGTGTAAGGTTTACTTACAATGGTATCGTCGAAGATCAGGCAGGCATCATCGCTTTCGTATTCCCGTACCAATGACTTTACCTCTTGCCATAAATCAACTGAGGTATACATATCGCCTGAAAGCATACGGGTTATTCATATTGCACACCTCCAGTGTTTTTCTATTCGCTAACTGGCTACGCCGAATGCGATGCGACAATTTGAAATGCACCCAACCATTTGATGCTTCATTGAAGTTTGATAGTGATTTCAGGGTGATTTCCGGTTTTGCCGAACGGAAAGAAAAAAGTAGTAATTTTGCCGCTGGAATCCGCAGTTGTAATGGGATTTTAACGGATAGCCTTGTTGGAGAAAACACCGACGAGATTTTTATCTTGAATAAAAAGAATAAGAGCGATTTATGGATAATAAAGAAAAAATAACATTACGCCAATCTGATAATGGAGGCGAAATAGTATCGAATCAGTCTGATAATAAAGGTGAAATAATATTATATCAACCGGACAATTCCATTCAATTGGAAGTAAGGTTAGAACATGAAACAGTCTGGCTGACTCAGGTGCAAATGTCGGAACTGTTTAAGACAACCAGAAATAATGTTACTATGCACATATCCAATATATTCAAGGAAGGAGAATTGGAAAAAAACGTGGTATGTCAGGATTTCTTACATACCACTCAACATGGCGCTATTGCAGGAAAAATGCAAGATAAAATCATAAAACTTTATAATCTGGATGTTATTATATCCGTCGGATACCGGATAAAATCAAAGCAAGGCACACTTTTTCGTATATGGGCAACCCGCATTATAAAAGATTATCTACTTAGAGGTTACGCTATTAATCAACGAATTGAAAAGGTGGAGAAGCTCGCGATAGAAACCGAACGCCGAGTTACAGAGACCGAAAAGAAAATAGATTTTTTCGTAAGGACATCTTTACCACCTGTAGAAGGGATTTTTTACGACGGACAGATTTTCGACGCCTATATTTTTGCCTCCGATTTGATAAAATCCGCTCAAAAATCCATTGTTTTAATCGACAACTATGTAAACGAAAGCGTTCTACTGCTTTTATCCAAACGTGGAAAAGGCGTGAATGCAACAATTTACACTGCATCCATATCACCCCAATTTCAACTTGATTTGCGGAAACACAATGCGCAATACCCTGCTATTGCCGTCGAGACATTCACCCGCTCACACGACCGCTTCCTTTTCATCGACAGCGATGTGTATCATATCGGCGCTTCGTTGAAAGATTTGGGAAAAAAAATGGTTTGCATTTACAAAGATGGGACTGGACGCCAATACATTATTGAATAATATTGTTTAGACCGCTTACGATTTTAGATTTGGCTGACGCAAGCAAAAATGGAAAACATCAACGAGAAATTAGGTAATGAGGTTGATTGTGAGCAAATGGTCGCCGCACGCGGCGACCATTTACGGCGACCATCATTATAAGGAGTTGCGAGGTATGAAGCAAAGTAATCCGGAAATGAAATTTATTGACAGCCACTAAGTCCTACCTTTGACTACGTCGAACTTACGTTTCAGGTAGTTTTATCGATGTTCTTCTTCCACAGGTCATGACCTGTGGTTATGAAAATCCGACTTTTCAAGTCGGTCAGCGACAGAGACTGAAGGTCTCAATATGAATTGAAAATCGACGTAGTCAAACTTTAGTTCGACGTAGTCAATAACCCCCAATGAAGCGAAGCGATTGGGGGTGGGAGTGGTGGGGAGCGATTGGGGAGAGTAGGAGAAGGAGCGATTGGGGGAGTAAAGAATCTGCGTAAATCATGATAATCAGTGTCATCAGCGTGCTAAAACTAAAATACCACAAAAATGGTATTGACACAAGCCTCAAAAGGTTTTACCTTTGCAGAAAAAAAATTAGTATTTTATGGTTAATTACAGTTTTTATATGTGGATAATGTGCAACTGCCGGAACCGGACAGAGCGCTGTTCATATTTATAAGCACAGTAAAAGAATATGTACAGAAGCTGTCCGGGAAACGAAATACCGGACAGTTTTTATTTTATAACAGCAGTAAATGAAGAATAAGACACTGATATTGTTTA
>JAIROL010000047.1 GCA_031257565.1 Tannerella sp. | reverse complement strand
CGTGGTATTTCTACTGACGCCGGACGGGATATCTTAGATAAGTTTATTGCCAGGAAGAGATATAAGAAAGGGTTTCTTCCTGAAAAGAAAAATGATAGTTAATTACGCGACGAAAAATAGATTATAAAAAAAAGATGATGATGTTAATGAGTAAAAAGATGAAATGGATGCTGAGCGTTTTGGTATGCGCTCATATGCTTATTCCGGGGGTTAAGGCGGAAAAAACGTCCGGTATGTTGGCGGATGATACGTTGCAGTCGGTCACTTCCGACAATGCGTCTCCAAGGAAAATGCGGATCAATCTTGATCAGGCGATCGAGATTGCCTTATCGGACAATCCTGCGATTATTGTAGCCGGACAAGAGATTGAATTGAAGAAAGCGGCTAATAAAGAAGCTATTTATGGTCTTTTGCCGACGGCAGACCTTACCGGTTCGTATTCCCGTACTCTAAAAAAACAAACGATGGTGATGAATATGGGCGAAGGAGATCCGATGACTATACAGGTCGGTTCTGATAATACTTATAATGGCGGTATTACGGTCAACCTTCCGGTTTTTGCTCCGGCCTTGTATCGGAGTATTCATCTGACGAGATCGGATATCGAACTTGCGGTGGAGAAATCGCGCTCGTCCAAGCTGGATATGGTGAATCAGGTAACGAAAGCTTATTATCAGTTGCTTCTGACGCAGGATAGTTATGAAGTACTTAAAAAAAGTTATGCTCAGTCAGAAGCAAATTTCAATATAGTAAACGAAAAATACAAACTGGGAAGCGTTAGCGAATATGATAAAATTCGTGCAGATGTTCAGGTTCGTAGCCTTAAACCGAATGTCGTTTCTGCACGTAATGGCGTGAATCTTGCAAAACTGCAGTTGAAAGTACTGTTGGGATTGGATAAAGAGACTGAAATTGAGATTGAAGGGAATCTGGCGGCTCACGAACGGGAAATGTTTGAACGCCGGACGAATGAACTGAATCTTACCAATAACAGCGATTTGAAGCAACTGGAGTTAAATGCCGACATGCTTGAACAAAATCTGAGATTACAGGAAACAAATTTCATGCCTACGTTAGGCGCCTCTTATTCTTATGCGTATGTGTCTATGAATAATGATTTTAAGATTTCCCGTTATGACTGGTTTCCACATTCTTTTATAGGCTTAAACCTGACTGTCCCGTTGTTTAAAGGCAGTAATTTCCCCAAAGTACGTCAGGCGAAAATTCAGATAAAGCAGTTGAAAGAAACGCGTCTGAATACGGAACGTATGCTTTATATGCAAATGAGTAGTTATCTGGATAATATGAGTTCCAGCAGCGAACAGGCGCTGAGTAACAAAGAAAGCGTTTTTCAGGCGGAGAAAGGACGTCTTATTGCACAGAAACGTTATGAGGTGGGGAAAGGTACAATACTTGAACTGAATGATTCGGAGGTAGCGTTGACGCAGGCCCAGCTGGTTTATAATCAATCGATATACGATTATTTGGCGGCTAAGGCCGATTTGGAAAAAGTATTGGGAAAAGAGGATAAAATAAATAAATAAACAATATATAAGAGATGATGAAAACAAAATTTCAACTTGCAGCGCTTATCGTAATATCTGCGTTAAGCGCTTGTTCCGGGGGGAAAACTGAAAATTCGACAGATAAGGTCGAAGAAAAACCAAAAGTGAAACTTGCTTCAGTCGTAGAACGTCCGGTTGATCAGATTCGCGAGTATACGGCTACAGTGGAGGCGGAGGCGACAAATCATATAGCGCCGTCGTCGCCTGTTCGCATCGAAACTATTTATGTGGAGGTTGGAGATCGCGTCCGAAAAGGGCAAAAACTGGTGCAGATGGATGCGGCTAATCTGAGACAACTTAAACTGCAGCTGGATAATCATTATGCGGAGTTTAATCGCGTGGATGAATTATATAAAATCGGAGGCGTTTCCAAATCCGAATGGGAAGCATCCAAACTGACGTTGGACGTGAGAGAAACAGCTTTTAAAAATATGCTTGAGAATACGGCCTTGTTAAGCCCTATTGACGGCGTTATTACAGCGCGTAATTATGACAACGGAGATATGTATAGCGGAGCGGCTCCGGCGCTTACTGTGGAACAGATTATACCGGTAAAACTGATGATCAATGTGTCTGAATCCTATTTCACCCGGCTTAAGAAAGGCCAACCGGTTAAGATTAAAGTGGATGTATACGGTGAAGAAGCGTTTGAAGGTACGGTTAATCTGGTTTATCCGACAATTAACCCGGCTACGCGTACATTTCCGGTAGAGGTGAGGGTAGGGAATAAGGATATGCGGGTTCGTCCGGGAATGTTTGCCCGTGTGACTTTGAATTTCGGCACATTGAACCATGTGGTTGTTCCGGATCTTTCGGTAGAAAAACAATCGGGTTCCGGCGAACGTTACGTATATATCTACAAAGATGGAAAAGCTTACCGTAGAGTAGTAGAATTGGGTCGTCGTATGGGCGAAGAATATGAATTGATATCCGGAGTGGATAACAATTCTCAGGTTGTGATAGCCGGTCAGTCCCGTTTGCTGGATGGTATGGAGGTCGAGGTCGAGAAATAGTAAGTTGGAAAGTAAACAATTAAGAATTTTTAAAAATGAGTCTATACGAAGGTGCGGTTAAAAAACCGATTATGACCTCGCTATGCTTTGCTGCAATAGTGATATTCGGTCTCTTTTCATTAAGCAGGTTACCGATTGATTTGCTTCCGGATATAGAGACAAATACGATTATGGTATTTACATCATATCCGGGCGCGAGCGCGTCGGATATCGAAAATAATGTATCCCGTCCGATGGAGAATACGCTTAATACGGTTAGTAATCTGAAGCATATAACTTCCAAATCATCGGAGAATCTATCTTTTATAACACTGGAGTTTGAGTTCGGGTATGATATTGACGTATTGACAAATGACGTCCGGGATAAACTGGATATGGTTAAATCCTCGTTGCCGGATGATGTGAATGATCCGATTATTTTCAAGTTCAGTACGGATATGATTCCGATATTATTGTTGTCCGTACAGGCGGAAGAGAGTCAGGCTGCATTATATAAAATACTTGATGACGGCGTTGCAAATCCGTTGGCCCGTATTCCGGGAGTAGGAACCGTTTCAATTGCCGGCGCGCCTAAACGCGAGATATATGTGTATTGCGATCCGAATAAACTGGAAGCTTATAACCTGACAATAGAAAGCATCAGCGCAATTATCGGAGCTGAAAACAGGAATATTCCGGGAGGTAATTTTGATATCGGAAACCAGACTTACTCTCTGCGTGTGAAAGGAGAATTTGAAGATACAAGGCAGTTACGCGATATTGTTGTCAGCACATATAATGGCGCCAATGTTTACCTCCATGATGTGGCAAAAATAGAAGATACGGTTCAGGAACGTGCACAGGAGACCTATAATAACGGCGTTAAGGGCGCTATGATTATTATACAAAAGCAATCGGGAGCAAACTCGATGGAAATTGCGAATAAAGTGGCTGAATTGCTGCCGGGTTTGCAGGAAAAGCTACCGAGCGACGTAAAACTTGGTATTATTGTGAATACTTCGGATAATATCAAAAATACGATTGGCAGTTTGACGGAAACGGTGCTTTATGCATTACTGTTTGTTGTGCTTGTCGTATTTCTTTTCCTTGGACGCTGGCGTGCAACCATCATTATCGCAATAACAATTCCACTTTCTCTTATTGCTTCGTTTATTTATCTGGCTATTACCGGCGCATCCATTAATATAATATCCCTTTCATCATTATCAATCGCCATTGGTATGGTGGTGGATGACGCGATTGTTGTATTAGAGAATGTTACGACGCATATCGAACGGGGTTCCGATCCGAAACAGGCGGCGATTCACGGGACTAATGAAGTCGCTATTTCGGTAATTGCATCTACTCTGACGATGCTTGCCGTATTTTTCCCTTTGACGATGGTAACGGGTATGGCCGGCGTGCTGTTTAAGCAATTAGGCTGGATGATGTGCGTTATTATGGTTGTATCAACCGGCGCCGCATTGTCTCTTACCCCGATGATGTGTTCTTTGTTGTTGAAACTTCAGAAAAAACAGACAAAGGCGTTTCGTTTCTTCTATCGGCCGATAGAAAAGGCTTTGGATGGTCTTGATACGCGGTATTCGCGCATGCTGAACTGGGCTGTTCGTCATCGAATAATGGTTGTCATGGCTTGTTTGGCATTGTTCATAGGAAGTCTGTTTTGTATGGGGGGTATCAGTACGGAGTTTTTCCCTTCGCAGGATAATGCGCGCGTCGGCGTTGCCCTGGAATTACCGATTGGCACAAGAAAGGAAATCGCACAGAGATTAGCCTCGAAACTGGCTGATAAATGGATGAATGATAAGGATTATCATATAAAAGTATGTAATTATACGATTGGGCAGGCAGATGAGGATAATACGTGGGCTTCCATGCAGGATAACGGTTCGCATATCATAACTTTTAATATAAGTCTTACAGATCCGGGAGAGCGCAATATTACGCAGGATGAAATATGTGAGATGATGCGTAAGGATATCAGCCGTTATCCCGAATTTAAGAAATTCCGGGTTTCTTCCGGCGGCGGAGGCGGCGGTCTGGGAGGACAAAGTTCTGCCGATTTTGAAATCTATGGATACGATATGGAAGAAACGGACAGAATGGCGGCTGTCATGCAGCGTGAATTATTGGCTTTAAAAGGCGTTTCGGAAGTTGTAATCAGTCGTGGAGATTATCAGCCGGAGTTCCAGGTGGATTTTGACCGTGAGAAGTTATCCATGTTCGGGGTAAACCTTTCTACGGCGGGAACATATCTTCGTAACCGTTTTAATGGAGCTACGGCGTCGCAATATCGCGAGGATGGGGAAGAGTATGATATTGTGGTGCGATACGCCAAAGCGTTTCGTGAAAGCATAGAGGATATAGAAAATATTCTTATCTACAATAACGTGGGACAAGCCATGCGCGTAAAAGATCTTGGAGTTGTCGTTGAACGTTCGTCACCTCCCTCTATCGACCGCAAGGATCGTCAGCGTATCGTTACGGTATCTGCCGTAATCGGTCCCGGCGCGGCGTTGGGCGACATTGTTGCAGCAGGTCAGCATATTATAAAAAATATGGATATCCCCTCTGATATCAATATTCAGGTTGCCGGTTCGTATGAAGATCAGCAGGATTCGTTCAGGGACCTGGGAACATTGGCCTTGCTGATTGTCGTTTTGGTATTTATAGTGATGGCGGCGCAATTCGAATCTCTCTCATATCCGTTTATAATCATGTTTTCGTTGCCGTTTGCCTTCAGCGGGGTTATCCTGTTTTTATTCATGACAGGGATGACGCTGAGCGTGATGAGTTTGCTGGGAGCAATTATGTTGATCGGTATTGTTGTGAAAAATGGTATTGTACTTATCGACTATACCATGTTGTGTCGTGAGCGCGGTCAGGGTGTGATTCGGTCTGTCGTTACTGCAGGAAGAAGCCGTCTGCGTCCTGTACTTATGACTACCCTTACTACGATTCTGGGTATGATACCGATGGCGGTAGGCACAGGTCAGGGCGCAGAAATGTGGCGTCCGATGGGTGTTGCCGTTATCGGCGGTCTTACGATTTCAACCATATTAACTTTAATTCTGGTTCCTACGCTGTTCTGTTCATTTGCAGGCGCAGGTATTAAACGTCAGCGTCGTAGTTTACGAAAAAAACGTGAAATGCAGGAATATTTTGATTCGCATAAGCAGTATATAATAAAGAAGAAATAACGGATTAAAATCAATAACAAGAGGGCGTCCGGAAAAAGAGGCTGTCTCATACTTTCAAGACAGCCTCTTCTTTGAAGTAACAAACTGTATATCAATTGGCTAACTGGCATTGAAAGCCTGCATAAAAAGCCATACAAGCAAGGGCGGTCTTACTATTTGTCGCCATTTTTCAGTATCGTTTAAGAACGGTACCATCTGATGGTTAAAAATGATACCACCCATTCATGGCTATTATGTAGAAAGGTAATAAGGATATTCAAACCATGTCATAGCGATTTCATTATT
>JAIROL010000265.1 GCA_031257565.1 Tannerella sp. | reverse complement strand
TGGCTAATTATTCCAACGCCTGATAAACGGTATTAAGGAACTTTTCCCATACTAACGTATCCGGTATGCGATTGGTGTACAACAGGATAATCATGTTTTCCTGATGATCGATGATATAATCGGTATTAGCCATGCCGCCCCACGATAAAGAACCGGGCGATACCATGGGCGAAGCGCCCGGAGGTATATCCCAATCCGCTTTCCCTCCCGGATAGATGTAAAAACCTATTCCGAAATTAAAATTATCGCCGGCAGCGCCTGGATGGATTATCTGATTTTTACCCATTATTTCAATCGTACGACGCCCTAATATCCGCTTGTTGTTAAATTCCCCGTAATTCAATACCATCTGACAGAAGCGGGCATACCCTTCTATCGTTCCGTTCAAGCCCGTACCGGCAGAGGCATACAGGCGTTCTTCTCCAAACGGATAACGCCCGCTCCAAATTTCAACCGGCTCTATTTTTCCTTCATTATCCTTGTAAACGGTTACGAAACGTTCCTTATAACTTTCGTCATAGTAATAGGCCATATCTTTAATTCCCAAAGGGTCGAATATAACTTCCTGCAAATAGTCCTGCAAAGGTTTGCCGGAAAAATATTCCACTAAGTAGCCACAAACGTCGGATGCAGGATGGTAATTCCAACTCGTTCCCGGATCAAAGCTTAAAGGGTAGGAAACAAGCTCTTTCACATAGCCTGCCAGCGTTTCATGTTCCGCGCGGGGAGCGCCCGGATCATAACGAGGGCCTGTTATACCGGAAGTATGACTCAATAAATGACGGATTAATACCGGCGAAGCAGCCTCCCGGGTGACAGGATTACCGGCATTCCCGCCGGCAATGATTACCTGGTTCGTCATTTCCGGTATATATTTAGATACCGGGTCGTCCAACTGGAATTTCCCTTGTTCGAACAAGGTCATCAATGCAACGGTAGCTATCGCTTTCGTTTGCGAGTACATTCTAAAAATATCATCCCCTTTAAGCGGGATTTGCTTCTCAACGTCCCGCCAGCCAAAAGCCTTATTATGAATAACATGCCCTTCCTTTGCCACAAAAGTAAGCGCATGTGGAATAATTCCCTTATCCACGTATTCTTGAAGCAGGTTATCTATATATACCAAACGGGATTGATCAACCTTGATAACTGAAAAGTCAGGCTGATAAATAAATGACTGCATTCCTTCGGAAGAATCATTACATTCGCACGACGCCATAAATACAAACGCCAAACACAACAAACAGATGTTTTTCATAACTTTAATTATTAAAGAATTAATTGCTACAAATATAACTAAAAGAAAATGAAATTATCTCATCATCGCAGAACGAATTTGTATTCTGAATTGAACTTGAAGCAATATACCATAAACAGGTGGAGCGACATCCGCCCGGCGCTCGCTTTGTTTGTAGGCATATCCGGCGGACTTGGCGCCATAGAAAACAAAAATATACCATAAATAGGGTATTGCGGCAATATCCGGAACCCTTTATCTTTGCACAAGATTTAAAAAGAAACAAAATGAGTCTGTATTGTTTTTATATGCGTATGATATGTAACTGCCGAAGTCGGACAGCATATGATTGATGTGCATAAAACAAGTAAAGATAAACGCACAAAAGGCTGTCCGAAAGAAAACGGGTAGCCTTTTTTTAACAGGAAAATAAAATGGTACTAATTAATTTAAAATGATAAACATTATGAACCGGAAAGTAAAAACGGCAAGTTTGATTATACTTATTGCCATCGTTAGTTCTGCAAATGCGCAGACAATAAATGCAACCGATAGTCCTGTACGGCAGGAAACAGTTTCTATTAAAGGCGTCCGATTTGTAGACGCCCTGCTGGAAAAATGGATTACCGAGTATTCAAAGACGCACCCCGACGTGTCGCTGTCTATTGCCGGCAAGGATACGCACGAACATTCAATTGAAATTATACCGTCCGGAATACGGGACGACGACGCCTTGCCGGAAGCGGCGACGGCCATCTCTTTCGGGAAATATGCCGTTTTGCCCATCGCAGGGAAAGACAACCTGTTGCCGGATGAACTCAAAAAGAAAAAACTGAATGAAAAGCGAATCAAGGAATTGTTCTTCGAAAAAGACCTCCTCGCCGAAGACGGCGAACCGAACAAAAAGGAAAAATACGACGCTACGGTTTATTCGAGCAACAGTTCTTATTCCGTATCCCATTCCTTTGCCGGACATTTCGGGTATGAAGCAAGCAGCCTGAAAGGTAAAAAGATCGTCGGCGACGATCTCTACCTGAACAATGCTGTGAAAAAAGACGCCAAAGGGGTTAGCTTTAATAATTTGAACTATATCTTCAATATCGAATCGCGGCAATTGAACGACGGTATTACGCTGCTTCCTTTAGACGTAAAAAAGGAATATGCCGAGGCGCTGAATGTGCAAAACCTGGACGAAACAATCGCACTGCTGGAAAATAAAAGCATCGACCTTATACCGGTAGAAGAATTGACGTTCGTATTGCCCGGAAAAGTAAATCCGGCAACGCTTCAGTTCCTGGAGTGGGCGCTTTCGGAAGGACAGAATTATATCAACCCTTTCGGCTTCCTCAGGCTGGATACAAAAACAATCGCTCAGCAACAAAAGAAAATATCCGCATTAGAAACAAAGTTACTGGCGCATAAGTAACGTGCAATTATTATTCCGGAAGAAACCGGTGCAAAATTTTATCGCTGTAGGCCGGTAACGACACGCAGATGACGCAGATTATTATGATTTGCGCGGATTGAGGGCTTTGGTTATAGGATTTCTATACTGCACGCGGCATGGTTTTGTGATATGTCGGCAGAAAGCAGAAGGCATGAAAGCAGGAGGCCGTCGGAAGATGGCGTTACAAACCGCCCTGTGGTTCTTATTTGCGTTCTGCTTTCTGCTTTTTATCTCGCAAGTTTATCCCGAGCAAAGTATAACAGCGCCCTACTTGCTTGTTGAGCAACACAAATACGCCGGTATCGTCCGCTACTGCAGATTTTAAAATAGCTCAATATACTTTTGAAATAGTAGGCAAAAACAGCCGACTGTTAAATTTATATGCTAATTCAAAAACAGTTGCTTAATTTATCAAATTTTTCATTAACTTTGCATTTATCTCCTTTAAATAAGGGGTAATATGTAGAACTTCTAAAAAGAATTCAGTATGGTTAAATTTCAAAAAAAATTTGCTCGCTTGCTTATGTGCACTTGTATAATAAGTACGGGTATCGGCGGAATTGCAGCTCCGACTAACGTTTACGCCGAGCAAAAAGCAGAAGCCTTTCAGCAACAAAAAGCGCTGAAAGGTAATGTTACCGATGATGCCGGAGCCATTGTCGGAGCAACTGTTTCCATTGTAGGGAAAACTACAGGAACCATTACCGATGCAAACGGTAATTTTACGCTTTCCAATCTTGTAGCCGGCGATGTAATCAGGATTTCGTATCTCGGTTATACGTCGCAAGACATTGTTTATTCGGGACAGACGTCTGTGAATGTGGTGTTGAAAGAAGACACGCAAGCGTTGGACGAAGTGGTTGTTACCGCATTGGGTATCAAACGAGACTCGCGCGCTTTGGGTTATGCCGTAAGCACAATTAAAGGCGAAGACATGATCAAAGCAGGCGTAACGGCCAATCCGTTGGCTACGCTTTACGGTAAAGCTGCCGGCGTTGGAATCCAGGCTACGGCAGCCGGTCCCATGGGTGGTATGAAAATCAATATTCGCGGAGCGCAAGGGCTGGAATCAACATCGGGAACGCGGCCTTTATTTGTGGTTGACGGCGTACCGATTTACGACACAGAGTCAAGCATGGCTTCACGGGACTATAATCCGTTAAATTCGTTTGACTTTGGTTCCGCCGTGAACGATATCAATGTGGACGACATCGCATCCATGGAGATTCTTAAAGGCGCGAAAGCTGCCGTTTTGTATGGTAGCGCCGGAGCTAACGGCGTTGTTTTGATTACAACTAAAAACGGAAGCGGAACAAGGGGTTTAGGCGTTCAGGTTTCATACGGGCAGGAGTGGCACGAACCTTATACGCTGATTGATTTTCAAAACGAATATGGATCGGGCGAGAACGAATATTCATATAATTATGAAGATGACGCGAAAACAATTCGTCGGACCGTGAGTAGCCGTTTCAATTTCGGCCCAAAATTCGACGGTTCGCCGATTAAATTTTTTGATGGCTCGACCCGTCAATACCTGCCTTATGAAAATAACTATTTAGATATGTTCGAAAATGGAGCTTCCAGGAGCGTGCAGGCTGCCATTCAAGGTGGAAACGAGAAAGGAAATATGCGTTTGGCATTTACCAATTATGATTATGACGGAATAACGCCTAATCAAAGTCAAATAAAAAATACATTAAGTTTCAACGGACAGATTGAGGTATCGAAATTCGCCAAATTTGAATTTGTACAGAATCTTTATAACATCAAGTCTCAAAACCGTATGTCTAATATCCAACACCTTGTGGCTTGGGGTACGTTCAATCGGGACTATGATATTAAAACGGCGATGAGCGCATATAAAGATGAGACGGGCTGGATGCGCGACCTCAGCAGTTTGGGCAATCTTGACGAGAATGGTTGGGGATGGCCCAGCGCTTTTCTGGATCCTAATAACATCAGTGACGGATTTTTCAATTTGTTATGGAACATGAACGAAAACCGCAATACGGACAAGCGTATGCACTCCATTACGTCTGCCAAAGCAACATTGACATTTTTCCCGTTCCTTAGCCTGACTTTACAGGGAGGACTTGATTATACCGATACGGACTATTCCGCTAAAAACATGCCGTATCGTAAAAATGCGACAACAGGATCCTACCAGGGAGGGAAATTCAGCTTTGAAAGAGAGCGCAATACCATTCAAAATTATGAAGCGTTCCTTACTTTCAATAAGTCGTTCCTGGACGATAAACTGAATGTTTTTGCCTTTGGAGGTCCTGCATATAGAGGTATTTCCTATACGGATGTAAATGTCGGGACAAGAGGTAACAGCAAGTTCCCGGGCTTTTGGTCGCTCGAAAATGCCGATACATGGCCGGCGAGTTATGACAGTTACGTTTCGGGATATTCGCAGGAAAACGAATCGTTGTACAGCATACTGGGGCAAGGAACCGTATCCTGGGGGATGGAATATATTCTTGAACTCCAAGCTCGTAACGACTGGGCCTCGACGCTTCCGAAAGCTAATCGCTCCTATTTCTATCCCGGAGCTTCCTTTACGTGGAATTTTACGGAAACTTTCGAGATACCTCAAATTAATTACGGGAAATTGTTCGTCTCATGGGCGGATGTAGGGCGTCCGGCAAACCGATATTACGCGTTAAGAACATACACGATCGGTACTTTGCCTTCGCCGAATACAAGCGTCAATGACGTTACCGGTCCGTCGGACTTATTTTCGGGAGACCTGAAACCGGAGAGAAAGCGGGAATTTGAAATCGGAACAAGCCTTCGACTGTTCAATAGTAATCGTCTTGAATTCAATATGTCTTATTATAATGCGACGTGGTACAATCAGATCATGGGAGTTCCGCTTTCATCAACAACAGGTTCGACCAATATACGTATCAACGCCGGTGAAATCAATAATCAAGGATTTGAATTTTTTGTCAATGGCGCGCTCATAGCAACCGATCCTTTCCGTTGGGAAATGACGCTTACTGCCGCCAAACAATGGGACAACATTAAAAAATTGTATCCCGGCATCACCCAAAAGCAGGAATCGGCAGGCAATCTGTTTCGCCGGCAAGCGGAAGGGGAACGTATGAATACATTGTGGATTCAGGATTATGCTCGTGATGAAAATGGCAACAGGCTGGTTAACGACAATGGTTATTACTATTTATCCTCCGACCCGGATGATGAAATTTGCCTCGGAAGCACAAATACCGATATATACGGAGGTCTTACGACTAACTTCTATTTACAGGGGAATTGGGGTATGTTGAATTTGATGGGAGCGCTGGATTATAAATTCGGCGGTAAAATCCTTTCTTACTCCAATTTCTATCTACAAGGCAACGGTCTGACTAAAGAAACTTTGCAATATCGGGATACTGAACATGGCGGTTTAACCTGGACGGAAACTTTAAGTGACGGCTCTACCAGAGAACGCCATGACGGATTAATCCTTCCCGGCGTGAAAGCAGACGGAACGCCCAACGATATAATAATTTCCGCATACAGTTATTATTCCACTTTCATTCATGATATGGGTACAGGCTGGCAGCCGGACATGATAAAAGAGAATAGTTATGTTAAATTCCGCGAGTTGGCGCTGACATATACATTCCCTCAACGCTTCTCAAAACAACTGAAATTGCAAAAACTGTCGGTAGGCCTCACAGCAAGGAATCTCTTTTATATTTATAAAAATATAAAAAATATCGATTCCGAATCTATGCTTGGAACAGGAAACGATAGCTGGAGAGAAAATACGAATTTTCCATCGCTTCGTTCTTATGGATTTAAATTAAATGTTAGTTTCTAACTTATTAAACTGATTTATTATGAGAAAGTTATTATATTTATTATTGACAATACCGTTCCTGACGCTTTCCTGTAATGAGGAGTTGGACAGGGATTGGAAAAATCCGAATGTTTACCAGCCAAAACCGGATGAAGTAGTTTCCGGATTGTTTGTTCATTTGCAGAAAAACCGTTTCTGGATGAAAGATTACGGTGAATGGTACTGGTATCTTTCGAGCTGGGATCAGGGTTTTACTCAGACTTTCCAGATAAGCTCATACGTCCCTTACTCGGGCGCGTATTGTGAACTTTGGGCTGACGATCATTACGGCGATGTCGAAAATTTTTTAAGTACAGCCAATGGCAACATTCCCGCGAAGTTTGAACGCTTTTATACGGACATGAACAATTACGGCCTGATTCGGGATGAAGTAGCCACCTTGTCGGGCGCGGAATATGACGACGCCGTTATTTATTTCAAACTTGCTACGATTCTAAAAGATGTGATTGCGCTGCAAACAGTTGATTTGTTCAACAGTATTCCTTATTTCAACGCATTTAAGGGAAGTGAAGGGATTTTTTTCACGCCTTACGACGATCCGATGGAAATATACAAATCGGTTATTGAAGAGTATCAAACGATTGCAAGCGAATTGCCTGCGATTTACGGAAAAATGTCCGATTTATCCAAAAATACTTTTGCAAGGCAAGATGTATTTTTCAAAGGAGATGTGGAAAAATGGGTGGAATATATCAATGCCCAGACCCTGAAATCTTGTATTCGTATTTCGGGCGTCGCCGCTGATTTTGTAAAACCTGTATTGTCGGAAGCAATAAAAAATCTTCCTGCATCGGATTTTACTTTTGCCTCTCCCCAAGTGAATGAAAACAGAATCGGCACATCTGCCGGCGGTATCATACAACGTGGCTTCTATGAGCAATACTATCAATTAAGCATCCCCGACATTATCATGACCCGCATAAACCGCGGCCGGGACGTTTATGAGATTGAGACGGACGACCCGCGTCTGCCGGCGCTGGCAATAGGTTATGCGGAAACAGGAAAAGCCGACAGCGTGGAATATTACGGCGTTTCGGGAAATTGGGACCGAAATAAATACCTCAGAACCCTTCCTGTTGATCAGGCTTTACCGATAGATAGCTGTAGAAGAAATGTTTATCCGCAAGGAGCATCCGCTCAGTCTAATGCGATCAGACCGACGCTTCCTATGGACAACATGGTTAGAGCGTGCAGATGGTCTTATTACAATCCGGTTACTTTTGTGCTTTCGGAAACCCCGCTTTATATCTTTTCGCTTGCCGAAGTAGATCTGCTGCTTGCCGAGGTCTCTTTGAAAGGATTGGCATCGACGGGAAAATCTGCCGGTCAGCACATTAACGATGCTGTTGTTCACTCTACGGATTTCTGGTATATGGTAAATTCACAATCGAATTATGCCGGCGACATGTCGGAGGAAACAAAAAAAATACTGACGCCTGCAAAACCTTCTGCCGGCGTCGTCGAGAAATATGCAACCACGATACAGAGCGAGTTTGAATCTGCCGCAAACGTAGATGACAAAATGGAGATACTCATGCAGCAAAAATATATTCATTTGAATATTATGGAAGCTTTCGAATGTATGACGGAACTGCGTCGCACGCGTCATCCGAGACTGGAACCAATCACTTGTACCGGTTCGAGTACAAAGCTGGAGAATGCCACGATGATGATCGAACGTTTCAAATTGCCGACTTCCGAAAGAACAAATAATTTTGACGAATATTCCAAAGTAATGGCCGACGACCTTTGGGGAAAGCCTATTTTTTGGGTGCCGCAGGACAAGATAAACGATAAGTATTTCTTGCCTCGGGCAATAAAGGATCCTTTACCGTAATTTTCCCAATCGCAAAAAAGGGGCTTCAGCAAGCCCCTTTTTTATTCATACCCCTCCGTAGGCCTGCGAAATATTGCATATTGGGTTATGATAGAATATTAGAAGTCGCATTAGAGAAAATTATATCAAAAACAAATTTTTCTCCCTGAATCGCTGGTTTGCACTCAGTTACAAAAATTTTTAGTAACTTTGCGCCCTGAAATAACAATATGGCTGACAACAATAAAATTATGTATCAACGTCAGATAATAAGCGAAATTACACCATTGTCGGATAAGGATTGTTTTTACATTGCCGACAGGTATAAATCGGCGTTCACCTATCCAATACATCGGCATCGGGAATATGAACTTAACTTTTGTGAAAGAGCCGCAGGAGTAAGGCGTATTGTGGGCGACTCGTCAGAAATCATAAGCGATTTTGACCTTGTATTGATAACAAGCCCGGATTTGGAACATACTTGGGAACAGCACGCCTGCACGTCGCAAAATATCCGTGAAATTACCATTCAGTTTTCGCCCGAACTGTTTTTTCAAAGTTTTATTGATAAAAATCAATTCGCTTCTATTCGCACAATGTTTGAAACAGCGAAAAAGGGACTCGTTTTCCCCCTGGAAGCAATAATGAAAGTGTATTTTTTGCTCGACAGTTTGGGCAGCGAAAAAGATTTTTACGCTGTAGTTAAATTTTTGAGCATTCTTTATGAATTATCGAAATTCACAGGGAAAGCGCATACACTTTCAAGTTCATCGTTTGCAAAAATAGAGACGCCTCATTCAGACAGTCGGCGTGTTCAAAAGGTTGAGAATTATATAAATATACACTATCGCGAAAAAATAAGTTTGAAGCAGGTGGCTGCCATAGCAGGAATGACTTCCGTCTCTTTCAGTCGTTTTTTCAAACTTCGCACGGGAAAAACTTTTTCCGATTATATGATCGATATTCGTCTTGGGCACGCGGCGCGGATGTTGGTCGATTCTACCAATTCTATTACCGAAATTTGCTACGATTGTGGTTTTAATAATCTCTCTAATTTTAACCGTATTTTCAAAAAGAAAAAGAGATGCTCGCCAAAAGAATTTCGCGAAAATTACCATAAAAAGAAAGTTATAGTGTGAAAATTTCACGATAAAAAATGCATTTTCCCACAAAATGTCAAAATAGTATCATTAAAAGATAAAAACAGTCAGAATTTACAACTGCAAAGCGTGTAAATTTGCATTTTAAAATTTAAAGTTAAAATGATTCCATGAAACGAACATGTAAAACGGCTTGCGCCAAAGAGTTATGAACATTTGTGAGTTCTATGTTACCTTAGTGTTAAAAATTAAATAATGTACACATGAAAAAATTCCTCTTACTAATGATGACTTTTGTCATTGTGCTGAATGTTACGGCACAGGTACGGGTTACGGGCAATGTAAGCGACGAACAGGGGGAAGCCCTTATTGGCGCAACAGTTATTGAGCAGGGTACAAGTAACGGTACGGTTACCGACCCTGACGGTAATTTTACCCTCACAGTACAGCCAAATGCAACAATCAATGTCGCTTTTTTGGGTTATATTGCTGTTTCCGTTAAGATAACGGCAGCAAAAACTACTTACAGTATTGTGCTAAAAGAAGACGAAAAACTGCTCGAAGAAGTGATTGTAGTCGGCTACGGCACCATGAAGAAAAGCGACCTGACAGGTTCAGTTTCGCGGCTGTCGGGCGACAAACTCAGCGAATCGATTGTTACCAACGCCGACCAGATTTTGCAGGGGCGCGTGGCTGGCGTGCAGGTGCAAGCAAACTCCGGTGCGCCCGGAGCGGCAAATTCCATTCGTATTCGCGGAACAAGTTCCATCAATCTGACTAACGAACCGCTGTATGTGGTTGATGGTATTCCCATGAACGGGTCGGGCGCAGGAATTGCCGGCTTCGACTGGAGTGGCGGCTCTAACGGGCAAAACAAAGTAAATGCGATAGCATTTCTCAATCCCAACGACATTTTATCAATGGATGTGTTGAAAGATGCGTCGGCTACTGCAATTTATGGCGCTGCCGGCGCCAACGGCGTAGTGATTATCACCACAAAACACGGGCAGCAAGGACACAGCAGCATTGTTTATGACGGATATACTGCTGTTCAAATGCGGACGGGCAGTTACAAGATGATGAATTTGCCCGAGTACGCTACTTTTCAGTCGCAATTGGTAGAAGAAGGTTTTTTGCAAAAAAACAATATTGACCAAGCGTTTTTAGACCCCTCGTTGCTGGGACCCGGAACGGACTGGCAAGATGCAGTTACAAATAGAGCGTGGATGCACAACCACAACCTGACAATGATGGGTGGAACGGACAAACTGCAATATTCCGCTTCTTTGGGCTATACCAAACAAGACGGAATCATACTCAATTCCGATTTTGAACGTTATTCGGGCAGAATAAACCTCGATAATCAATTCAAAAAATGGATGAAAATAGGAGGCTCGTTAGCATATACTCACACCTACGAAAACATTGTCAATAACGACGGTATCAACGGTGTTGTGATGCAAGCCGCATTGATGATGCCGAGCGTGCCGGTCTATGATTTCGATGGAAATTATGCAGGACCCGAAACTACCAACAGTTCATCTATTTACAATCCTGTGGCTCTCACCAAAGATATGACCAATACGCTGGCTCGCGACAGAATAATCGGCAGCATATACGCTTCGATTGACTTTACAACTTGGCTGAATTTTCGCACAGAATTTGGTATGGATGCCAGCAATTCAGTGAATAAAGGGTTTAAGCCAAGTTATCAGTATGGGCTGTTGCAAAACAACAATATTTCTATTATGCAAAAGGAAGACCACAGCGTTTACTGGAACTGGAAAAATTATGCTACTTTGACCCAAAAGTTTGCAGATATTCACAGTTTCAATTTAATGATAGGACAAGAGGTATCTAAAAATAATTGGGAAGGACAACAATTGGTAAAAGACAATTTGTCGAACAATCTGATTCACGTTATGGGCAAAGACGGAAAATTCGTTTCCAATTCGGGCAATAAAGCAGGTATCAACACAGCGTCTTTCTTCGGACGGTTGAACTACAATATGAAAGACCTGATATTGCTGACGGGAACGCTTCGTGCCGACGGGTCTTCGGTGTTCGGCGCCAATCATAAATGGGGTTATTTCCCTTCTTTTGCAGCAGCGCTGCGCCTTTCGGAATTTTGGAAAGGCGAAGGAATATTCTCAAATACGAAACTGCGTTACGGCTGGGGAATGAATGGAAATGCCAACATCGGAAACTATGAATACGGCTCAACAATGATGGCAATTCCTACGGTTTTCGGAACGGCTTACAGAATGTATAACAATGCCAACCCCGATTTGAAATGGGAAGCATCGTTGCAACACAATGTTGGTTTGGATGTGGGAATTTTTGGCGGCAGAGTTGACTTAACCATTGATGCGTATTACAAGACCTCAAAAGATTTATTGCTGCGTCCTTCCGTTTCGCCCGTTCTCGGTGGCTCATCATATATTGATATTGTTACCCCGATGATGAATATCGGAAACATTGAAAACAAAGGACTTGAAATAGCATTGAATACACACAATATTAAAAGCAAAGATTTTAATTGGCATTCAAACATTATTTTCTCGCTCAACAGAAATAAAGTATTGGAATTGGATGCGCTAAACACTCCTTTTTATGGCAAAATTGATTGGTATGCAGGATTTCAAACTGTATCACAAATTGCCGTAGGACAACCTATTGGCGTATTTTATGGTTACCAAACCGATGGCTTGTATGTGGATGCCGAAGATGTGAAAAACTCGGCGCGTCCCGGAGGCGTGGGCATCGACCGCACCACAGGTTCGTGGGTGGGCGACATCAAATTTAAAGATTTGAGCGGACACAATGGCGCCCCCGACGGTGTTATCAACGAATACGACCAAACCTTTATCGGCAACCCAAACCCTGATTTTACCTACGGATTTACCAACACTTTCACTTACAAAAATTGGGAACTTGGCATTGGGCTTGTGGGTTCGTATGGAGCCGATATTTTGAACTATGTGCGTGTAAAAACAGAAGGACTGGTAAGTCAATGGGACAATCAGGCAGTAACCGTTCTCAATCGCGCTCGCATCGGATACGCCGACCCTGACGATGTCAACATAACGAGCAACATCGACAACAGTTATCTGCTCAATGCCGACGCAACAATTCCTCGTTTCAGCAACAGCGATATGAATGGCAATAACCGTATGAGCGACCGCTGGATTGAAAACGGAAGTTATTTGCGTATTCAAAATATTTCTTTGGCATACAATTTACCCGGTGATGTTTTGAAAAAATATGACATTCAAGGTGTAAAACTTTACTTCAATGCACAGAATGTTTACACCTTCACGAAATATTCAGGGCTCGACCCCGAAATCGGAGCATACAATCAGGGCTCAAATTTCCTGTACAATGTTGATTCGGGTCGTTATCCCACACCGCGTGTATATACTTTTGGACTTAATGTTACCTTTTAATTTTTGATAAAATAAATTTTTAGAATATGACTAACGTAAAAACAATATTCAAAACAGCGTTACTGTCGGTAATTTTGATTACTGCCGCCTCTTGCGACGATTGGCTGACAATCGTCCCCGAAGATTCGCAAGTTTTAGAAACCTATTATACTTCGGAAAATGCAGTTAACGATAACACCGCATCGTTGTATGCCGCTATAACGTGGCAAGATTTCGACCTCAATTTTATGTGGATGGCAGGCGACGAACTTTCGGGCGACCTTTTCTACACTTACGACCAGGAAGGTCACTTCTACTATATGACCTTTCAAAATGGAAATACGTTTCTCACACAAGGCTGGAACGGACTTTACCGTGTAGTGTCGTACTGTAACAATATTATTAATGGGATGCCCGCAGTAGCACGCGCCAACGGTGTTTCGGATGTGGTTATCAACCGCGCTTTGGGCGAGGCGCGTTGTATTCGTGGCATTGCTTATTATTTTCTGACAGAATATTGGGGCGATGTGCCTGTGGTTACTGACAACAATATAGCGGGCGACGATGTTGTGCGTCATACACAAGCAAGTGTCTATGAATTTATCCGCCGCGATTTGGAATTTGCAAAGGACAATTTACCCGCTTCGCCTTTTCAGGCAGGTCGCTGCACCAAATGGACTGCCGAAGGGATGTTGGCAAAACTGCACCTGACAATGGCTTCGCATTTAAACGATGCCAATTCGGCTGCCAATTTTGCCAAAGCAAAAGAATATGCTGCCGATGTGATTAACAACAGCAGTCTCTCGCTTTATCCCGATTTAACAACCCTGTTCTATCCCGAAGCCAACAACTGCTCCGAAAGTTTATTTGCTATTCAATGTACACAAGATGGCTACGGTTACGGCAATCCCCGCAATATTTCGTTAAGCCGCAATGCATTGATAACGCTTGGTTCATCGTGGGGTGCAGGCAAAGGACCAACTTTGAGTTTGCAGGAAAGTTTTGATGCAGGCGATTTACGCCGTCCTTTGACTTTTATGCGCAACGGCGACCATTATAATAATCTTGGCGGTGGCGGTTACTCGTATAGCAACTATACGGAAACAGAGGACCCTAACGAAATGCTGGCGCACGTCAGAAAGTATCTTGTAGGAGCAAATGCCGACTGCGGCGGACTTTCGGGCGCCACAAACCAAGATGCGGGAAATAACCTGTATTTGCTGCGTTTGGCTGATGTTTATCTGGTGTATGTTGAAGCGTGTATTGCAGCAGGTTCATCCACTAACGATGCTTTGGCTCTTTCTGTTTTCACACAAATACGACAACGTGCCGATTTAGGATGGACAAATTCAGCAATTACTTTCGACCAATTAATCAAAGAACGCCGTGTGGAATTTGCTTTTGAAAGCATCAACTTTTTCGACGTCAAGCGAATGGCATATCGTGATGCAGATAACGCTATCGCGTATTTGAACAATATGCATCGCGAACGTCAGTACGTTTCAAACGGCGAATATACTGAAGAAGAACGAAACGCTGCAAATGCCTGCCACGGTGGTTTTGTGTCGGTAACACCCGATGACGACCCAACAGGAAAGGGTTCTATCTACTATTTAAGTACAACGCCTCCCGTTATATCTTTTACAAAGGACAATCTGTATTTGCCGGTGCCTGCCGAAACGCGCACGAAAACGCCAAATATTATGGCTGACCCCGTTGAATACCAATTCTAATGTGTTTAACTTCTAAATTAATGATAAAGAAAATGAAAAATATTATATGCAAAATAACATTCGCCCTGTTGGCAATCAGCATACTGTTTGCCTGCGAAGACAAAGACGACGGCGACACAGGTGGAAAACCTGTAGTGCGTTACGTCCGCCCCTGCGATGCTGCAGTATCCGACTCGTTACTGACAAGCGCCTATTTGGGAAATGAAATTGCCATTATCGGTGAAAATTTAGCAGGCGTAAATGCCATCTTTTTCAACGACCAAAAAGCAAAATTAAACCCACAATTTGTTACTAATACCAGCATTATCGTTACTATTCCAAATAGAATCCCTAATGTAAAGCAAGATATTATTAAACTTTGCACACGCACCGATACTCTGATTTATCCCGGCTTTGAAACAAAAGTACCTGCTCCTACTGTCAATTCGATGACCTGCGAATTTGTAGAAGACGGTGATATTGCGTATATTCAGGGACTTTATTTTGTAAACGACGGCGGCAGTCCATTGAAAGTATATTTTGTCGATGATGTTGAAGGCGAAATTATGAGTTCCGATTTGAACAATATCGCCGTAAAAGTACCTGTCGGGGCACAAACTGGACCCGTAACAGTAGAATCTGTGTACGGAAAAACCGAAAGTACACTCTGGTTCAGAGACAATCGCAATATTATTCTGGACTTCAACAACGGACACTACCCCGACTACGACTATTTCTTCGGCTGGCACGGCGGTAGTGGTGTAAGTACAGATAACGGTATCAACGGAAATTATCTCATTTTGGGCGACGGCTCTGAAATGGCTGACGATACTTGGAACGACTCCAAATTTGGATTCGAAGCGTGGACATATCTCGCCTCTGACCCCGACTTTTTCGATGTCAGCAAACTCAACGATTATGTTTGCAAATTTGAAGCAAATGTTACAACACCTTGGTCGGCGGCGGCTTTGCAGATAATCTTTACCGGCGCGGATGAGGTGATGCTCAACTGGCAAAATGGCAATGGATTGACCTACAATGCAAAATACAGCGGCGCCAACGGCTATGTTAGCGACGAAACGTTCCCGCGCGGGTTGTGGCAACCTTGGACAACATCGGCAGACAAATCCTTCAAAACAGATGGATGGATTACCATTACTGTCCCGATGAACGAATTTGTGTATAATGCAAGTGGAAGCAAACTCAGCGCTCCTAATGCCGCCGGACATTATTCCGGGATTACACTGTTTCTCAACGGTGGCGGTGTAAAAGGTACTCCTTGCAATCCTGTTATCTGGATTGATAATGTTCGTATTGTGAAAAAATAAAAATTGAAAAATAAAAGAAGATATGAAACTCTATAAATTCTTTATATTGATTGTTGTGTTGGCAACTGCTTTTGTTGCGTGCGAAAGAGATGAGCATAACACAACAACTGTAATACTCGAAGCGTTTGGACCAAGTCCCGCTATAAGAGGCAGTTCGCTGACTTTTATCGGTAAAAACCTTGATAAAGTCGTTAAAGTTATTTTGCCGGAAAATATCGAAATTACTGATATTGAGCGCATTGATAACGAGAAAATCAAGATTGCAATTCCGCAAAATGCAGAAGTTGGCTATGTAAAATTGATTTGTGCCGATGGAAAAGAGATTGTTTCAAAAACAATTCTCAACTACACCGAGCCAATTGTGCTTACCTCGTGGGAGCCATATCCTGTAAAAGCAGGACAAACTCTTACCCTCGAAGGCGATTATCTTAATCTTATCGAAAGAGTGATTTTTGCCGACAACGTAATTGTTGAAAGTGAGGACTTTGTTACTTGGGAACGCGAGAAAATAGAACTTGTGTTGCCGGCAGAGGCGCAAACAGGCGTTATTGTTTTGGTTGACAAAGCAACCATTCCGCTTGAACTCAAATCGGATTCGGCTTTGCAGGTAGCGTTGCCCGCTGTCAGCGCAACGCAGGACTTGACCGATGCAAAACCGGGCGATGTTATCACCGTTGCAGGCACAGATTTAGACCTTGTGGTTGATATTCTTTTGCCTGACGGTAGTTCTGTGCCTTTCACCTATGCCGATGGCGTGATTACATTCACTCTGCCCGAAAGTGTTACTGACGGCGCAATAGTAATGGTACCTGCATCGGGCGTACACGTGGCGGCGGCGAATATTGGCGTGGCTGTGCCTGCCGAACTGACCGCAAGTCCAAATACAGGACTCAAAGGCGGCGATGTGATTACGATTACGGGTATCAATATGGAATTGGTTACAACGGTAACTTTTCCAAATGTAGCCGAAAATGTTACTCCTGACAGCAAAATAGCAACGCAAATCACCGTTACAACGCCTGCAATGGCTCGCAGCGGCGACCTTGTACTCAACACCGCAAGCGGCAACACCGCAAGCGTAGCTGTCGAAACGGCAAAACCCGAAGCGTTGAATTACAACGAAAATCCGATTGCAGCAGGTGCAGACCTTACTGTTACCGGCTCTAATCTTGATTTGGTTGAAAAATTGACTTTCGGAGGAAATGTTACAGTAACGGTTTCTGCAACAAACGCAGCAACTCTGACTGTAACTGTGCCAACAACTGCCGAAACGGGCAGCATTACCGCTACAATGTTTAACGGCGAAACGGTTGTCTTTCAATCATTAACCGTAAATGCACCGCTTGTGGCGTACATTCCTGTAATGCCAAATGTGGAAATCAAAGGCGGAAAACTGTTTATTGTTACCATTGCCAATGCCGACAAACTCACAGGCGTTCAAGTCAACGGACAAACTTGCAACTATGTGCTTGACGGCGACCAACTTTACATCGGTATTCCTTCTAATGCCTACGGCAACTGTGTGTTGAAACTCGTTTCTTCAAACGGCGAAATTGAATACACTATCAACGTAGTTCCGGGCGGAAGCGTGGCTACGGTTATCTGGGAAGACGGTCCGCTTTCAATCACCTGGAACGACGGCGGAAGAGTTATGATACCAATTTCAGCTTTTAGCGGAGTTACTGCGGGAACATATATTAAGTTTGAATTTATTCAAAATGACAACTGGGGACAGGCACAAATCAACAACGGTTCTTGGAGTGTAATTCCATTTGCAGAACTCGGCAACGACGGCTACATCACAACCGACAATGCCGGCGGAAAATCGGTTACTTCACTTGAACTAAAACTCACACAAAGCGTTTTAGACAATATAAACAACAATACAGACGGTACTTGGGGTATTATTATTCAAGGCAGCGACTGGATTTTTACCAAAGTAAGTTTGACGGTAAAAGCAAAAATCGCAGAAGAAATATATACTGGACCCACAAGCACGGGCAGTTGGTCGGGCTATGCACAAATAGCGGCAGATAAATTTACAAATGCTGTTGTGGGAAATGTTGTTCATATAGCAACATCAAATGTTGAGTCCGGTGCGCAAGGTTCGTTGAAAGATGGCTCCACCTGGTCGGAAATTGTATCCGGATTAGAATATTTCGACATTACAGGCGATTTTGATATGGAAATCACTTCGGATATTTTAACAAAATTGCAGTTGAGTGGATTGATTGTTGGAGGACAAAAATATACTATCGAATCCGTTTCAATTGTAAAAGAGATGTAAATATTAAGGTGATTAGACTGAAAAAAGGGCGTTCTTTGTGTAAAAGAACGTCATTTTTTCTAATCATTTTTCAAAAATAAAAAAACACTTTGCACGTTTAGGAAATATGAAAAATTACACTTGTTTTTTTATTGTTGTTGCTGTACTGCTTTATTCCTGCAACGATTCTGAACAGCAACCAAGTCCTCCAGCGCCAAAATTGCTTGCCTCTTCGCCTGCAAACAACGCAGAAAACATTCCTGCGGGCGATTTGACTGTCACGCTCACTTTCGACCAAAATGTGATTTGTCCCGCTGCCGAACAGCCAAAAATCACCATTTCCAACGGTGCACAAATTACCCAAATCGCTTACAACAGCGGCGCTCCAACGGCGCAGATTTTTGTTTCGGGGCTTGATTTCAACCAAAATTATACCCTCAATATTCCTGCAAACGTTATTCAAACGCCTGCAAAAACGGGCGCAGAGGCAATTTCGCTGAATTTTAAAACAAAAGAACAAGTCGTAATCAGCGGGCTTGTTACCGAACATCCTTCGCCCGAAGCCGTTGCGCTGTTCGATTATTTGCGCCAAATTTATGGGCACAAAATACTTTCGGCTACCGTCGCCACTGTGAATTGGAATACCAACGAAGCGCAGTGGGTTTTTGAGCATACGGGCAAATATCCTGCTATCAACGTTTTCGACTATATCCACCTCTACGCCTCACCTGCCAACTGGATTGACTACGGCGATATTTCCGTTGTGGAAAATTGGCACAATGCGGGCGGAATTGTCGGCACAATGTGGCATTGGAACGTTCCAAAATCGGAAACTGCGGCAGCAGGCGAGGTAACGTACCGTCCGGAAGAAACCACTTTTCGCACCTCAAACTCTACTGTATCAGGAACTTGGGAAAATACTGTAGTGAACGCCGATTTGGAAAAAATTGCCAATTATCTTTTGCTTTTAAAAAATAAAAATATCCCTGTAATTTGGCGACCGCTGCACGAGGCGGCAGGAAATATATACGCCTATCCTGCTTCGGGCGCGTGGTTTTGGTGGGGAAATGATGGTGCGGAAGCATATAAAAATTTATGGAAATATATGTTTAATTATCTCAAAAACAAAGGATTAAATAATTTGATTTGGGTTTTTACCACGCAAACCGACAACGCTACCAGCGCTTCGGATTTGCCTTTTTATCCGGGCGATGAATATGTGGATATTGTTGGGCGCGACAGTTACAACAATCAAAATCCTGCCTCGCTTTTTGCAGAATTTAGCGTGATGGAACAAAATTTTTCGCAAAAAATGCTCACTCTTGCCGAGTGCGGCAACATTGCGCCAATATCCGACCAACTCAATGCCGGTGCAAAGTGGCTTTGGTTTATGCCGTGGTACGATTATGCGCGAACAAACAATCCTGCCTCTGCTGCTTTTCAAGAAACCTCGCACGAACATTGTGATGTCAATTATTGGAACGCTGCGTGGGCAGACGAACGTGTGTTGTCAAGAGATAAAATTAACTATTAAACAATATTTTTATGAAAAAAATAATAATTTTCGCCTTGTCGCTTGCATTTTCGGCGCTGACTTTTGCACAAACGCCCCTGCGTTTGCCCACAATTTTGAGCGACCACGCTGTCATTCAGCAAGATGCTGATGTGAAAATCGAACTTACTGACATAATACTCGGCGAAGTATGGCTTGCTTCCGGACAGTCGAATATGGAGTTTGCCTTTCGCGACTATGACCGATCAGCGCTTGATGTAGGCGACGAAGTTCAAAACGCCCGAAACAACGAATTGCGTTTTTTTCGCATTGACCACGATTACAGTGTTTTCCTGCAGGAACATTTAAGCAGCGGGAAATGGGAAGTTTGCACTCCCGAAACTGCGGATAAAATGAGCATTATTGCGTATTATTTTGGAAAAACGGTAAACGAAAAAGTGGGTGCACCTGTGGGAATGATTGCTTCGTACTGGGGGGGTAGCAGTGTGCAAGCGCGGATGCCTGCCGAAAGTTATGCCCGCAACCGCGAGTTGAAAGCAAAGGCAGAAGATTTGACACCTGTGAATTGGTGTCCAACCACTCCGTCTTCTCTCTATAATTCAATGATTTATCCGCTAAAAAATTACCGCATTGCAGGGACAATCTGGTATCAGGGCGAAACAAATACCGAACACCCCGATACTTATTCGGAACTTTTTTCGATGCTCATACGCTCGTGGTGGCGCGAATTTGACACGGAATTTCCATTTTATTTTGTGCAAATTGCCCCTTGGAATGGTTATTGGCAGACAAGCGGCGCACTGCTGCGCGAACAGCAGGAACTTACGCTTGCCGTTCCCAAAACGGGGATGATTTCAGTCGGCGATTTGGTAAACGACATTACCGACATTCATCCGCGTATAAAACGCCAAGTCGGCATGCGCCTTGTAAATCTCGCATTATCAGAATATTATGGCATTAGCGGATTGCAACCGTATTTTTCAAAATTCGATAAAATGCAGATTATGAAAAACAAAGCGATAATTTCCGTAAAATCATACAGTAAACTTGCATACAAAGGTAAGGAAATCAGCGGTTTTCAAATTTGCGGCGCGGACGGAAATTTTGTTGGTGGCTCGCAACCCTCAAACGGCGCCAACGGCTCGCCGACAGATGTTTCGGAACGTACTTTGCGCGAAGTATTTTTTCCGCCCTTCCGCCAGAGTGTAGATGCAGGCGCAATGTCGCTAATGACCGCCCACAACGAACTCAACAGTGTTCCCTGCCACGAAAATGAATGGCTGATGACAGACGTTTTGCGCGGCGAATGGGGCTTTAAGGGCTTTGTTGTCAGCGATTGGATGGACATTGAACATATTTATGATTTGCACGCAACGGCAGAAAATCTCAAAGAGGCATTTTGTCAATCAATTATGGCGGGAATGGATATGCAATCGTCAAAAGACGAAGATTTATTAAAAGAAACGATAACTGTAAAATAAAAATACGATGAAACACATTTTAATTCTAATTTTGCCGCTTTTGTTGGCTGCCTGCGCAAACAAAAATGCGATTGAAACAAAAGCCGGTTTGCTTAAAACCTTAAATTCGGCTGCCGAAAATAGCGAAATCTATTACGGACACCAGGACGATTTGTTCTACGGACATTCGTGGAAATACGAAAACGGACGCTCCGACACAAAGGAAGTTTGCGACGCGTATCCTGCTGTTTTGGGCGTGGATTTTGGCAAAATTGAGTACGGTCAAGATTCGTCGCTCGACAACGTAAAGTTTGATTTTATGCGCGAAAAAATTGTTGAACACGCCGAGCGCGGAGGCCTTATCACTGCCTCGTGGCACGTTGACAACCCGCTGACAAACGGCAATTCGTGGGATGTTTCACAAAAGAATGTTGTAACGGAAATCCTTACCGAAGGTAGCCAAACGAACATTGTTTTTATGAAATATTTGCAAAATTTATCTGATTTTCTTTTAACATTAAAATATAAAAACGGCACAAAAATCCCAATAATTTTCCGTCCTTGGCACGAAAACACAGGCAGTTGGTTTTGGTGGGGAAAGGACTTGTGCAGCAGCGAAGAATATATTTCGTTGTGGAAAAAAACAAAGCAATATTTTGACAATCAAGGATTTGACAACCTTGTTTATTGCTACTCGCCCAATCTTGGAACGGACAAGGAGGATTATTTGGCGCGTTATGCAGGCGATGATTTTGTGGATTTGCTCGGTTTTGATGCTTATCAGTTTCCGCAAAAAAACGAAAATGGCGAAATTGTTGATTTGGCAAGCGAAATTTATATCGAAAATGTAAAAAACGCGCTTTCGTTTCTTACCGAAATCGGCAAAGAGCATAACCGCCCGATTGCCTTTACAGAAACGGGCTGCGAGGGTATTCCCGACCCAAAATGGTGGACAGAGACGCTCTTGCCTGCGATTGACGGTTTCCCCATTTCCTACGTTCTCACTTGGCGCAATGCCTGCGATCGCCCCGAACATTATTATTCAACTTTTGCAGGCGAACAAAGTGCGAACGATTTTGTGAGTTTTTTTAACAATAAAAAAATAAAGTTTTTGAAACAATGAGAAAATCTTTGTGTCTTGCACTTTTGCTTGTAGCGCTGAATGCAAGTTGTAAAAATATTGACGGCGGGCAAAATCCGTCTGAAAATAACAACGCTTTTGTGGGCAAACACGGTTTTTTGTCGGTAAAAGGTACTGAACTTGTGGATAAAAATGGCGAGCCGATAGTGTTGCGCGGTGTAAGTTTTGGCTGGCATAACTGGTGGAGTCGCTTTTACAATGCGCAAACAGTTGCAACGCTGAAAAATGAATGGAAAGCAAACGTTATTCGCGCTGTTATTGGTGTTGAGCCGGAAGGTGCATTGCTTTCCAATCCGGAACTTGCTTACGAATGTATGACAACCGTTGTTGATGCTGCAATTTACAACGATATGTATATTATCATTGATTTTCACGCACATAACATTAATTTGGATGCAGCAAAAGCATTTTTTACACAAACTGCCACACGTTACAAAAATTTACCAAATGTTATTTATGAAATTTATAATGAGCCGGATTACGAAACTTGGGAAGAGGTCAAGGCATATTCTGTGGAAATTATCCAAACTATACGCAACATTGCGCCGAAAAATATCATAATCGTTGGCTCGCCTCATTGGGACCAGGATATTGATATTGTGGCTGCTGACCCGATTATTGGTTATGAAAACCTGATGTATTCACTGCATTTCTACGCTGCCACGCATAAAGAATATCTGCGCAACAGAACTGAAAACGCCATTGCAGACGGTTTGCCGGTATTTGTATCCGAATGTGCAGGAATGGAGGCGTCAGGTGATGGCGCACTTGATATTGACGAATGGAACGCTTGGATTGATTTTATGGAGCGGCAAAAATTAAGTTATGTAATGTGGAGCATTTCCGATAAAAATGAAACCTGCTCAATGATAAAAGACGAACGATCGCCCGTTTGCAATTGGACAGACAGCGATTTGAAAGAATGGGGGAAAATTGTGAAAAATCTTTTAAAAGAAAAGAAGTAATGATTATGAAAAATCAAAAAACAGCAATCATCTTCAGCAATTCGGCAATTAAAAAAGAATCCATAAATTATTCGCACCTGTCCATAAAAAGATAAAGCAATCCTGTTCATGTGTTATCACACGAATGGGGATTTATCTTTTTTAACATGTT
>JAIROL010000241.1 GCA_031257565.1 Tannerella sp. | reverse complement strand
GGTTTTTAATTTCATCGCGAACCTGACTCAAAACAGGATCGTCCAGCTGAAAAAGGCTAAACTGATATCCTTCGGCTGTAGAAGCGAGTTTTTTAACCGGTTTATTTTTAATGTCTTGCCGGCGATTATCCGATTCAAGTTGCTTCAATATTTCATTTGCCCGTTTTACAATACTTTTAGGCATTCCTGCCATTTTAGCCACATGTATTCCAAAACTATGTTCACTACCTCCCGGAATAAGTTTACGCATAAAAATCACCTTATTATCAACTTCTTTTACAGAAACGTTAAAATTTTTTATCCGCTTAAAGGAACGTTCCATTTCGTTTAATTCATGATAATGTGTCGCAAAAAGTGTTTTTGCCTGATTTTTAGGATGTTCATGAATATACTCTACAATCGCCCAGGCTATTGAAATACCATCATAAGTACTTGTTCCACGTCCAAGCTCGTCAAATAAAACAAGACTCCGGGCGGAAAGATTATTCAATATTTCCGACGCTTCGGTCATTTCGACCATAAATGTAGACTCGCCCAAAGATATGTTATCAGACGCGCCGACACGCGTAAAAATCTTATCGATATAACCAATATGCGCGCTCTCAGCCGGAACAAAGCTTCCAATCTGCGCCATCAGCACAATCAACGCGGTTTGTCGTAATAAAGCCGACTTTCCCGCCATATTAGGCCCTGTAATAATAATAATTTGTTGTTTTTTCCGATCAAGATAGACGTCATTTGCAATATAGGGGGAATCCGGCGGAAGCTGCTTTTCGATCACGGGATGTCTTCCTTCCTTAATATCAATCACTTCCGTATCGTCGACAATCGGACATATATACCTATTTATTTTAGCGCAACGCGCAAACGACAGCAAACAGTCTATCTGCCCTACTCTATTTGCATCATTTTGTATTGGCGGAATATACCCGGCAATATCAAGTATCAACTCATTGAACAGTTTCGATTCAAGAGAAAGAATTTTCTCTTCCGCGCCCAGTATCCTTTCTTCATATTCTTTAAGTTCCTCGGTAATATAACGTTCCGCATTTACAAGCGTTTGTTTTCGTATCCACTCCTGCGGAACTTTATCTTTATGGGCGTTACGAACCTCAATATAATAGCCAAATACATTATTAAATGCGATCTTAAGACTTGATATACCTGTACGTTCCGTCTCGCGTTGTTGTATTTTAAGCAAATAATCTTTTCCGGAATAAGCAAGCCGTCTTAACTCGTCGAGTTCTTCATTAACGCCTTCAGCAATCACGCCTCCTTTATTCAACAAGACAGGAGGATTCGCTTTTATTTCCTTTTCAATACGATCACGAATAACGACGCACGGATCTAATTTTTGCCCAAAACTTCGAAGGCGCTCATTATCGCTTTCCTCACAGATTTTTTTTATCGGTTCAATCGTATATAAAGCGACTTTTAACTGCACAATTTCACGCGGCGTCACACGTCCTACCGCAATCTTCGATATAATGCGTTCCATATCGCCTACTTGCGCTAATAAAACGGCCATTTCTTCAGCTTTATCAGGATTTTTCAAAAAGGACGTCACAACCTCCTGACGTTCCTGAATAGCTTTTATATTTTTCAATGGAAAAACGATCCATCGTTTCAGCAAACGTCCTCCCATCGGAGATATTGTTTTATCAATGACGTCAAGCAACGAAACGCCGCCTGTATTCATGGGACTAAGTAGTTCCAAATTACGCACGGTAAAGTTATCAAGACGAACATAACAATCTTCTTCAATGCGCGAAAGAGAGGTAATATGGCCTATATTCGTATGCTGCGTAATGTCTAAATAATGAAGAATAGCTCCTGCAGCTACTACTCCATAATGCAAATCATTTACTCCAAATCCTTTTAACGTCTTTGTTTCAAACTGTTTCAGCAAACGTTCACGCGCCGTATCTTCCGTAAAAATCCAATCATCCATCGGATATAAAAGACAACGCGCGTCAAAACGCTCTTCAAAAAGCGAACGACGATCGCGCTCAACAAGAACTTCTTTCGGCGCAAAATTATTTAACAACTTGTCAATATATTCCGGAACGCCTTCAGCCGTAAGAAATTCGCCTGTAGATATATCAAAAAATGCAACGCCGCATAAAGAATTGCCGATATGAACAGCCGCCAGAAAGTTGTTTTCTTTATTATTCAAAATATTATCGTCAATCGAGATTCCCGGCGTAACCAATTCCGTGATACCCCGTTTAACAAGTTTTTTCGTCATTTTAGGATCTTCGAGCTGATCGCAAATAGCCACTCTTTTACCCGCACGTACCAGTTTCGGAAGATACGTATCAAGCGCATGATGAGGAAAGCCCGCCATTGCAATATCCGGCGAACAGCCATTAGAGCGTTTGGTTTGTACGATGCCTAATATCCCGGCGCTTATGACCGCATCATCGCCATACGTCTCATAGAAGTCGCCCACTCTGAACAATAATATTGCATCAGGATGCTTCGCTTTTATATCAAAATACTGCTTCATCAAAGGCGTTTCTACTACTTTTACCATCACAGGATAAATTTTAAATATTATTCAACAGCTATGCAAAGGTAAAAAATTATTCGAGTACCAACAAGATAAGTTTTCGACAAAGTAAAAGTAAAAAGACGAAAGATTAAAGTTATAAAAACCATTTAATCAAATGATAAATAAGGAAGTAGTCTTATCTTATCGCTATCCGTAAACTCATCCAGCAGTTGCAGATTTTCCCAACCTGTCAGCTTTCCTTTCTGTCGCCGAAGCTGAGTGATCACTTTTGACTGTCCGTAATTAATATACGGATGACGACGCAGAGAATCCTGAGGCAGCTTATTTACATCCAGTTTGAACACCAGCGAAGGATCGGCGGTAAACCATGATTTAAGCGCATCATACCGCTCTTCGTCAATACCATAAACCTCATTGAGCTGTGTAACGGAATAGTAGCCGCCCAAAAGATTACGATAGTTCACAATCCGTTTGGCAAAGGCGCTTCCTATGCCGGGTATTTTTTTAAGTATGGTCGTATCGGCAGTATTAAGCTCCACAATCGTTCCTTTCGCAAATTTTTCAGAACGAGGATAGGAAGGACGCGAATAGGAAGTAAGACGTTTTACCCGTTCAGAAACAGATTCTTTTGTGTTTCCGGATTTTGACGCTATCTCCTCATGAGCTGAATTTTCCTGAGATCGTTTATCCGAAGTACTTGTTTTTGAATCAAATAGAACATCTTCAGATGAAAAGGACTGTTGTGAAGAGCGGTCTTTTTGTCCGGAAGATGATGTGGAAAACTTTTCATCAGCCGGTATTGTTTCCGATTGAGATCCCGATATTTCCGTTTTATCCGTTAATCCATTATCAATGATTACCGGCTCTCCCACATTACTGCGGACCGTTTCGGGCTGATTATTCAAAATCAACAAGATTCCTGCGACTACGATCAGACAAAGCAGAATGATCAACCCATTCCTTTCGCCTTTTGAAAAATAAAAAAAATCACGCCATGACATATTAAAGACTGATCATTAGCGATTAACAATTCAATAATCAATAATTACGGCAACACTGCGCCGCACAAACATAGTAATTTCCGAAAATTTCTTATCAAGAACTTTTCATGAAATTCAAAAGACCCAGTTCATTCAAAAATATGAAACCAATCGCAACCGGCGCAATGTACCTGATCAAAAAACAATATGCATAAAAAAAATAAAAAGTGATCGTACCTTTATTTGTCAATTCTGCTTTCAGAATTTTCTTATCAATACGCCACCCTGCAAAAATACAAATCAACATACCGCCAAACGGAAGCATCAGCTTCGCTGTAACATAATCCAACAATTCAAAAAATGTAAGTCCAAATATCGTAAAATTTTTTAATATTCCAAAAGAAAGAGAACTTAAAATGGCCATAATAGCAACTCCCAAAGAAACAAACAATGCGGCGCGTTTACGCGCAACATTATATTCTTCGTGGAGATAAGCGGTAGCCACTTCATGAAGCGATATCGTAGAGGTGAGGGCGGCAACAGCCAATAAAAGAAAAAATATACAGGACCAAAAATTACCTGAAGGCATTTTACCAAAAACATTTGGCAGCGTTATGAATACAAGTTCCACTCCGGCAGTAGGCTCTATCCCAAAATTAAATACGGCAGGAAATATCATGATACCTGCCAATACTGCAACCAACGTATCAATAATCGTTACTTCAAGCGCCGTACGCTGAAGATTTGTTTTGTCGCTGAAATAGGATGCATAAGTTATTAAACAGCCCATGCCGACACTCAGCGAGAAAAAGGATTGCCCCATAGCGCTTAGTAATACGGACGAATTTATTTTGCCAAAATCAGGCTTAAACAAAAAATCAATTCCTGCGATAGCGCCAGGCAATGTCAGCGAACGAACACATAAAATGATAAGAATGACGAACAACAAAGGCATTAGGAATTTAGACGAGCGTTCTATTCCCTTTTTTACTCCCGTTATAATAATATAATGAGTAATTCCCAAAAATATCAGAGTCCATAAAACAGGCCTGAATATACCGGAAGAAAAACTTGAAAATTCCATATTAAACTCATCGGCGGATTTGTCTCCCAAAGAGCCTGTCAAGGCCTGAAAAACATACTCCAATGTCCATCCGGCTATTACAAAATAAAAACCAAGTATAAAAAAGGCTGCCAAAACGCCATTATATCCTATCACATACCACTTTGTATCCGGCGCAATCGTTTTAAATGCTCCGGCAGCGTTACGTTTTGAGTGTCGTCCTATATAAAATTCGGCAATCATCACCGGTAATCCCAGCAAAAGAGTACAAAAAAGATATACCAGGAGAAAAGCCGCGCCTCCGTTAGAACCCAGCAAATACGGAAACCGCCATATATTACCAAGTCCCACAGCGCTCCCCACCGTAACAAAGATCACCCCCAAACGGCTTCCGAATGTCGCTCTTTTTTCTCCGGTATGCAGCATAAAGATAACTATTAAACTGTTATTATTCCATCTTTCATGTGAATAATTCTATCAGCAAGTGTCGCCAGATGTTCATCGTGAGTAACAATCACAAATGTTTGTCCCATTTCCTTCCGCAAATCGAAAAACAAGGCATGAAGTTCCTCTTTATTTTTTGTATCCAAACTTCCTGACGGCTCATCAGCAAGAATAACAGACGGATTATTTATCAATGCCCTGGCCACCGCAACGCGTTGTTTTTCTCCACCGGAAAGTTCCGACGGCTTATGCTTCATTCGATCAGACAACCGTAGAAAATCAAGTAATTCTTTCGATTTTTTCTCAGCCTCTTCATATCTACGATTAGCTATTAGTGCAGGAATCATTACATTTTCAAGCGCCGTAAATTCCGGTAATAACTGATGAAACTGAAAAACAAAACCTATATGTTTGTTACGGAAGGCTGCACGTTCTTTTTCAGGCAGTTTAAAAGGTTCCGTACCTCTTACGGACAAAGTTCCCGCATCAGGACGATCAAGAACGCCTATAATCTGCAAAAGCGTCGTTTTTCCTGCTCCGCTGGGTCCTATCACGGCAACAATATCTTTTTCTCGTATCGACAAATTGATACCTTTAAGAACCTGTAATGAGCCAAAACTTTTGGTAATGCCTTTTGTTTCTACCATTATCTTATATTTATTCGCAAATGTAGCGTAAGTCCGGCGAAATACAAACCATCTATAAAAAAATAGGCTATCATATTGATGATAACCGATTTTTTTATATAGAACAAAAATATTATTTTTTTACTATTTCAAGTAATTCAACTTCAAATTCAAGCGTGCTGTTAGGTTTAATATTAGGATTATTCTGACCATAAGCTAACTCGGAAGGTATCCATAAGATATATTTAGAACCTACGGGCATTAACTTAACGCCTTCCGACCAACCGGGAATAACGCCTGAAAGTGGAAATTCGGCAGGTTCTCCACGATCTACGGAACTATCAAACTTAGTTCCATCAAGGTATTTCCCTGTATAATGCACTTTTACCACATCTTCTGCTACCGGTTTAGCGCCTGTTCCTTCAGTGATCACTTTGTACTGCAACCCGCTTTCAGTAGTAATTACGCCGCTTTTTGTTTTGTTTTCAGCCAAAAATTTTTCACCTGCCGCTTTGTTTTCTTCAGCTACTATTGACTGGGCTTTCTGGAAAAATCCGTTAATAAATGCATCGGCAGTCTGCATATCTTTTCCTAAAAATAAAGAATCATCAACTTCCAATCCTTTCAGAAAACCGGCGACATAAGCATCAATATTTCCTTTTATAGGCCATGTATCCATTTGTCTTTTCATATTGGAAGCATTCGCTTTACCTATAATAAAACTTACGCTATCAACTTCCGAAGTTAACTTTGCGGAACCCATCGATTTTTTTAAATCACAAGATGTGAATACAACTCCCATCATTACAACAGCCGTCATGGCTAATACGCTAAATTTTTTCATTTCTATTTTATAATTATGTTAAACAATATCTAATAACTCTACATCAAAAATCAATGTGCTGTCAGGTCCTATTACATCGCCTGCTCCACGTTCGCCATATGCCAGTTCCGAAGGTATATACAATCTCCATTTAGAACCTGTTTCCATAAGCTGTAAAGCTTCAACCCACCCTGATATCACCTGCGATACTCCGAAAACGGCAGGTTCGCCACGCTGCACGGAACTATCAAAGACAGTACCATTAATCAATGTACCGTGATAATGACATTTAACTTTATCAGTAGCTTTCGGTTTGGCTCCCGCGCCTTTTTTCAGTATTTCATATTGCAAACCGCTCGGCAAAATTACCACGCCTGTTTTTTCCTTATTTATACGAAGAAACTCTTTCCCGGCTTCTTTATTCAATTTCACGTGTTCAGCCTGAAGTCCGACAAAATAATCATTCATTATCTGTTTTGCTTCATCATAAGAAATATCCGGCGTTTTTTCGGACAAAACGTCATTGAAACCTTTTACAAAATCCTCTATTTTCAAATTTTTTACACCCGAAGTAAGAAAATTGTTACCAATACTCAAACCTAATGCATAACTTATTTTGTCCATATTTTTTACTTCATCCTTTATAATCAAGACGCAAAGGTAATCTTTTTATTTATAAAGCAGTATTTTTTCAACTTTTTTTTTTCAAGAAAGAATTTTTTGTCTGAAATGTTATAACTTCGCAAAGAAATATAAGATAAAAAATATGAAAAATTTAGTTATTCTTACGGGAGCAGGCATGAGCGCCGAAAGCGGAATATCTACTTTCCGCGATTCAAACGGATTATGGAATAATTATCCCGTTGAAAAAGTCGCCACGCCCGAAGGTTTTGCCGCTGATCCCCAGTTAGTTCTGGATTTCTATAATTACAGGCGCAGAGAACTTATGAAATCAGAACCGAACGAAGGACATAAAAGACTTGCCGATTTGGAAAAATACTTTAAAGTATATATCATAACACAAAATGTAGATAATCTGCACGAACGCGCCGGAAGCGGTCATGTAATACATTTACACGGAGAACTTATGAAATCATGTTCTGTAAAAAACACAGAAAAATCATTTGATATTTCACCTGATAATCCTGATCTTCATTTGGGCGACAAAGCTCCGGATGGCGGTCAATTGCGTCCGTTTATAGTATGGTTCGGAGAAGCTGTGCCAAAAATAGAAGAAGCTATTGAATATGTAGAATCATCGGATATATTTGTAATCATCGGCACCTCGCTCAATGTATATCCGGCAGCCGGTTTATTGAATTATGTCAGAAAAAAACAACCTGTATTTCTTATTGACCCCAAGGAAGTAAAAACATACAGGAATGATATTAAATTCATTCAAAAGGGAGCTTCGGAAGGTATAAAACTACTTACAGAATACCTTAAAATAATGATCTGATACGCATAAAACAATAGCTGAAAAATTTTTGTAACAAAAAATATCTTTCACTCGTCTTACTTACAGAAGCGCTTCAAAATGTAATTCTTCAAATAATAAACGATTAAAAAATAAACAGTTATGGAAAAAGGTATTTTTATTACGCTATTAGCAGTCATTATTAGTCAGAGTTGTTTTAGTCAAGAAAATATTGAAAAAAATAAATCTGATAAACAAAATACTGTAGAGCAATTATTCAATAGTTTTTCAAAGGAGAAAAATACAACTCATGTAAAAATAGGCGGTTTTGCCATGTTATTGACACGAGTATTTACAGATACAAAAGGAGTTTCTGGAGTCGATGTATACTCATTCGACGAATGTCATAACAGTGTAAAAGAGAGTTTTAACGCCGCCATCAAAGAACTGAAAGACAAGTCTTATGAAACGCTTGTTTCTACAAGTGAAAACGGCGAAATAACAAAAGTCCTCGTAAAAATAAAAGACGACTATATTAACGAAATTGTAGTAATATCCGGAGGAAGCGATCCGGCTTTGATTAGAATAGAAGGTAAAATAAAGCCTGAGGATATAAAAAGCGTCATTGATAATAATAAGTAAAGTATTGTTAAAATGACTGCCGGAAGTTTCAAACAGGTTTATTTTTCCCTTCACCCCAAATTATACAGAGTGGCTTATGCTATTCTCAAAAATACGGAAGACGCTGAAGATATCATTCAAGATGCTTATTACAAACTTTGGGATGATCGCGAAAAACTTACCGATATACAAAAACCGGAAGCCTATTGTGTGACGCTTGTAAAACATTTATGTCTGGATTTTCTACGTTCACCGAAAGCGACCCGAAATGATAACAACATTGACAATTACGATTTTCCCGACAATTCCGCTAATATTGAAACGAATATAGAGAATAAGGAAACAATTAAAAAAATAAAAACTATTATACACGGCCTTCCTGAAAAACAACAAAGAATATTAAATTTACGCGTATTTGCCGGTTATTCGCCGGAAGAAATAGAAACGATAACCGGAGAAAGTTCCGCAAATATAAGAGTTTTGCTTTTGCGTGCACGAAATACATTGAAAATGAAATTAAAACATTAAAATATGACTGACGAAAAAAAAATAAACAAATTATTAGACGCTTTTTATAGCGGTAATACGATACCTGAAGAAGAATATTTATTATCGAAATTTTTCAACAGCGAAGATATTGATGAAAAGTGGTACATCGAAAAGGATATATTTAATGTTTTACATGATTCGTCGGATATTCAACTTCCGGAAGGATTTTCTGAAAGATTAGAGAATGCTATAGACAAATATATGGCAGAAACAATCCCGCAGAAATCACGTTCAAAAACTATAAAAATATTGATAAAGATAACAAGTGCGGCAGCTGTAATATTAATTGGCACAGGTTTATTTTTCATTACCGATAAACCTGCAAAATCATATATCGCCGCTGACACATATACAGAGCCGAAAGAAGCGACTATGGTAGCAGAACAAGCGCTAATACTTGTTTCCACTAAATTAAACCAAGGATTTTATCCTCTGAAAAAAGTAAAAGAAAGCGTAGACAAAACAAATGAATTGTTAAGTGAAAATTTAAAATTAAATTAAAATTTAAATGATATGAAAGCTAAATATTTATTATTAATCATATGTTTTTTAAGCAGTAGTTTGATATATGCTCAAAATAATGCATTTAATAATCTATTCGATAAATATGAAAACGAAGACGACGTAACGGTGATAAGCATATCTAAAGCAATGTTCAAAATGATACCGGATAATATCAATACAGGCAATGTCGATATTAAGAATATTGTGCCGAAAATAGAATCCTTGCTTATTATAACCTCTGAAAAAGCAGGTATAAAAGAAAAACTAAATTCGGAATTTAAATCATTAATAGATAAAAACAAAAATTATGAGGAACTTATGCGCATAAAAAGCGGTAAATCCAACATAACTTTCAATACAAAAAAGAAAGATAATATAATAAACGAATTAGTCATGCTGATAAATGATGAAAAAAATTTTGTGGCTATACAAATATTAGGTAATTTCACATTGGACGACGTTCAAAAAATAGCTAAGAATACAGAGGTACAATAAAAATATAGAAAATAACGTTTTAATTAAAGATGTAATATTACATTTTAAAACGTATGAAAAAAGACAAAATACTTTGGGCAGACGATGAAATAAATTTATTAAAACCTTATATTCTTTTTTTAGAAGAAAAAGGATATGAGGTAGTTTCTGTAGTAAGCGGTCAGGACGCCATTGATTGTTGTAAGGAGCAGGCTTTTGATATTATTTTTTTAGATGAGCATATGCCCGGATTGAGCGGCCTTGAAACGCTAACGCAGATAAAACAAATAAATCCGGATGTTCCTGTTGTTATGGTAACAAAAAGTGAGGAAGAAAGTATTATGAATCAGGCTATTGGTAATAAAATTGCAGATTATCTGATAAAACCCGTAAATCCTAATCAGTTATTTCTGTCCATTAAAAAAAATGTTCATAAAAGTAACATAATTACTGAGACTACAACTATTAACTATCGACAGGAATTCAGTCGTATAGGTATGCAGATAAGCGCTGCAAGTAGCGCCGACGACTGGATAGATATTTACAAAAAAATAATATACTGGGAACTTACCCTTCAGGAAGGACAATCAGAAATGCAGGATTTACTTCGGATGCAAAAAAAGGAAGCAAATCATTCATTTGGAAAATTTATAAAAAAAAATTACCTTAACTGGATTCAAATACCTGAAGAAAGACCGTTAATGAGTCCTGATTTATTTAAAAATAAAGTATTTCCATTACTTGATAACAATGAAAAAGTATTTTTTATATTAATAGATAATTTCCGCCTCGATCAATGGCATTCAGTAAAAAGTTTGCTTAGCGATTTCTTTACTTTTGACGAAAGCCTGTATTACAGTATACTTCCTACAGCTACCCAATATGCCCGAAATTCTATTTTTTCCGGATTAATGCCGGTACAAATAGAAAAAATGTTTCCTGAACTGTGGATAGATGAAGAAAGTGAAGAAGGTAAAAATATTAATGAAGAACCTTTAATAAGAACGCAAATAGAAAGATTTCGAAAAAAATATACGTTTTCATATCATAAAATATATGATTCCCTGTACGGTGAAAAAATATTAAACACTATTTCAAATCTTACAATAAATCAATTAAATGTTATAGTTATAAATTTTGTGGATATGTTATCGCACGCGCGCACGGAAAGTAAAATGATACGTGAATTGGCACAGAGTGAAGCGGCATACAGAAGTCTTACGCGATCATGGTTTCAACATTCCACAACACTTGAATTATTTAAAAAAATAGCAGGTAAAGGTTTTAAAATTATACTCACTACAGACCACGGAACTATCCGGGTAGAAAATCCTGTCAAAATAGTAGGCGACAAAAATACAAATACAAACCTAAGATATAAAGTCGGTAAAAATATGGATTATAATTACAAAGAATTATATGAAATAAGAGAACCTGAAAAAGCGGGATTACCATCGCCTAACTTAAGTACAAAATATGTATTTGCACTGAACGAATCTTTTTTTGCCTACCCTAACAACTATAATTATTACGTTTCATATTATAAAAATACATTTCAGCACGGAGGTATTTCGCTTGAAGAAATGTTAGTTCCGATAATTACTTTACAGCCAAAGTAATGGTTTATTAAAAATTCCAAATCAAATGAAAAAGATAACTATAAAAAATATTAATAATATACGCGAAGCCGCCATTGAATTCATAGCTACTATGGACAATAAAACAGTATTTGCTTTTGAAGGAAATATGGGCGCCGGTAAAACAACATTTATAAAAGCCATATGTGAAGAGTTAGGAGTTAAAGATGTGATAAATAGTCCTACATTTTCTATTATTAATGAATATAGAAGCAATACTACAGAAAAATTAATATACCATTTTGATTTTTATCGTATTAACAAAATAAGCGAAGCATATGACATAGGTACGGAGGATTATTTATCCGGCGGCGCTCTATGTTTTATTGAATGGCCTGAAAAGATACAGGAATTATTACCGGAAAGTACAGTATATATAAATATCAGCGAACAATCCGGGGGATCCCGCGTAGTAACTATAAATTAGCTGTTCATTTTATGTAAATACGATGTTGATAATTAATAAAAAATAAATTTCAATTTAACCGGAATATTTACTATACAATGATTCGTTTTCATTTTTCAAAAGGAAAAGTACATTTTTGTTTCTATTTTTTCACATGCGGTTTGAACATAAAATTTACATGAAAAAATGAATAAATTATCAACGCATAATTTTATCAACATATTGTTTATAAAAAACATATATATTTTATTATCAATAAGTTATATAATAAAACGAATGTTTATAGATTAAATAAAAATATATCTGCTATTTAATAACTCATTTTGCAATTTTTTTTCTGAAAAATTATGAACACTTTCAACATCCTATCATATTCATCAATATATATACTTTAAAATAAATACAATATATAATAATGAATGATATTGTTGAAATGTTGAAAAAGCTAATAGTTCAGTATTTTATTATACTGCTCATCGTTATTTATCAGTTGAAGAGCTTTCAGATAAGTGTCATTTTTATCGTTGATTATTTGGAAATATTCGTTCATATCAAATAAATCACGCGCTATAAGCGCTTTCAGTTGAAGGGAAATAAGTTCTTTTGATTTTTCATATTGTTCTTCATCGAATTCTATTTTTTCATCTTCCGCCATACTGAGAAGTTCCTGAAGTATGTCTTCTGTTATAACAAATTTTTCCTTATATCTTTTAATATTGATATATTTTTTATTCAGTTCATTACGATTTTTATCAAGATAACTTATTGCCACCCTGTTCATTAGTCCGTATCTTAACAGTTTAAAATGATAATCGGTACTACGAGTAGAATCAATGGGTACGAATATATCGGGCATAATACCGCCGCCGCCATAAACCGTTCGTTTTGATATCAGCGTGCCGTATTTTAAAGAGTCCGGAAAATGTATACTGTCCTCATGCATCAATTCGCCATTATTATAGCGGTCTATCAAATCATGGTTATAAGCTTCCATATTGCCCTTTTCGTAAGGCTTCTGGATATAACGTCCGGAAGGAGTATAATAACACGCCACAGTGAGTCTTATCATAGAACTGTCGGGTAATTCTATGGGTCTTTGGACGAGTCCTTTTCCGAATGTGCGTCGTCCTACGATAATTCCTCTGTCCCAATCCTGTATTGCTCCTGAAACGATTTCACTTGCAGAAGCGGAATATTGATCTACAAGTATGATCAGTTTGCCTTCTTCAAATAATCCTTTTTCGGTGGCAATAGCATCGGAACGTTTTATTTTATCGCCTTGCGTATATACTACCAGTTTACCTTTATCAAGAAATTGATCGGCCAGCGCGTATGCTATGTGCAGATATCCTCCGCCATTTCCCTGCAAGTCAAGAATAAGGTTTTTCATACCTTGTTTTTTTAATTTCTTTATTGCTTTTTCAAATTCTTCTAAAGAAGACGAAGCAAACCTGCTTAAACGTATATAGCCTGTTTTTTGATCGGCCATGTAGGTTGCGTCTATGCTATATACTGGTATGACGTCGCGTATTATTTTAAATTCAAGTAAATCCTGCATGGAACTGCGTTTTACTTTTATACGCACTTCAGTTCCTTTTTTACCGCGAATAAGTTTCATTATATCCGTATTATCCATTTTCACGCCTGCAATAAGCGTATCATCGACCATTATGATGCGATCGCCTGCTATGAGTCCTACTTTTTCCGAAGGTCCTCCCGGAATAACCTGTATGATATAGAGGGTATCGTTCAGCATATTGAACTGTATACCTATGCCGTCAAAATTAGCTTCCAAAGGTTCATTCATTTTACGTGTTTCTTCCGCATTGGTATACGAAGAATGAGGATCTAACTTGTCCAGCATGCCTTTGATAGCATCTTCAACAACTTTCGGATTGTTTGTTTTGTCAACATATAATTTTGTTATAGCAGAATATGCCATTCCCAGTTTATTCATATTATCTCTTTCTTCCTGATTTTGAGCGGAGATAAAATTATATACAAATATAAACAGGATGAAACCGGATAAAATTCTTCTCATTTGATGGTAGGTATTAAGTTTGATATATCTTTTTTATGGTTGATAAGTTCACGCACAAGGCTTGAACTTACATAACCGTATTCAGGTTCGGAAAAAAGAAAAACTGTTTCTATGCCCGATAATTTATAATTTATATCAGCCATATTTTTTTCATATTCAAAATCGCTGATATTCCTTATTCCGCGTAATATAAAATCCACGCCTGATTTCTTTGCGAAGTCGATTGTCAGCGTATCATAGGATTTTATTTTTACCCGTTTCTCTTTTACATATATATTTTTAATATTTTCCATGCGTTCTTCTAATGAAAAAAAAGTCTTTTTTCCGGAATTTATTCCGACTGCTATGATTATTTCATCAGCGACGCATAGAGCTCTTTTTACTAATGCATAATGTCCAATAGTAAAAGGATCGAACGTACCTGAAAACAGCGCTTTTTTTTTCATACTATTAATTAACCAAATCTTCTTCGACTACAAGATTATCTATAATAAAATTCTGTCTGTCTGTCGTATTTTTACCCATATAAAATTCCAGCATTTCTTTTATATAGTCGTCTTTTTTCATTTTTACAGGATCAAGTCTCATGTCTTTTCCTATAAAATTTTTAAATTCATCCGGAGATATTTCGCCAAGTCCTTTAAAACGGGTTATTTCCGGATTCTTGCCAATTTCTTTTATAGCGGATAATCTTTCTTCTTCCGTATAACAATAAATTGTTTTTTGTTTATTTCTTACACGGAATAAAGGCGTTTGTAATATGTATACATGATTTTTCCTGATCAGATCAGGAAAAAACTGAAGAAAAAAGGTTATTAACAGCAAACGGATATGCATACCGTCGACATCGGCGTCTGTTGCAATAATAACTTTGTTATACCGTAGTCCTTCCAGTCCGTCTTCTATATTCAAGGCTGCTTGCAGAAGATTAAATTCTTCATTTTCGTATACTATTTTTTTTGTGAGTCCGAAGCTGTTTAAAGGTTTTCCGCGTAGACTGAAAACCGCTTGCAGATTCGGATCACGACTTTTTGTAATGGATCCGCTGGCAGAATCTCCCTCTGTAATAAAAATACATGATTTTTTTTTGTCGTTGTTTTTAAAATCATTGAGATGCGTGCGGCAATCGCGTAGTTTTTTATTATTGATGCTTGCTTTTTTAGCACGTTCACGAGCTATTTTCGTAACTCCGGCGATAGCTTTGCGTTCTTTTTCCGATTCAAGTATTTTTTTTAATAAAATATCTGATGTTTCGGCATATTTATGCAAGTAGTTGTCTAACTCTTTTTTAATGAAGTCTCCTACAAATTTACCTATGGAAGGACCGTTCGGACCCATATCCTTTGATCCCAGTTTTGTTTTCGTTTGACTTTCAAAGACGGGTTCTTCTACTTTTAAACTTATTGCTGCCGTTATACCGGCTCGTATGTCTGCATATTCAAAGTTTTTATTGTAATATTCTTTTATTGTGCGACTTAAAGATTCGCGAAAAGTTGTAAGATGCGTGCCTCCCTGTGTTGTGTGCTGTCCGTTAACAAATGAATAGTATTCTTCTCCATATTGATTACTGTGCGTTATGACTACTTCTATATCATCTCCTTTCAGGTGTATGACAGGGTAGAGTGGTTCGGACGTCATATTTTCATTCAAGAGATCTGCCAGTCCGTTATCAGAATGAAAACTTTTGCCATTATAATTGATAGTCAGTCCTGTATTAAGAAATACATAATTTTTAATCAGGTTTTCAACAAATTCATCTTTATATTCATAATCTGAAAAAATTTCATTGTCGGGAATAAAAGTTATTAACGTGCCGTTTCTTTCTTTTGAAGGAACTATTTGAGAATCGTTTATAACATTCGCTTTTTCATATTCTACTTTTTTAGATTCTTTATCGCGTATGCTTTCTATTAAGAAATAACTGCTAAGCGCATTGACCGCTTTTATGCCGACTCCGTTAAGACCTACTGATTTTTTAAAAGCTTTGCTGTCATATTTTGCGCCGGTATTCATTTTACTTGATATATCCTTTACTTTTGTTAACGGAACGCCGCGTCCGTAATCGCGGACAGTTACAATATTATCATTTATTTTAACGGATATGGTCTTTCCGAATCCCATCATAAATTCGTCAACCGAATTATCAAGAACTTCTTTCAAGAGTACATATATACCATCGTCGGCGAAAGATCCGTCGCCTAATTTTCCAATGTACATACCCGGACGGCGACGGATGTGTTCATTCCATTCAAGGGTAATTACTTCTTTGTCACTGTATGAAATTTCATTATATTGTTTTATTGTATAAAAATCTTCCATAATCAAAATTGTTTGATAAAAGCTCTTCTTGTTTTATGATGTTCTGTTTTAAAATAGTCCCATTGCGCTTGAACGGCATAGTTTGTTACGAGTTCAGGATTGCTTTCGGCATATTTTACGCCCATACGGACATATTCAGGAATTAAATCATTGAATAATAATGCATTGACTCCTTTATTTTTATATTCCGGCAGCACGCCTATAAGATACAGGTCTATAATTTTTGGTTTTGAATACAACGCTTTCAGTAGATAAGTAAAACCGAAAGGTAACAGCGAACCTTTAGCTTTTTGCATGGCATGCGACATACTTGGCAGGGATATTCCAAAACCTGCGACCACGTCATCGGATTCGCGTACTATAATTGTTATCATATTAAGTTGTAACATGGGGATGTACATTTTAACATAGTAATCAATTTGTTTGGGCGTAAGCGGTGAAAAAGCGTACAAAGGGGTAAAAGCAGCGTTTAACGTATCAAATATTTTATATGCGTATGGCCATATTTCTTTACGTTTCTTAAATTTAATTACTTTAAGGCCGTATTTTTGTTTTACTATTTCGCCGATACGTTGATGTTTTTCAGGGATAGCATCGGGAATATATATTTTATGTTCGTACCAGTCTTGATCTTTTTCAAATCCCATACGTTCCATCTGTTTCGGATAATAAGGATAATTATAAATAGTAGCCATCGTGCCCGGTTGGTCAAATCCTTCGATAAGCATTCCTTCGTGATCCAAATCGGTAAAGCCCAGCGGCCCGTGCAAAGCGTTCATTCCATTTTTTTTAGCCCATTTGATAACGGCGTCAAAAAGAGCATTTACTACTTCGTCATCATCAATAAAATCCACAAATCCGAAACGCGCATATTTTTGTTTCCATATCCTGTTACTTTCATGTACTAATATACCGGCAATACGTCCTGCTATTTTTTCGTTCTTATACGCGAGAAAATAAATCGCTTCACAATTTTCAAATGCAGGATTTTTATCTTTGGATAAAGTCATCATTTCTTCATCTATAAGATTCGGAACGTGATATGGATTGTCTTTGTATAATTCTATATTAAACTTAACGAACTTCCGTAATTCCTTTTTTGTTTTTACTTCTTTAATTTCAATGCTCATTGACAGTATCGTTTTAGGCGGCAAAGATACTAAAAATTAACTACTAAAAAAAGATAGCAGTAATTGTTCCATATCCCTTTTCATTTGATATTGCGTACAGGAAAAATTATTCACAATGATTGTTATGGCGTATTGTTTGTTATCTTTTGTCACATATCCGGCATAACTTCTCACCCGGCTCATACTGCCGCTTTTCAGACGCGTTTTGCCTTGTAACGTACTTCCCTTGAGGATATTTATTACTGTACCTTCCATACCTGCGCGCGGTAATGATTCTGTAAATATTTCCGATACGGAAGATGTAGTTGCCATATAGGATAGCAGTTCACATAAAAATCCGGCAGTTATTTTATTTGCAGGAGCTAATCCGCTACCGTCAAACATCCATAGCGAAGAAGTTTTTATTCCTTTATCTTCCCAATGCTTAATAAGAATTTTTACGCCTTTGTCAAAAGATGATATTACTTCATCGGATTTGTAATTTAATCCGATTGTTTTCAGAAAAGCGTCTGCATAAAGATTATTACTTACATGATTTGTGATGCGTACTAAATCTTTCAAAGGCGGCGAATAAGTAGTTGTCAAAATTTTCCGTTCCTGTTTTTCCCATTTTTTTTCCCCTGACAATATACGGTAACAGGTGGGAGCGCCAATAACGCTTATTTGTTCTTTTTTGAGTAATGTCATGATATATTGGGATAGAAATAGAGCCGGTTCCGGAATATCGCCTTTCAGTTTATATCCGCAACGGTTTGCCGGGACTGTTCCGTAGAGATAACGTTCGTTAGTATATGGAAACCCTGTTATATAACTACTGTCTTTTTCGGATTTATTAGTAATCAGATAATTGTGAAAAAGTATGGATGACATGTCAGGTTCGCTTTTTTCTATTTCGGGTCTGCTGTCCGGTTCTCCCGTATTTAAAAAAAGCGAATAACAGTTATCGTATATGTTCAATCCGTAGCATCCCTGTCCGTAATAGCTACCCATATCTTCACGCATCCATTTCATAGATATTCCTTCCGTATCGAAAATACTTTCGTCGGCAATGACAGCGCCCGTTATTTTGCGTATGCCGGCTTTTTTTATTGCTGTTATCCATTCGCGTATAACCGTATCACAGTCCGCTCCTATATATGAAGAACCGAGAGCGGGGTCGCCGCTTCCACGGATATACAGGTTTCCGTTAAGAATACTGTCGGTTATTTGTCCGTCGTACATAATAGCCGTTTCATACCGGAATGTTTCTCCCAGCAATTCAAGAACAGTTGCCGTGGTTACTAATTTCATTACGGAAGCAGGCGTAACTTCCCTCTCCGCATCATAACCGTATACGACTGATCCGTTACTGATATCCCTGATCATGACGGAAACAGATGCTCCGCTCATGTATGAGGCGCCGAGGAACTTTTCCATAGCCGGAAGCGTTTGCGCTTTTCCCGGAAAAAGAAACAATAAGCATGTAGTTATCGCGTAAATTTTTTTCATATATAAGGACTGTACAGATCTGTTTTATTGATTGCAAAGTTATGAGATTTTTGATAAAAAACATCAGAAAAGTAATTGATATTAGACAAAGAGGTTATCCCGGAATATCGCGATAGCCTCTTTGTCATTTCTATTCGGGAGATTTTTTTATAAAAAGATACGACGTATTGCTTATTTTGAAAAATATCATGTATATTTGTCGCTTACAACGGACATTTTAAATAAAAAATATAAAATGATGAAAAGGATATTATCTACGAAAAATATATGCATAATCTTATGCTTGTCGTACTTTGCAATTCCTGTTTTTTCTCAGGAGCAGGAAGAATCCCCGAATAAAACAGTAGAAAAGTTAGCAATGGATCCGAAAATTCGCTATGGCCAATTAGAGAACGGATTAACTTATTATATTCGCCATAATGAAATGCCGAAAGAGCGCGCAGAGTTTTATATTGTTCAAAATGTAGGTTCCATGCAGGAAGAAGAAAATCAACGGGGATTGGCTCATTTTCTTGAACACATGGCTTTTAACGGTTCTAAAAATTTTCCTTCCAAAAAAGGAATTCAGGAATATACCGAAAGTATCGGGATGCGCATGGGAGAAAACCTGAATGCATATACCGGTTTCGATGAAACGGTTTATATGCTTATGAATGTACCTGTAACGCAGGAAGGAATAGTAGATTCCTGTTTGCTTATACTTCATGACTGGTCGTCGTTTCTTTTGCTTGAAGATGACGCTATAGAAAAAGAACGCGGGGTCATACGCGAGGAATGGCGTACAAGCCGGACGGCGCAAATGCGTTTGTGGGAACAGCAGTTGCCTAAAATGTATCCGAGAAGTAAATATGGAAAACGCTTGCCTATAGGAAGTATCGACGTCATAAATAACTTTAAGGGAGATGAGTTGAGAGCTTATTATGAAAAATGGTATCGTCCGAATTTGCAAGCAATAGTAATCGTAGGGGATATAGACGTCGATAAGGTTGAGATAAAAATAAGAAAGATGTTTTCGGATATTCCAACGCCTGTTAATCCGGCGCCCAGGGAAATGTTTTCCGTTCCCGATAATAACAGGCCTCTTGTCTCCATCGCCAAAGACAAAGAAATGTCTAATACGATGTTAAATATTTATTATAAGCATGATAAAATACCCTACATGCTGAAAGGTACAATTGCGGATTTTATAACAGGATATACTCAGGCTGTGATCTCCATCGTAATGGGCGAACGTTTTTCCGAGATTCTTCAGAAGCCGGATGCTCCGTTTATTGCGGCTTATGCCAGTGATGGAGATTATTTCGTTTCAAATACCAAAGGAGCGTGGAATTCAGTGGCAGTAGTTGATCCGGAAAAACTTGAACAAGCCTTGAATGCGCTGGTTTCCGAAACCCGACGCGCGATAAAATTCGGTTTTACCGAAGCTGAGTACGAACGCGCGAAAGATAATATTTTAAAAAGTTATGAATCGGCTTATAATGAGCGTGATAAAAATAGGAATAGTTCTTATGCCGAGGAATATGTCCGTAATTTTACAGAAGGAGAAGCTATTCCGGGAATAGAAGTAGAGTATGAAATTATGAAACATATTATTCCCGGTTTTCCTTTGGAAGGTATAAACCACTATATACGCGGATTATTTGATGAAAAAGACGACATGCGCAATCTGGTAATAAGTCTTACCGGTCCTGATAAAGATGATGTTACCTATCCTGCGGAAGATGAATTATTAGCCATGTATTTGAATGCAACAAAGGAAGTTGTTCATGCGAACGAAGAAGAAGTGGTCAGTAAGATTCTTATTCCCGAATTACCTGTATCCGGAAAGATCGCGAGCGAAAGCGAAGATCCTTTATTTGGCGTTACGCTCTATACTTTAAGTAATGGCGTACGCGTTGTTGTTAAGCAGACGGATTATAAAAAAGATCAGATATTGATGACGGCGACAAGTCCGGGCGGAACAACTCTGTTTAAAGATGATAAAGATATCTGGAATTTGAAAGTGATTAATAATGCAATTATGCTTGGCGGGTTGGGAGAGTTCAGCGCTACGAATCTGAGAAAAGCGCTGGCCGGAAAAAATGTGTCCTGCGCTACCGGATTGGGATCCTCTGCCGAAATATTTAACGGCTCAGCTTCGCCATCCGATCTGAAAACTCTATTTGAACTTGTATATCTGCAGTTTACCGGCATACGTATTGACGATGAGGCTTACGCGTCTTTTGAAGAACGTATAAAAATACAACTTGATAATAGATACCTTGATCCGAAGGTCGCATTTAGCGATTCGATAAGCGAACTTACTTTTGATCATAATCCGCGCAACAGCCGGCTGAAATCATCTGATTTTGACAAAATAGATTATCATCGGATGATGGAAATGTACAAAGAAAGATATGCCGACGCATCGGATTTTGTTTTTACGTTTGTCGGGAATGTGGATAAAGATTCGATTCGTCCCTTGCTGGAACAATATCTGGCAACGCTTCCTTCGCTTAATCGTAAAGAAAAAGCAGATGAAAAACAAATTACGCCTTACCATAAAGGAAAAATTAAGCGTCATTTTTCACGAGAGCTGGAAACGCCGGCGTCTACCGTCGGATTATCCTATATGGGCGAGATGCCGTATAATATAAAAAATCTAATTATCAAGCAATTATTAAATCAAATATTAGATCTGGCATATATGGAAAAAGTGCGTGAAGCAGAAAGCGCATCATATGATGTGTATACAATGGTCGAATTATTTGATTTTCCCGAAGGTCGCACAACGATACAGATTTATTTTGATACGGATCCTCAAAAGCAGGATCATGTGATCCGTATCGTAAAATCGGAGTTGGAGCGTATTGCGAAAGAAGGCCCTCGCCAGATAGATCTGGATAAAAGTCGCGGGAGTATCATAAAAGGGCGTAATGAAATTATGCAGGAGAATAATTACTGGTTGAATATGATCGATATTTACTATTCCCGTAATTTTGACGCTCATACCGGTTATGATGCTGTTTTGAATAGTATAACCGCAGAAGATATAAAATTGTTTACGGAAGAATTTTTAAATCAGGGGAATGAGATTGAGGTAGTAATGTATCCGGCTTCCGGGTCCGAAACGGCAAAACCTTGAGAAAAACGATCGTAATATTCAAAAAATAGTTGCTTATTGACGGATTTTGAGAGTTTGATTTATTCAGGGAATCCTATTTAACAAAATATTATTTTTTTAGTTCTCTGTCATTAAGATGTAGAAATTCTTTTAGTAGACCAATATAAGGAGATGCTTAGCCCGGAAATGATATGCCATATTCCCCACCAGGCCGTTACGAAAAGCAGGCCTCCGATTTCCATTTCTACCGGAAATATACTGGGATTTAGTAGCAAAACAAGCCCCAAACCTGAGTTCTGTATTCCGGTTTCAATTGTGAATGTTTTGCGATTGCGATCCGGTTGTTTCAGTAATGTTGCAATACTGTAGCCGGATAGGAATGCGACGGTATTATGGATAAATACAATTATAAAAATATATTTTATATGTTTTACGAATAGTTGCCAGTTGTTTGAAAACATAATAATGACCAGCGTTATGAAAAACAAAATGGAGATGTATTGTAATATTTTTTTTGTCTTCAGGGAAATTACCGGGAAATATCTTGAAAACGAAATTCCTGCTATAATCGGTATGCCAATGATAATAATAACGGTTTCAAACATTTGCGAATATTCTATTTCCAGCGGTTGCAGCATATTTCCGGCCATGTTATTGATAAAGTTCACATATAATCCTCCCCACAGCTTGAAATTAAACGGCGTCATAAATATGGCAAGTATGGTGGAAATAGCGGTTAATGTAACGGATAATTCGGAATTTCCTTTAGACAGGGACGTCATAAAATTCGAAATGTTACCCCCAGGACACGCTGCTACCAGAATCATTCCCATGGCTGCAGTCGGAGTTATTACTTTATTAAAGATAATAACCAGAATGAACGTGATGAAAGGCAGGAAAATAAATTGAAGGAATAAACCGATAATAATCGGTTTGGGAGACCGTATAAGCGTCTTAAAATGGTCTATGCGCATTCCTAATGCCACTCCAAACATGATAAGCGCCAAAACGATGTTCAGCACAATATTTCCCGACTCGGAAAAATTGATTCTTATCGGGTCTAATTCTAATAATGATTCATACATAACGACTGCAAAATTATTAATAACTAAAATGTTATCCAAATCCGGAGAAAATAAATTGTTCGTTTAAAAATACTCTACATGTAGGATAGTTTTGCGGAAAAGGATATTCTAAATTTGACGTATTCTTCAGAAAAAAAAAGAATACGATGGATACTTTTAATAAACAGATCAGGGAACAGGTCTCTTTCCTTTTCAAAGCAATAGAGAACAGGATGACGCCGGAAGAAATGAAGCGTATTCGGACTGCTTACAGATTTGCACGCGAAGCGCATAAGACGCAGAAACGAAATGCCGGCGGCCCTTATATTATTCATCCTATAGCCGTGGCTCGTATTATCGGCGAAGAATTACAATTGGGAGCAAATTCGATTATTGCAGCGTTTCTACACGATGTGGTGGAAGATACTTCTTATACCGTTGAAGATGTCAGGAAGCGGTTTGGGGATGACGTCGCTTTCCTGGTACGCGTGGTAACAAAAGAAAAAAAGGAACATTATGAGATGTCCAAGCAACTGGATAATTTCAAACAGATGCTTGATTCGGTCCATTATGATATACGCGCCATACTCATTAAACTGGCGGACCGGCTTCATAACATGCGCACGTTAGAGAGTATGCATGCCAACAAACAAATGAAAATTGCCGGAGAAACAGATTATTTTTACGCGCCTCTGGCAAACAGGCTCGGATTGTATCATATTAAGACGGAGTTGCAGAATCTTAGTTTACGCTACAGATGCCCCCAGGAGTATATAGCATTAGAAAATGCTTTGAAAAAAGAAGAGGAGGATAATCGTGAACAACTGAAATCTTTTACGGACAGGATTAGTGAATTGTTGTTGAAAAAAGGTATTTCCGCAAAGCTGGAAGTCGAATACAGAGCCCCTTATAGTTTGTGGCTACGGATGAAAAAGTTCGGAATGGACTTTAAACATCTGGATAACAAACGTGCCATCCGGATTATCTTTCCGAATGAGACTTCACTTTCGGAAAAAAATAAATGCCTTCATATCTATTCATTACTGACGGATGTTTTCAAAGAAAAACCGAATAGTATATCGAACTATATTGATAGTCCGAAAGAAAACGGTTACCAGAGTTTTCATATAAAACTGCTGAATGAACAGGGCAGATGGGAGGAAATACATCTTTCTTCGGAGCGGATGGTTCGTAATTCCAGGCTTGGATGCGTAGCCGACCGTACTGACGGTAATATTGACAACTGGATTAATAAATTCAGATCTGTGCTGAAGGACGTCTCGTTTCATATTCAGGAAAGTAGTTTTATCGAGAATGTGGTGTCTAATTTTTATAATGACGATATCAGAGTGTTTACCCCTAAAGGGCATGGTATTATATTGCCGCAACGCGCTACTGCGTTGGATTTTGCTTATGAGATTCACAGTTCGATCGGCGATTGCGCTCAGTATGCGCGTATAAATGGTAAACTGTGTTCCGTAAAAACGGTATTGCAACGCGGCGATTGTATAGAAATAGGCGTTAATGAAAATATATCTCCGAAGCCTGACTGGTTGAATCATGTTCTGACTTATAAAGCAAAGCGTCAATTGCAGTTGCGGTTACGTAAAATGAAAATGATTCCTTATCAACGTTGTTCGCATTGTCATCCGCTACCGGGCGACGAGTTGATAGGTTTCCAGTCGGGCGATAAGAAGATCATTATTCATAAACGCAATTGTTATGAAGCGATTTCTCTTGCATCCAAGGCGGGCGACACAATTGTGGAGATAGGCTTTGAAGAGGATATGGATATTCTTTATCCTGTATGCGTGCATGTAAAAGCCGTTGACCGTTATCATTTGCTCAGCGATCTGATTGATTGTGTTACCGAAAGACTGAAACTGTCCATATCGGGCCTGACAACAATTACCATGGATGAAATTGTTGATTGTACGATTAATTTTTCTGTTCATTCAGCCCGGGAATTACAGGATATTGTTTCGTATCTTTATGCTGTTAAAGGGGTTGATGAAGTACGAAGACAAGAATTAAAATAGGCTGATTATCAGCCTGTTTTAATTCTATTTTGATTTTTGGGGAGCTTTGTTTTGGGCAGCTTTCTCCTTTTGTGCGGCCTTTCTCGCTTTATCTTTCTCTTTCTGAGCGGCTTTGCGTTGTTTATCTTTTTCTTTCAATAGCGCTTTGCGTTCTTTTTCTTTTTCTTTACGATTTTTAGCCTGCTGATTCAGGCGTTCTTTTGTTGCTTTTTCTTTTTCTTTGCGTTGCTGTTCCCGTTCTTTAGCCTGTTGTTTTTTCAGATCTTCAGCGGCCTTTTTAGCTTCTTCTTTGGATAGGGCTTTTTCCGTATCCTGTAAGGTTTTTTCCTCAGCTTCGTGTTTACGTATTTCCTGGAGTTGGTCGAAAGTAAGTTCGCCGTCGACTCTCTCAAGCGGCTTTTCTTTTTGGGCGCTGTCTGTTGCCAACTCTTCTTCTGCCGCCAATTCTTTCGCTATGTTTATTCCTTCTTCAATCTTTTTAAACTCATTTGTTTCTTTGATGCGTTTGAAGAGTCTGTTAAAGATATTATCTCCTTTTGCTTTAGGACGTTCCTCTTCTTCCAAAGATTCGGAAAGTTCGTCTACGATTCTTTGTTCTTCGGGAGTAAGTTCTGTCTTTTTTCCGGATGTTTTTTCTTTCTGTTTTTTTGCCCTTTTTCTGACCGTTCTTTCCTTTTTCGATTCGATTGCAGTAGTATCGCTTAATTCTTCTTTCACCTTGAGTTGTTCAATTACAGGCGTCGCTTTTTCGGTTTTTTCCGAAATGGCGTTTTCTTGAGTACCGACAGGTTCGGTTGGTTGTTGAATATCTTCTTTTTCCGCTTCTTCCGTTTCTTTGTTTTGTTTAATCATTTGATTTGCCGGTGAAACTTCTTTTTTCTCTTCAGAGAGGGTATCTTCCGTAGAGATGGCAGGATTTGCCTCTGCTTGTTCGTCTTCGATCGCTTTTCTGTCCGTATTGACGCGAACACGCCAGCGACTAACAAGATCAGGCGCTACTTCGCCATAATTCTCGACGAAGAATCTCATATATTCTTCCAGCGTTTTTCCACGCATCAGGATATCGTAATTTTCGTCGGATAGCGGGAAGAGCGTTACAACATCATCAAATGCGGACGCATATCCGTTTTCTCCATATATTAGATGGTAATAATCGACGATTTCGCTCAGGTTATCAAATCCGCGGATTGTAAATATTGTTAATGAACCGATTTCTTCGAAACCGAGGTCAAATCCTTTAATCCGGAAATTGGCAAAATTGTAGGCTGCTATCGCATATAATAATTGATTGCGATCAACACTTCCTGTTGTATAAATAAGTAACATTCTGTGTGGCGTTTCCTGTTCTGCGGAGAACATGCGTGCAGAGTCTGCATAAGCTGCCAGGCCATCTTCGCCGGACCCGAAACGCAGATCCCATGTCATGGTAGAAAAGCTACCTTGCATTAACTTACGCCCACGAAGCAAGCCTTTCAACATTTCGTTGGCCAATTCCGTAACATCGGCGTCAGGATATTTTTCGGTCAATTTAGTCAACGCTTCTCCGAAACCTTCGGCGTCGCCGGCCAGTACGCAGGTAAGCGCGTTCAAAAACATAAATTTAGGCATTAACTTTGCAAGTGGATATTTTTCGCTGAATTCCAGATAATTACGACGCACGGCAGAAGTGTCTTCTGTTAGATAACTTTCATAAGTCATTTCGTACAGCGAATCCTGAACAGAGTCCATCATACGTATGTTGTATTCGTAGTCAGGATCGGAGATCGCTATCGTATAATCGGTTTCCGGAAATTCCGAAAGCAATTTGTTTTTATATTTTTCAGCAAGAGCCATATCTTTATAGCGCAAAGCCATAAGGTATATCTGATAATAATAGTCGAGACGATAAGAGTTTTCAGGAAAACGACGATCGAGTTCTTCAAACGTTTCGACCGACAAATTCATATCTTCGAGTTTATCCTTATAGATCATTCCTATATTAAATAATCCGTCTTTTATAATAATGTCGGAAGCTTCAATGTCATCTTCTGTAAGCGGTATTTGTTGCAGGTAATATTCACGGGATTTAGGATCTGATGCGAGCGTGTCCTGTACAGCCTGCAGAGAATCGGATAGCGCCGTCATTTCTTCTGACATTTCGGCCGGTATTTCTTCGGATGCTTCCTGTTCTTCCTCTGTTTGTAACAAGGTTACTTTTTTATTTCTCCTGCGCCAGTTGTCTTCCAGCGTTCTCTTTCCCCATTTATTCTGGAATTGCGTTTTTCCCTGCGCTACAACCTGTGGATTATAAAAATAAAAGGAACTGCCTCCGGCTCCTGTCGGCGTCGTCGGCATTGTCATATTACTCCTTTGATTGAAATCCGAACCGATTGACGCCTGGTTAGCAAGATATTCTTCTTTTTGAGCTTCTTCTTCAGCCTTTTTTTCTTCTTCAATTATTTGCGCGATAATTTTGTCGATAACGTCAAGACGTTCTTGTTCGGGCATGCGGGCCAGTTCCTGCAGGCTGTCCTGTAAGTGAACGGCTTCATCGTAAATGACAAGTTCGTCAAGCGTTTCCGACAGACGCGCCACACGGTTATAATCTTTATATTCCTTTTGTAAGCCTGCAAGTGCGCCGCTAAAGCATGGTTGCGCTTTAAGGTAGTCTTTTTGTGTGAAATAGATATCGCCGAGGCGGATTTGGCAGATTGCTTTATCCATTCCGTTTTGTGCGCTTTTTTCAATACCTTCGGCGTAACTTTCAATCGCTTTGGCGGTATCCTGCCGAGTCATGTAAACATTTCCCATTGCATAATATACCTGATCCAGAAAGTTTTTATTTTTATCGCTTTTGGACATCCGACGCAGCATCTTAAGGACTTTTTCATAATTTCCTCCGGTAAAAACTTCCGTCTGACGTATACGTGATGCAAATTCTATTTCGTAAGGAGGGTTTGACGAGGCAACCTTTCCGAATGCCCGGTAGGCAAGTTCCTTTTGATCATTATTCATGTAAAGTTGTCCGAGCAGGTAACTCATACGTGAACGCTGACGTCTGTTTTTTTCTGATTTGATGGAACTTTGCAGATAGGGTATTGCTTTTTCCGTTTGTTCGCTTCTTATCAGGTAATCGGCATACATACGATCATAGTTCTTTTGTGATTTTGGCGGTATACCGGTTTCACTCAGTTTTCTCAGGATGTTATTTGTCTCGTAAAACCATTCCATTTCCGTATAACACCGCGCCTGTCCTATGCGCGCTTCGGCGACAAGTTCTTCATTTGTAGCAAAATGTCGCGCTATATAAGAATAAGTAACAGCAGCCGTCAGATAATCTCCATTATAAAAGTGACTTTCAGCGATCAGCAGCCAGCAATACTTCATGAACGGATTAAATTCTTCCTGCGCTTGTAGTTTTATTTGTTTGGGATCACGTTGCCAACCGGCTTTGCGGGGCGGTTTTTCTTTTATGGAGTGTAACTTTATTGCTTTGTTTCCCTTTTCGATGGCACGATCGAAGGGTCCGCCGGCGGTACTTTTTTCTTCTTTATAAATACCGCTTACAGGAAACATATAAATTTGTTCCGTGTAGTTTTCTTTATATCCTTCATGCATGGATTTCAGGGCTTCATCAAACGATGTTTTTCCATTGAAATAGACGTTATACCGGGAGTTCAACGAATGATAGAAACGACTTGGCGCAGTGTTTTTTCTGGCGCCGCATGAACCAAATGCAACGATAATCATTACCGTTGCACCCAGTATATAAAGCCATTTCTTTATCTCTGTGCTCATAAACTAAAGTACGCACTATCTATAAGATAACTGAAAAAACAGTATATTATTGCATTGATTAAGAAATTAGCAATGCAGTTAATTAACGCTTGCGGATAAGAATGTCCCGGATAGCTTTGGCTATCAGGAATATAATTATCATAACGAGAATAATGAACGCTCCGGATGGAATGTTGAAAAAACAGGATAGAAGTAATCCGGAAATACAACTTAAAAGTCCTAATATACAACTTGTTATTGTTATTTTGTGATAGTTTGACGTAAACAAATTGGCTGTCATTTGAGGTATGGTCATAATACTCATCAGAAGCATAATGCCGATTAAGCGGATTGACAGGACGATTGTTGCAGCGATGAACAGCATCATCATGTATTCAATAAATCGTACAGGAAGACCTTGTGTAAATGCAAAATCGCGGTCAAAAGCGGTGTAAACAATCACTTTTCTGCCTAATGAATAGATCAGAACAAGGGTTGCCGACAGCATTGACATCCAGAGAATATCGTTTTTGGACACGGTCAGGATATTCCCGAAGAGAAACGCTGAAAGATTAGGGGTGTAACCGGGAGTCAAAAAGATGAAAATGACGCCTGTGGCCATGCCAAGGGACCATATAGCAGCGATCACGGAATCTTCACGTATTCGCTTATAGTTTCCCGAACGACTGAGGTATTCTACTCCGAAAGCTGATAATACGGCAAAAATGAGGGCCGATAACAGGGGATTTATTCCTAAGTAGAATCCTATTCCCAGTCCGCCGAATGATGCGTGCGTAATGCCTCCGCTGATGAACACAATTCTACGGGAAACGATATATGTCCCTGCAATACCACATGCTATGGCTATCAGCAGGCTTGCCCAAAGAGCATTTTGAAAAAATGTATATTGTAAGATATCCATATAGTTTTGTTCATAAATTTTTGTATTGTTCTTCAACGATAAGAAAAACTTCGTCTTTGAGTTGATCGGGCAAGTTTATGTTACGAAGCTGCAAGCTGCGTATCCAGCCGGCCACTTCGGTTTCCGGCAAGGTGTAAAGTACTTCCCTGAACTCATTAACCTCCCTTTCGCCATATTTATCGGAAGCGGTATGGCAATATACGTCTAATTCTTCATCGTCGTAATATTCGATTTCTTTATTCATTGCCGCCGGCAGACTGTCGCGCTCACATACTTCGTGCTGCCCGCAACAGTCAGACGTAGCGCCGGGCATGGATTCGTCATTGACCGCTCCGGCGTTATAATTATCTGTCTGCTGCCGTTTACGGTTACCAAAGTAGCCGATTAGAGCGGTTATAATGCCTAAGATGATGATTCCGTAAAGTAAATAAAGCATAACATGAATTTTACAGGTAAATAAGCGGCAAAATAAAACTTACAGGCCGGTTATAGCAAAGCCTGCTTTTTTTAAATCGCTCCAATACGTTGGATAACTTTTCGATACGACTTCCGGATCAGCTATCTTTATTCCGTTTTCCGTACATAATGAAACGGGAGCGAATGCCATTGCCATGCGATGATCTTGATAGGTTGCTATAACGGGCGAAGATTCTGCCTCGCATCTTTTTCCATTCCATTCAAGCGTATTTTCATTGCGTATTTCGAGTTGATAACCTAACTTATGCAATTCGGTCTTTAGCGCATTAAGACGATCTGTTTCTTTTATTTTCAGGCTCTGCAAACCGCTGAAACGAAACGGGATATTTAGCATTATACAGGTAACGACTGCCGTTTGCGCCATATCCGGCATAGATACAAAATCAAATATAAACGGACTGCTGACAGGTTGCCGTTTTTTTGTAAGGATGGTTCCTGAAAGAGTGAATGTGGTTTTGACGCCCAGTTTGTCAAATAACGCTACAATGGAAGCATCGCCCTGTAAGCTATCAGGCAGTAATCCGGATAATGAAACGGCAGCATTATCGTTTTTACATAATGCAACCATTTCGTACCAGTAGGATGCGGCGCTCCAGTCGGATTCTACGGTGAAATTTTCTACCGGAGAATATTGTTGAGGCGGAATAGTGAAAGTTTGCTCTTCTTCAAAAACGATTACTCCGAACAGACGCATCAGGCGGATGGTAATATTTATGTACGGTCCGGAGATGACGTTTCCGGTCAGATGAAGACGCAGGCCATTTGTCATAATCGGCGCAATCATTAACAAAGCGGAGATATACTGCGAACTGACGCTTCCGTCGAGAGATATTTCTCCTCCTTTCAATGTTTGTCCCCGGATATGCAAAGGAGGAAATCCTTCTTTTTCAACATACTCAATGTGCGCCCCCACAGAACGAAGGGCGTCGACCAGGATTTTGATGGGACGGTTTTTCATCCTCTCCGTTCCGGTAAGGGTATAACTTCCTTTCTGCCCTGAAAGATAGGCCGTAAGAAAACGCATTGCGGTTCCTGCCGCCCCAATATCTATATTTTTACGGTCTTTGTTAAGGGATTTTATTACAACTTCCGTATCGTCACAAGTAGATATGTTATTTATTTTCTCCGGATGATTGCATAAAGCATTTAATATAAGCGCCCTGTTACTTATACTTTTGGACGATGGTAATAATACTTTTGTTTTCAGCGATTTAGGCGCGCTTGTGTGATAAATCATCATTTTTTTTTAAAAGAGTATGCAAAAGTACTGTTTTTTTGATAATTTTTTCTGTTGTTTTAGCGTTTCTATGAAATATTTTTTTTAATTTTGCACGCTGTCATCTTGCGCAGCAATACAAAATAGAACGAAATAATCGAGTAATAGATAATATAAACAATTTTAAAAGTTAACTGTCATGAACAAAAAGATCTTTTTACCTTTTTTTGCACTAGCTGCAATTTTTGTATTCTCGGCATGTTCGGGAAAATTAACTCCTTTGTCGGAGCAGTATATTAAGGCTGATCCTCAACCTCTTGAAGCGATAGGCGGCGAAGTTCCCGTCACTATCGGCGCTACATTTCCGGCGAAATGGTTTAATAAAAATGCCGTAGTTACGGTAACCCCTGTACTTCGTTATGCTACAGGTGAAACGTGGGGCTCTTCCTACACCTTCCAGGGCGAAAAAGTCAAAGCCAATAATCAGGTTGTATCTTATTCTTCCGGAGGGAATGCAACGATGCGTTCGAAATACGAATATAAACCGGCGATGAAAAAATCGGAGTTATATTTGACATTTGAAGCAAAGATCAAGAATAAGACGGTTAAACTTCCGGATATTAAGATCGCTGAAGGCGTGATCGCTACGTCTGCATTGGCGGATGCGGCAACTGCTAATCCTGCAATAGGAGCAGATAAGTTCCAGCGCATTATAAAAGAGGCTTATGACGCTAATATTATGTTCTTAATCCAACAGGCTGAATTACGTTCAAAAGAACTTAACAAAGAAGACGTCAAAGAGTGGAAAGACCTTGTTGAAAATGCAAATGAAGCTCCTAATCAGAATGTGTCTGTTGAAATTTCCGCGTATGCATCACCTGATGGAGGAGTGAAACTGAATGACGCTTTAGCGGAACGTCGTGAATCCAATACGACAAATTATTTAAACAGAGAGCTTAAAAAACGTAAGATAGAAGTTCCTGTTGACGCTCGTTATACGGCTCAGGACTGGGAAGGATTCCGTGATTTGGTGTCTAAATCGAGCCTTCAGGATAAGGACCTTGTTCTTCGCGTATTATCAATGTATAAAGATCCGGAAGAAAGAGAACGCGAAATCAAAAATATTTCTACCGTATTTAAATCATTGGCCGATGAAATTCTTCCGCAATTACGTCGTTCGCGTTTGACTGCTAATATAGAGATTATCGGAAAATCTGATGATGAAATTGCCTCTTTGGCAAAAAGTAACGCAGGAAGCCTTACGATTGAAGAGCTGTTATATGCCGCTACTTTAACGGATAACGAAGCTGAAAAAGAAACAATCTATACCAAAGCAAGCAGTATTTATCCGAACGATTACCGTACATGGAACAACATTGGTATGGAACGCTTCCGCGCAGGCGATTATGAAAAGGCCGAAGAACTGTTCAACAAATCCAATTCTATTAAAAATAACAGCGAGGCAAATGTAAATCTGGGACTTATTGCTTTACTCAAAGGCGATAAAGACAAGGCGCAGCAATTGTTCGGCAGCGCTTCTGATATTCCTGAACTTGGCGAAGCTCTTGGCTTGTTATACCTTAAACAGGGCGACTATGCCGAAGCGGTTAGTTCGTTTGCGGGAACAAAGAGTAATAATGCCGCTCTTGCCCAGATACTGACTAAGGATTACAGTACGGCTGCTCGGACATTGAACGAAGTGAAAGATGCAGATGCCGTGACGGATTATCTGAAAGCAATTGTTGCTGCACGTACCAACGATTCCGGCGGAGTAGTGAACAATATGAAAGCCGCTATCGGCAAAGATCGTTCTTTGGCTAAAGAGGCTGCGTTAGATTTGGAATTTGCCAAATATATGAATAATACATCATTTACTGATTTGCTTAGATAATACTATAATTACGAATAGATTTTACGATATAGAAGCGGGGGGCTTGCGTTTTTTGCAAGCGCCCCCTTTTATTGTTTATAATACAATGATAATTTGATTGCTGTATGAAAATAAAATATCTCTTAACCCACATTGCAGTCAATCAAATCATAAACCTCTGTAAATCGGCTAAATCCATTCAACAAGTTTTCATTTTATCAAAACGTGATATTGAACAATGCTATCCAAATCAACAATGTGGCGCTTATGGTAATTGGCGGAAAACACAAGAAGAAGTTGATGCCATGAACGGTCATAAGAAAAAACAATTGGCAAAATATATTGGAGAAAATATTACTCAACAGCAGTTTGAAACAGATTTACTAATTGTTTTCAATGCATTGCAAAAATGTTGGAAGTTGGCATTTTAGTTATCAAAATGGATTAATGTCTTGTCCTGTTTTTTGCGTAAAAAAACAGGACAGGCTATTCATAATCTCAATTCCGGCAAACTATTAATCGCCTCCTCTTTCAACTTATCCACAGCGCGGGTATATTTCTCCGTATGCTTCAAACCGCTATGCCCCAACAGACTGGCAACTGTTTTGATATTCGCCCCATTGTTCAGAATATTCACAGCAAAGGAATGTCGGGCGCAGCGCCAACTGATATGCTTGTTTATTCCGGCTCGTTTTACCCAACGTTTCACTGATTTACAACAGCTTTCGTAAGAGGGCAGAGTGAAAACAAAACTGTCCAAATTGCCGTCTTCCGGCGGATTGCCTATCAAAGATAATAATCCGTCATTCAGAGGAATAACCACACCGCTGCTCGCCGAATGTCCTTTGGTCTTGTTTTGCTCAAATTTCAGTAGCCGGTTGGAATAATCCACGTTTCGGAAAGTCAAATCTTTTACATCGCAAAACCGCAATCCGCAGTACAGGCAGAAGATAAACGCTCGCCTTATTTCGGGATTTTCATGGTCGTAATGGCAATTTATCAGAGCTTGTATTTCTTCCAACGAAAGCACATCCTTTCGCGAAATCCGGTCATCTACCTTGCATTGAATGCCGTCGCACGGATTCTTAATCATTACATCATGCGCAATAGCGGACTTGATAACTTTCTTAAAGCGTTGGTAGATACTCTTTGCCCCTTCGCCTACACTACGACTTTGCAGGTATTCGACAAATTGCGCCATCATATCTTTAGTCAGATGCTATGCCCGAATATTGGATTCATACACAAGATATTTTTCCCGAAGAAAGTCTTTAAACCGGCTAAGGGCAATCTGCATCATACGCATGTTTTTCTTTGTGTAGTTGTCGATACATGACTGAAAGTAATCCAAGAAATTCACATTTCGGTCTTTCCGCAGTCGATACCCCAA